>NZ_JAENKO010000053.1 GCF_016599145.1 Tomitella cavernea
CTCGCAGTCCGAGCAGGAGGCGCTGGCGCAGGTGTATGCGGCGGCCTCGGGTGCGGATGCGGCGTCGATTCCGGGGTGGACGACGGTGCTCGGGGCGCCGTCGCTGCGCGGCAACGAGGTGGTGTTCCGGTAGCGGCCGCGCGTCACGGTGGGGCGTCGGCGCCCACGGCTTCCTCCAGAGAGCCGATGCCGGAGAAGCCGTGCGCATCGTCATGGTGCACGTGGATGCTCCCGTCGCGCACGGCCTTCTCGATGCCGGCGCACAACGCGTAGCAGCTGAGGGTGCCCGCCGCGGAGCGTTCGCCGGCCGCGCGGGCCACCTGGAACCACTTGCACCGTTCGACGGCGTCGCCATGCCACTGGACGGCGGTGTGCTGGCTGTTGCGCTTGTGCACGCCCACCTGCGCGCCGCACTCGCCGCAGGTGACCGGCTGCATCGACGTCACGCGTGCTCCTTCGTCCAGCGCTCAGTGTGCTGCGGATTCGGCCTCGCGCCGGGCGAGGTTCTCGGCGATCTGGGTCCGCCAGGCCTCGTTGGCTTTGGTCGGGTCCATCTCGAACTCGAAGCGGTCGGTCATGTCTTCGCCAATGTCGGACCGGTCCACGTAGAACTGCTCGTACCAGCGGCGCAGCTGGTAGATGGGCCCGTCCTCCTCGCACAGCAGCGGGTTGTTGATGCGGGCCTTGCTGCGCCAGATGGCCACGTCCTGCTCGAAGCCGCGAGTGATGAATCCGACGTTCGACGCGGTGATCGCCTCCGCCTGGCCCTCGGGGATATCGGGTGTTTTCCGGACGGTCGCCCCGTACTGCAGAACGAACTTCTCCGGCGTGACGGGGTAGTGGCAGTTGATGAGCTTGGTCTCGACGTCGTAGCCGGTGTAGTGGTAGCAGAGCTCGTCGATCATGAACGAGGGGCCGTAATAGGACGCGACGGACGAATTGCCTTGGGACACCTTGGCGCGGTCGACGCCCGGCGGGAGCATGTCCTCGCGGCCCTCGCCGTTCATGTATTGCGTGGCGGTGACGCCCTCGAAGACGTTCTTGAAGTAGGTGGGCAGCGAGAAGTGGATGTAGAAGAAGTGGGCGAAGTCGACGACGTTATCGACGATTTCGCGGCAGTTGGTGTCGATGGTGATCGTCTTCCACTGCCACTCGGTCCACTCGTCGTCGCCGGTGCGGATCAGCGGGATGTAGTCCTCCGGCTTGCCGCCCTCGGGGTCGTTCCACACGAACAGCAGGTCGTCCTGCTCCATGGTGGGCCAGGCCTGGGTGCGTGCCCGCATGGGCACGCGCTTGGCGTAGGGGATGTCTTTGCACTTGCCGTCGCCGCCCCAGCGCCAGTCGTGGAACGGACATGCGATCTCGTCGCCCTTGATCGTGCCCTGCGACAGGTCGCCGCCCATGTGCCGGCAGTACGAGTCGAGCACGTTGAGCTCGCCCTGGGTGTCCTGCCACACGACGAGCTTGCCGCCGAACGCCTCCACCGCATGCGGCGCGCCGTCGCGGAAGTCCTTGGCCAGCCCCAGGCAGTGCCAGCCGCGGGCGAACCGCTCGGGTGGCGCCCCCTTGTCGATCATGCGAGCACTTGCCGCACCGTCCGTTGAGGGCGTCATTGCACGTGTCCTTCCCGCCGTCGTGATCGCGCTATGTTGCACACCACAGTAGGCGCCGTTCGCGTCGACGGCACGGGACTTGCGACGCGCTCCCTCTGGCCGGGACCGGACGGGGCAGGAGGTGCGGGGAACCGGCCGGCATCCTGCCTCACCCGCCGGCGATCGCGGCGACGATGAGGAACGGCTCCGCTCCGCCTGCGACTGCGTCCGGAAGACGGGTATCGGCCGCGTCGAAGGAGAAGTCCTGTTCGCAGGCGAAATAGCGCACGTAGGGGCGGCGCGTGCCTTCGCCGTGGTCGCGGATCGCGCCGCGCAGCACCGGATACGCCTCCTCGACCGCGTCCAGGACCGACCCGATGGTCACCGGCTCCGCCGCCGGCAACGTCAGCTCGCCGTCCACGTCGGCCAGCACGCACAGGTGCCCGGGCAGCACCACCCGCACCCGGGCGTCGCGGACGGGGCGTGCGCTGACTGTCGGCGGGTTCACGGCAGCGTCTGCGCCTCCACGGACAGCACCGCGGGCAGGTCGCGGACCACCGCCTCCCAGGTGTCACCGGAATCGCGGGAGGCGTACACCTGGCCGCCGGTGGTGCCGAAGTAGACGCCGCACGAGTCGAAGGTATCCACCGACATCGCGTCGCGCAGCACGTTGACGTAGCAGTTCCGCTGCGGCAGACCGGCGGTGAGCGGTTCCCACTCGGTGCCGCCGGTGCGTGAGCGGTACACGCGCAGCCGGCCGTCGGGCGGCACGTGGAACTCGTCGCTGGTGATGGGTACGACGTACACGGTCTCCGGTTCGTGCGCGTGCACCTGTACGGGGAAGCCGAAGTCCGTGGGAAGGTCGCCGCTGATCTCGTACCAGTTCTCGCCGGCGTCGTCGGTGCGCATGACGTCCCAGTGCTTCTGCATGAACAGTGTGGACGGGCGGGACGGGTGCATGCTGATCCGGTGCACGCAGTGCCCGATCTCGGCGTCCGGATCGGGGAGGTGCCCGGAGTGCAGCCCCCGGTTGGCGGGGGCCCAGGTCGCGCCCGCGTCGTCGGTGCGGAACACGCCCGCCGCGGAGATCGCTACGAACATGCGCTTGGGATCCGCCGGGTCGAGGACGATCGTGTGGAGCCCCAGTCCGCCGGCGCCCGGCATCCAATCCGAGCCTCTGCATGCGCGAAGGGAGGGGGATTCACGCCAGGTTGCGCCGCCGTCGGCCGAGCTGAACAGGGCCGCATCCTCCACACCGGCCCACACGAAGTCGGGGTCCGAAGGCGACGGCTCGAAGTGCCACACGCGGGTGAACTCCCACGGCCGCAGCGTCCCGTCATACCATTGGTGGTCACCGACGGTACCGGCGTAGGCGAACTCATTGCCCACCGGTGACCAGGTGACTCCGCCGTCGTCGGAGCGCTGGACCTGCTGTCCGAACCAGCCCGTGGACTGGGAGGCCCAGATCCGCTCCGGATCCGCAGGCGATCCGGCCACATGGTAGATCTCCCACCCGGCGAACAGCGGACCGTCGACCCGCCAGTTGCGCCGCGCGCCGTCAGCGGACAGGATGAACGCGCCCTTGCGCGTGCCCACTAATACTCGGACGCTGCTCATGAAGGCCTCCGCCCCATCGGGACCGCCGTCGAGGATGGTGCAGATCTTACCGCTGTACACCCGTGAGTGAACAGAGCGAATCGGCAGCTCCGGAGTGCCACAGTGGTGCCTGGAGGGCCCGCGACAATGGCCCGTCGGGATCACTCGTCGGGGGGCTCGGTCTCCGTGACACCGGTCCCCGGGGCGTCCGGGTCTTCGATGGTGCCGACCTTGGCCACGTAGCGGGCCTCCTTCTCGGTGGCGACGGTGGGAGTCGCGCCCGGGAGGCGCCGGTTCGAGGACTCCGGGGTGAAGTACACCGACACGGCTCCCACGATTCCCGCTGCTATGAGGATGTAGGCGGGTATGAGTGTGTTCCCCGTCAGCGAGATGAGTCCGGATGCGATCAGCGGAGTCGTTCCGCCGAAAGCTGATACGGAGATGTTGTAGGCGATCGCGAGCGCCCCGTAGCGCACGCTCGTCGGGAACAGCGCGGGCAGGACGGACGGCTCGGTGCTGTTGAGGCAGAGCAACATCAACCCGACCAGCAGGACACCGAGGAACACGACGAAGTAGCCGGCGTCCGCGCCCATCAGCGCCACCGCCGGCACCGACACGACGATGAGCAGGCCGCAGCCCGTCCACATGATCGGCTTCCGCCCGAATCTGTCGGACAAGCGGGCGACGAACACCACGACCAGTGCGAGGAGCAACAGCACGACGGTGACGATGACCAACGCGTCCGTCTGCGGTACGTCGACGATGTCGCTGAGGTAGGTGGGCAGGTAGCCGCTGAGCATGTAATTGGTGACGTTGAACGTCAGTACAAGGCCGATACACACCAGAACCTGCGGCCATTGGTCGATGATCGTTCTGCGCAGCTGGTGCGCTGCACCCTGCTCGCTGACCCGCTCATCGGCCTTGAGATTCTCGTAGGCGGGCGTCTCTTCCAAGCGCAGCCGCATGTAGAGCGCGATGAGCCCCATCGGTGCGCCGATCAGGAACGGGATCCGCCAACCCCAGGACTGCATGGCGCTGTCGGAGAGTCCCGCCGTCAATCCGGTGACCAGCACGGCACCGACGACATAGCCGGTCAGCGTGCCCGTAGGAAGGAACCCGCCCATCATGCCGCGCTTGCGGTCAGGCGCGTGCTCGTCCACGTAGGTCATCGCGCCGACGTATTCGCCACCCGTGGAGAACCCCTGCAGCAGACGGGTGATCAGCAGCAGGATCACCGCCCAGACACCGACACCGCCCCAGAACCCATGGTCGGAGTAGCCGGGCAGCAGTCCGGTCGTGGTCGTGGCGATGGCCATGATCGTGATCGTCAGTGTGAGCACGCGTTTGCGGCCGATCCGATCGCCGAGCGGTCCTAAGACGGCCCCGCCCAGCGGGCGCACCACGAACGATGCCGCCAGAATTCCGAAGGTGCCGACGACGTTCGCCGCGCCGGAGTCATTGCCGGGAAAGAATACGGTGGCGATGACAGTCGCGAGGTACGCGTAGACGCCGAAGTCGTACCATTCCATGAAGTTGCCGACTGCCGTGCCGGTGATGGATCGGCGCATATTGCGCGGAGCGCTGACCGTGATCTGGGATAGCCGCCACCTGCGGCGGCGTCTGCGGGGCGGCGCGTCGCGGGACTTCTCGTCCCTGTCGGCCATTCCTTCAGCCTACTCCGGGAACCACACGCCTCCTGCGGGACCGCTGGGCGGCCGCCGACAATAGCCGATTACCGCACACACCCCCGCAACCCTGCCGGTGAGCACGATTTCCGCCCGCAGCGGCGGTGCGGGCTGCACGGCGGCGCCGTGGCGTCACGTGACGTTCACTCGACGGAAGGCGCCTCCGGGCGCACGTTCGCCGTGGGTGTAGCAGTTCTCTACGCTTACGGTATGACGACGATGCCGACCCGTATCGACGAGGTGCTGTTCGCCGCCGCCAAGGACGCTGGGCGGATCCGCAGCCGCAGCGCCGCCCAGCAGATCATCCACTGGGCACGTCTCGGCCGCGCACTCGAGTCCTCCGCTGCGCTCAGCACCGGCGCGATCGAGCAGGTCCTCGCCGGAGAGAAGTCCTACGAGGATCTGGACGCCGGCAGCCAGAAGGTCGTGCGTGGCCTGTGGCACGACCGGATCGACGACAGCATCGCCTCGCTGAACCTGTCCGACGAGTTCACCGCGGCCGGTGAATCCCGGTCAGAAGCAGACAGCGTCGGCGCAGTCGGCACGCACGACCCCGCGGCGGGCGAGTGACCCCGGTCCTTCCTCTGTTGGCAGGCCCCAATGGCTCAGGCAGGACCATCTTCGTCGAGCGTGTCCTGCAGCCGACGACCTACCGTCCTGGTAACGGGAGCTGCACGCAAGGCACGTCATCGGCTCTGACCGGACGAACCGGCGTTCCCGCCGCCGGGAATCTCCAGGCGGTACTAGGCGCCATTATACGGCCGTGGACGACGGCCGGGCCTTCTGCCACGCTCTCCGGTCAGGGCCAATCTGGCAGCGCTTCGCGCCAGGGATGCCCCGGCGGCAGGCCCACCCGAGAGCCTTTCGCCAGGACGCGGTAGTGCGAGGGAAGAAGAACGGGGGCCGCGGACTGGTCGCCGTCCAGCAGGTCCCAGCGGTCCTCATAGCCGAGGTAGATCGGCAGACCGACGCGCGCACGATCCACACTTGCGTTCCGGGTGCCGGGTTTCGCGGCTGGATCGGTGCGCCAGTTCTCGTGGCAGATCCAGGCTGATGCGGCGACGTGGTCGCGCGGGACGACGAAGTAACGAGGGGCGCCGGTTGTATCGGTCGGAATGAGTTGAGTCCGGCAGGGTGGTGTACGAGCCCCGCGAGAGCGTGGACACGCCGACCGTGATGGTCCCGGCGTAGAAGCGGTCACCGCGGGAGGCTTTCGAGGAAACTTCCACATCCCACTCGAAAGGGCACACCCGCGATGACCGCACCCCACGATATCGACCCGCACGAGTTCCTGTCGGACCTGCTCTCGCAGGCGTCGCCGGACTACCTGCGCACCATGCTGGCCGGCTTCATCAACATGCTGCTCTCGGCAGACGCGGACAACGTGTGCGGCGCCGGCTACGGCGCCCGCAGCGACGAGCGCACCAACAGGCGCAACGGCTACCGGCACCGCGACCTCGACACCCGGGCCGGCACCGTCGACGTGGCAGTCCCGAAGCTGCGCGAGGGCAGCTACTTCCCCGAATGGCTCCTGCAACGCCGGCGCCGCGCCGAAGCGGCCCTGACCACCGTGGTCGCGCACTGCTACCTGCTCGGCGTGTCGACCCGGCGCATGGCTCCCCCGCTGCGCGCTTCGCGATGATCGCAGCGGGCGGTACCCCCAGACTCGTGCAGACCCTCGGCATCACGGGCCTGTCGAAGTCGCAGGTCTCCGAGATGGCGAAGGACCTCGACACCCAGGTCGAGGCGTTCCGCACCCGGCCCCTCGACGAGGGGCCGTACCGGTTCGTCGCCGCCGACGCCCTGGTGCTCAAGGTCCGCGAACACGGCCGCGTCGTCAAGATCGCGTGCATGGTCGCCACCGGCATCAACAACCAGGGCTACCGGGAGATCCTCGGCGCCGCGGTCGGCTCCGCAGAGACCAAGGAGGGCTGGTTGACGTTCTTCCGGGACCTCGCGGCCCGCGGCCTGTCGGGGGTCGAGTTGATCACCTCGGACGCGCACGCGGGCCTGGTCGAGGCGGCCGGCGCCGTGTTCGGTGGCGCCTCCTGGCAGAGGTGCCGCACCCACTACGCGGCGAATCTGATGAGCGTGTGTCCGAAGTCGGAGTGGCTCGGCGTGAAGACCCTGGTGCACAGCGTGTACACCCAGCCGAACGCCGAGGACGTGCACGAGCAGTACCAGAAGGTCCTCGACACCGTCGAGCATCGCCTGCCCGCGGTGTTCGCCCATCTCGAGGCCGCCCGCGAGGAGGTGCTCGCGTTCACGAAGTTCCCGAAGGAGCTCTGGCGCAAGGTCTGGTCGAACAACCCCAACTAGCGGCTCAACAAGGAAATCCGCAGGCGCACAGACGTTGTCGGGATCTTCCCGAACCGTCCAGCGGTGATTCGCCTGGTCGGCGCGGTGCTCGCAGAGCAGCACGACGAGTGGTCCGAAGCCCGCCGCTACATGAGCCTGGAATCCCTCGCGGCGACCGACGTGATGCTCGCCGAAGCCGCCGCACGGGCCGCCGCCGAAGAAGCGGCACGCGCCGCCGACGAGGCACTCACCGACGATACCGACCGCGCGGCGATCGCCGCCTGACACCCACCCGACCAGGAAGAAACCGACAAAGCCGTCATACACCACTCAAAAAGACTTGACCTTCAGTCCGAGTATCTGATCATGCATCATGTCGCATCGCATCGCATCGCCGGGTCCGGGTCCGGGTCCGGCGAGGATCTGGAAACGCCGGGAGTTTCACTCTCAGCTGGACCAATGTTGAGTCTTCGGGTTCCAGGAACCTTCCTGTTCAGAGTCTTGGAAAAGTGGATTAAGGCATGTGCTGAGGATGTGTAGAGCGCTGGTGATGTCAAGGGCGTTCTCAGGTACTGCAGCGACGTCTTTGGCGATTCTGGCGTAGCCCGCAGTCCACGAGGGCGCCGGAGATGCGACAACTGAGGGGAGCGTGAGTCCTCTCCGTGCGGACTCGTGGTGGAGTGCGGCGCGGGTGGTGGTGGCGTCGATCGACCAAGTTGTCACGATCAGGATGAGGTCGACAAGGTCGTGGTAGCGGGTCGAGGGCTGGCCATTGTGCCGCTCGTACATCGCGCATACCTTGTCGGAGATCTGTTGTGCGAGCGGATATAAGGCGAAGGTCGGCATTGGGGCGAGCCCGTCGATCGCAGCCACCGGCGTCGGGGATTGGTAGTCCACCTCGCCGATTGGGACGAGTTCGGTGGACAGGTCGATGGGGAACTGCTCAAGATGCGTCGTACCGTAGTAGACGTCGACCTTTACTCTAGCGCCGGCGACGTCGCTGGTCATCAGCTTCGGGGTGGCCATGATGAATTGAAACGGGTCGAGGTCGCTGGGCGCCCTAGCGATCGCGGCCAGCTCGGCCAAGGCCTCCTCGATCGCCGCGGTGGTGTGGAGTAGGTCGATGTCTCGACTGTAGCGGGCGTCGGGGAGGCGAACCAGCAGAGCAGCACCGCCTTTGAGTAGCCACCGGTCACCCGTCTCGGAGAATATGCGGGTGAGGAACCGTTGGAGGAAGAACGCTCGACGGAGCTGCCCGGTATCGCCGCCCCGCCGCTTCGCCTCGTTACGAATGTGGTCCTTGAGTGACCGGCTAAACGCTGCTGCGTTTCGAGCAGGCGGCTGTGCGGCGGACGTCATGGCTTCCTCTTTCATGCGATGCGACCCGGGGTGCGACGGGCAGGGAGTGGCGGTGATAGATCAGCTGTCGGGTGGGAGGTCGCGTGCTGCATTGAAATCCGCGAGGGCCTGTCGGAGTGCGCCGGACTCATCTGTGCTGCGCAGGTGCTGCAGTGCATCCGGGACTGGGGTGTTGGAGCTCAAGATCTGAGCTTGCTCGAGAGCTTGCTGAAAGGATTCCTGGGATTGAAGCTTTGCCACTTCGGCGAGGGCTCGCCGAAGTGGGCTGCCTGCGGAAAGGCTGGGGGACTGGCGCGCTGCCTCGGCTACGGCGTCGTGTGCTGCGGCGAGCGCGGCGTTGCGGTTCACCGGCAGTCTTCGGCTTAGCTGCCTCGTGGACTCCGGGATGCCGACCTCATCGAGGAAACGATCCAGCAGGGCAGAGCCATCGCCCAATGGAGCGCCGTAGCTGTGCGCGTAGGGGCGAAGAACCGCGGTAGCCTCGTCGGGGGGGATGCGGCCGGTGGTGACCGCGTCGCGGACGATGCCAGCCAAGTGCCCGCCGTCGAGGTGGTCGGCGGCCAGGTCTTCGATCGTCGCGAGCGCTGTGGTGACCGGAAGCCCGTCGATCAGCGTCCACCGTTCTGGTGGCAGTGTGGCAACGCGGTACCGGACATCAGTGAGTCGGGACTGTTTCCTGCGGGCAACGATGAACTCCATGATATCGGCATCAACATCACCGAGATCATGAAGCTGAGCCGCAGACCTGTGGGAGACCACCGCAGGTTGTTTCTGGTTGAGGCGGTCATCGGCGATGACCGCGGACTCGATCATCAACCACGCCCCCCGAATCTGTTCCTGGCGTTCCATCGGTGCACCGCTGATGCGGTAGGTCCCGTGACGGATCCGATCGACGATGCCGCGGTTCGCTAGCCGGGCGAGCTGCTGAGGCGAGACGCCGACGGATCGGGCCTGGGCGGTGGTGAACAGACCCCACTGCCCGGCGGCGAGATCCGCCAGGTCCAATGCTGAAAAACTCGCGATCACACTGCAATACTAACATCCTTGATGTAACTATTGAAGTAACAAAAATAACATCGCATGGTTCGGCGTAAGCAATCTCGGATGTCGATGAGCGCCGTTTTAGAGATTCCGCCGGTAGGTCATGGTCGTCGGGTCGGTCGCTTGTTCCAGCGGCGAGTGGTCCAGGTCTCACGCGGGAGTCACCTACTGGCGGAACCTCTTAGACGCACACTTCTGTTTCTAGGGTTCGAACATGGCGGGACAGGCTGTGGCGTACGTGCGGGTCTCGAGCATCGAGCAGAATCCGGCCCGCCAGCATGCCGCGGTCGGGGCGGTCGATAAGACGTCATCGGTCACGTCAGCTGCAAGTCCCGCGGCGAGCGGCCCGAGCTGGCGGCAATGCTGTGACACGTACGTGCCGGGGATGCGGTGCGGGTGGCGTCGATGGACCGGCTGGCCCGCTCGGTGATCGACCTGGCGCAGATCGTGTGTCAGCGAGCTGACCGAGAAGGGGGTGCGGGTCGAGTTCGTCGCCGAACACTTCACCTTCGCGCTCGGTGATGCTGATCCGTTCGCGACGTTCCAGCTGCACCTGCTCGGCGCGGCCGCGCAGTTGGAACGCTCGATGATCCGCGAACGCCAACGCGAGGGCATCGAGGCGGCGAAGGCCCGCGGCGCCTACACCGGCCTGGCCCTCTCGATTCCGAAGAGCTCCTTCTCCGATGCGCCGATGCAGGCCCTGAGGATTTCCAGGATCGTGTCGACGAGATTCTGATCCGGTATCTGCCGTTCGATGACGAGGCGAGTGAGCATCGCCCCACCCACGACGGTGGCCAGGTCGTGGGCGCTCCACGAGTCGTCGAGTTCGTGCCGGTCGATTGATCGCTGCACCAGCTCCTGCACAGACGTCTTCTGGGAAGAGGTCCAGCCGGCTAGCACGTTGCTGGTGAGCTGATCCTCATCGGCGCTGCCCACGAGCGCAGCGATGGTTGACCCGGAAAACTCGTCCTGGAACTGTTCTAGCCTCGCCTCCAGCAAGTAGCGGGCCTCCTTGATCAAACTCCCCAGGTCGGGGACTTCGATCAGTTTGACCACACTTCCCGACGCGGCGGCGAGCAGCTCAGAACGGGACCGCCACCGGCGGTAGATCGTCGCTTTGCTCGTTCCCGCACGGCGGGCGACAGCGTCGGTGGTCGCGGCCCTGGCGCCCCCCTCCCTGATCAGCTCGAGGGTGGCCCTCAATATGCGTTCGTCCGTATCCGGTGAATCCAAGCGTGCCATGCACCGATCCTGCCCTGCCCGATGGTGTGACTGTTGACACCATGCGATCGCGGTCATAATCTGTACGAAACCGTACCGTACAGGAGGTCACGCATGATCCACTCGTCTCCCGTCAGTCGGGTCGCACCGGAGTTGCCCGGCGCGGGCCCAGCGCCCTTCGACATCCGAACAGCGACTTTCCGTTCCGGGGCCCACCGTCGGCCCGGTGCGCCCCGATTGCTCCGGTCGTCGCACCTCACAGGACCTATCGACACTGCTTCGCAGGCGGGAGTGCACGTATGATCCCCACAACGGCCCCCCGCCTGCATGACGAGGTGTCCACCCGCCGGTGGGGCATCCACATCGGCGGCGATACCCGTGCAGACGACAATGCCGCGTGGTTCCGGTCGACCTCCCCCGCTGACGGCCGAACGTTGGCATGGTGCGTCGAGGCAATCGAGGTCGACATCGACCGGGCTGTCTGGTCTGCTCGGATGGCATTGCGAACCTGGGCGAAGGTCCCGGCACACGTGAAGACACGCATCCTGCTCGCTGTGGCCGACGCGATTGCCGACAATCAGGAAGTGCTCGCCCGGCACCTTTCCGAGGAGACGGGCAAGCCGATCACACAGGCTCGCGGCGAGGCTGCCATGTGCGCAGAGGGGTGGCGGTACGCAGCGACAGCGATCCAGCACCTCGACGGACGGGCGGTCACCAATGCAGACCCCACGGAATGGGCGCTGACGGTCCGGGAGCCGGTTGGGGTGGTGGCGGCCATCGCCCCGTACAACATCCCGTTGATGGCGATGGCGGCCAAAGCAGCCTGCGCGATCGCCGCAGGATGTGCTGTGATCGTGAAGCCCTCGCCGCTGTCGAGCGCGGTCACTGTGGCCGCCGCGGAGGCGATCACGATGGCCGGTCTTCCCGCCGGCCTGCTCAACGTGGTCACTGGCGCGCAACCCGACGTGGGCCGATGGCTCGTCGAACACGAGGGCGTGGACATGGTGTCGTTCACGGGCTCCGAATCGGTCGGAGCGCTGGTCGCTCAATCGTGCGTGGCCCGTCGCAAGCGCTACACACTGGAGCTCGGTGGGAAAAGCGCGAACATCCTGCTCGACGACGGTGATGTCGAGTCCTTCGAGGCGCAGCTCTTCAGCGCAGCTTTCGGAAACGCAGGACAGCTGTGCACCGCCGGGTCACGTGTGCTGGTGCATCAGAAGCATTTCGACAGAGTCCTGGCATTCCTGCGGAAGCTCGTTGGAAGCGTCTCTGTCGGTGATCCGGCTGATCCTGCGGTGCAACTTGGCCCGCTGGTTTCCGAGGCGCAGCACCGCCGTGTCCATGAGTTCGTCGAGAAGGCGGCCGACGCAGGGTGGAACGTCTACCCGGCGCCATCGGCTCTTTGCGACGCCGAGTCGGGGTGCTTCTTCCGGCCGGCCGTGCTGTGGGGCGGCGGCAGCCGTGACACGGCGGCGCAGGAGGAGACATTCGGTCCCGTCGTGGTGCTGTTGCCGTTCTCCGACGACGACGAGGCCATCGAGATCGCGAACAGCACCCGGTACTCACTCAAGGCCGCCGTCTGGACTGGCGACGTCACCCGTGCTGCGGCGTTTGCGCGCCGACTGCGTGCGGGGTCGGTCATGGTCAATTGTTACGGCCAGCCCATCCCCCAGACCCGCATGCCCTTCGGCGGGGTAGGAAGCAGCGGCGTAGGGCGGGAGTTTGGCATCGAAGGCATCGCCGAATTCACCGAACTCAAGTCGGTGTTCGTGTCGGGACACCGTGTGGGAGACCGACATGGCCCAGCTCGTCACGCCTAGTTCCATGCGCACGCATCCCTGACTCGAAACGGAGTTCTGCCCATGAAATCGACAGCCGCTATGTTGCGCACCGCACCCGGCGCCCTCACACTCGAGACGATCGAGGTCGATGCGCCCGCGGAGACCGAGGTGCGAGTGAAGACCTCTGCCGTCGGTTTGTGTCACTCGGACCTGCACATCATCCGCGGGCACAATCGCCGCCCTCTGCCGATGGTGCTCGGCCATGAAGCAGTCGGCGAGGTCGTCGATGTCGGTTCGCAAGTCACACACGTGCGTCCAGGCGACCGGGTCATCGCGTGTTTGTCAGAACACTGCGGCTGGTGCGAATACTGCCTGTCCGGTCGGCTGTTCCTATGCGACCGGGCCGATCTGGCGCGTCCGCCGGGGCGACCGCCGCGACTGTCGCAGTCGGGCGACACGGTGCACGCGGGATTCGGCATCGGGGCGTTCAGCGAGTACTTCCTGGTCCATCAGAGTGCGGTCACCGCCGTGCCGGACCCGCTTCCGCACGAATATGCGGCCTTGCTGGGTTGCGCAGTGGTCACCGGCATGGGTGCGGTCTTCCACACCGCACAGGTACGCCCCGGTGAGACGATGGCGGTCGTCGGGTGCGGTGGCATCGGGCTCAGCGCGATCCAGGCGGGCCGGATCGCGGGGGCGGGCATCATTGCCGCGTTCGATACCGACCGGGCCAAGTTCTCGAAGGCCCTCAAGCTCGGGGCCACCCACGTGTTTGATCCGACCCGACCCGAAGACCTCGCCGAGTTCCGGAAACTCACCGGCGGCGTGGACCACGGGTTCGATGCGGTGGGCGGACCGACCGTCGCCGCCAGCACGTTTTCGCTGCTACGCAAGGGCGGCACCTGCACTCTGATTGGGATGCCTGCCGAGGATGACAACTACACCCTGCCGGCAATGCCGCTGCTGATGGGGCGACGGGTCCAAGGCTCGCTGATGGGTTCTAATCGGTTCCCGATCGATATTCCACGGTATGCGCGCATGGCTCTGTCCGGGGACCTCGACCTGCAGTCGATGCTCGCCAAGACAGTGACCCTGTCGGAGCTCGAGGCGACTTACCAGGGCATGGACAGCGGCTCGGCCGGTCGCACGGTGTTGGTCTTCGACGAGGAGTCGCGATGAGAACATGCTCGCACACAGTCATCATCGGCGGCGGCCTGGCGGCCACGACTCTGGTCGAAGAAGTCCGCAAGCACGGAGTCGACGATGCGATCTCCATCGTCAGCGACGAGATTCATCTCCCCTACGACCGGCCGCCGCTGTCGAAAAGGGCGTTGCGCGAGGATCCTGCGGACATCGGCGAATACGCCCTGCGCCCGGCGGAATGGGCGGAGCAGATGCGGGTCGACTTCATGCTCGGCTCGCCTGCGATGGGCTGGGATCCGTCCTCCCGTCTCGTGCACCTCTCCGGTGGCCGCCAGGTCCATTTCGACCGGCTGATTGTGGCCACCGGTGCACAGGCACGGGTACTCGAGGCGGCGCCGCCCGGCGGTCAGGTGCATTACCTGCGCAATTGGTCCGATGTGCAGGCGCTGCACCAGTGCCTTGCGGACAACCCAGGTGGTCGTCTGCTCATCGTCGGTGCCGGCTTCATCGGGCTGGAAGTGGCCTCCTCGATGCTCGAGCGGGATATCGAGGTCGTCGAGATCGTGGAAGCCGGACCCAGGCCGCTGTCTCGCGTACTGCCTGATGCGTTGGCCGAACTGTGCTGGCGGCCGTATCAGGACGCACGAATCCCGTTGAGTACCGGCACAGCCCTGAGTGGGATCGAAACGACTCCGCGTGGAGTCACCGCGACCCTGTCCGACGGGCGGCGCATCGACTGCGAGCTCGTCGTCGTCGCCGCCGGCAGCGTGCCGAACACCGCCTGGGCCGCCGGGCTCGAGTATGGGCCCGACGGTGCGATCGTGTGCGACGGCAGCGGTCGCAGCAGCGTCGACGGCGTGTGGGCACTCGGAGACGCCGCCGCCTGGCCCAACCCGTACGTCGACACAATCCGGCGAATCGAACATTGGCAGGCGGCGATCGATCAGGCAGCCGTAGTCGCGGCAGATCTCGCCGGTGCGGGGGCCGAGTCGTGGGGCTCAGCGCCGTACTTCTGGTCTGATCTGCTCGGCGGCCGTGTCCAGCTTGTCGGCGAGGCCCCGGCCACTGCGACCACACATACCGCGACCCGCGGCGAGCGGACGGTCACGGTGATTCGTCGTGGCGACACGGTGGCCGGCGTGTTCGCCCGCCGTCGCCCTCGCGCCATGATCGCAGGCCGTGCACTGCTCGGCTCGGATATGTCCGCACTCGAGGCGCAGGCCTGGTGCGATCGGACGGTCGGCGTGCCGCACCAACCCGGAAAGAAACGTGAGTTCGATGTCCAAGCCTCTTGACGGAGTGACCGTCGTCGAGTTCGGCCAGTACATTGCCGGACCGCTGACAGCGATGGCGCTTGCCGACCTGGGCGCCGATGTCATCAAGGTCGAATCCCCTGCCGGTGATGCGGCTCGTTCAGCGGGTGAGTTCGGGGCGAGCATTTTCCATGCCACGAACCGCGGGAAGCGTTCGGTAGTAGTGGATCTGAAGGCCGATGCCGGCCGCAGAGCCGCCCGCGAATTGATCGGGCGCGCCGACGTGGTGGTGCAGAACATGCGACCAGGACTGATGGAGCGATTCGGGCTCGGGGCGGACGAACTGCGCACCGCGGACCCGGGGCTGGTATACCTCACGATCTCCGGGTTCGGCGATCGGCCCGGAGACGGCAGGCCGCGCGCGGGTCTCGACATCGCGGCCCAGGCTGAAAGCGGATTGATGTCGCTGAACGGCGAGGCGGACCGCGATCCGATGCGGGTCGGGTTCGCAGTCGTCGACGTGACGACGGGTCACCTAGCAGCGCAAGCGATCCTGGCGGCGCTGCTCGGGCGAGAGCGTTCGGGGAATGGCGCGCACATCACACTCTCGTTGCTCGAAGTCGCCGTGCACCTGCAGTGCGTCGAGTGGTGCCAGTACTTCAGCACCGGGCGGGTCCCGTCGCGCACCGGCAACGGACAGGCGAGCGTCGCTCCGGCGGCAGACCTGATCCGCACCAAGGACGGCCACATGGTGCTCTCGGCCTACCAGGGCAACCATTGGCGCGTGCTATGCAGCGTGATCGGTCGCGAAGACCTGGCCGATGACACTCGCTTTGCCACGATCCAGGCACGTGTGCGGCACCGTCCGGAACTGTTGCACGTCCTCGATAGCGCCTTCGGGCACATGACCACCGACAACGCGGTCGGGCTGCTGCTCGACAACGGCCTGGTCGCCGGCGCGGTCCGCACGCTCGACCAGGTCGTGGAAGACCCCCGGGTCCGGGCACTGGAGATGTTTCCGCAAACAGACCCGAACGCCTCCGACACGAACGGCGGGCCAGGCCGATTCGCACGTCTGCCCTACACCTTCCAATCGGATGCGATGTCCGCAGCCAACGGGGCGCCCCGGCTCGGTGAACACTCGGCGGACGTCCTTGGACCACTCGGCTACTAGACCCTTGAAACGACTGGACCCGTGAAACAGGAGAAGTACATGACCGACATGAATATCTTCGCCCGCTGGGGAGTGGACCGCCCGCTCTTCGGCTTCAGCCACTCGCTGCCTGTCGTGCGTGCCGTGACCTTGGCAGGGGGGATCGGCGTGTGGGGGGCGACCCGGAACACACCCGACGAGATCGAGGCGGGCCTGGCCGTGCTGGCCGAGACTTGCCAGGGCCGCCCGTTCGGAGTGGACCTGGTGTTGCCCAAGAACATGCCTGAGACTGAAGACCGATCCCTGATAGAGGCCCAGATCCCGGAGGGGCACATACGTTTCATCGAGGGTTTGCGTGCCAAGTACGCGGTGGCGGATGACGGGCAGTCCGGGCTGCGCTCACGCTTCCTGCGTTCGCAAGAGATGGGCGCCAAGCAGCTGCAGGCGGTCATCGACTCCGCCGTGCCGATCGTGGCGATGGGGGTCGGTTCGCCGCAGGAGGCCGTTGCGCAGGCCAAGGCCGCACGCAAGACCGTCATCTCGCTGGTCGGCTCGCCGAAGCACGCGCGCAAGGCGATTGCGGCGGGCGCAGACATTCTCGTCGCCCAGGGCTATGACGCGGGTGCCCATACCGGCGAGATCGGTACGTTCTCCCTCGTGCCGCAGGTCGTCGCCGAGGCCGGCGATGTTCCGGTGGTGGTCGCGGGAGGGGTGGCTACCAGTGCGCACGTGGCTGCTGCGCTGGCCCTCGGCGGGGTCGGAGTCTGGGTCGGCACCGCATGGCTGTTCTCCGAGGAAAACGACACAGACGAACGGGTGCTGGCCAAGCTCATCGCGGCCGGATCCGACGATACTGTGCGATCACGTGCCGACAGCGGCAAGACGCTGCGGCAGATTAAGACCGCATGGACTACAGAGTGGAGCGCGGACGGGGCGCCGACGCCGCTGCCGATGCCATATCAGGACATCCTGGTGGGCGACTTCTTAGGTGCCGCGCAGCGCCAGGGCGTCGAGCCGCTGCTCAAGTCGGAGGCCGGCCAGAGTGTGGCCTACTTCGACCGGCGCGCCACCGTAGCGGAGATTATGGATGGGCTTCTCGGTGACTACAGGGCCCGGCGCGTAGCCGCGCAGCGCCTGGTGCCGACCACGTCGGCACACAGCGGTAGAGGGCATGAGGGTGCGTAGCCACGCTGTCGATCCCGGGGACGATCATTTTCGCCACGTCCGCAAGACGCTGCAGGAGTTCATCGCGCACGAGGTTATCCCCGCGGAATCCGCCGCCGCACCGGCGCCGGTCGGACACCCGGGGATCGAGGATCTGCAGCAACGGGCCCGCGAGTACGACCTGTGGAACGTGCTGACCGACCCACGCGCCGGGCTGTCCTGGCGGCAGCAGTCCGAGCTTGCGGAGATGACGGGATGGAGCATCGATCTTGCTCCGCGGGCGATCAACGCAGGCCCTCCGGACTCGGTCAACATGGCGATGCTGCATGCGGTTGCCGACGAGTGGCAGCGCAGACTCTTCCTGGCACCGCTGATGACCGGGAGTGTGCGCTCGGCCTTTGCAATGACGGAGCCGGACGTGGCGAGCAGCGACGCCAACAACATCTCCACCACCATGGTCGTCGACGGCGACGAGATCGTCATCACGGGGCGGAAATGGTATATCAGCGGCCTGCTCGATCCCCGCTGCCACTGGCTTTTCGTCGTCGGACTCACCGATCCGGGCGCACCCCGACACCGGCAGCATTCGGTCGTCGCGGTGCCCATCGGCGCCCCCGGTGTGCGGATAGTCCGCAGGCTACCGGTCTTCGGCTACGCCGGCGATCAAGGCGAACTAGCCCTCGACGATGTGCGTGTGCCGCTCAACCACCTGCTCGGAAAGCGCGGCGACGGCTTCCAGGTGAGCCAGACGCGGCTGGCGGCAGCGCGGCTGCACCACTCCTGCCGGATGGTGGGGCTCGCCGAGCGTGCACTCCGCATGGCCATCGACAGGGCGCGCCGCCGACACGTCTCGGGTGCCGCTCTGGGATCGCATCCGGTCGTCGTCAGCCAGGTCGCCGAATGCCGGCTTGCAGTGACGCAGGCCAGACTCCTGAACCTCGCTGCCGCTGAGGCGTGCGACGACGACGGCGCTCGCGCGGCGCAATCGATCCTGTCCGCGGCGAAGATCGCGGCCACCCGGATGGCGGTATTCGTGTTGGACCGCTGTTTGTCGATCCACGGCGCGGCAGGATTGTCGGCGGACACCCCGCTGGCCCGATGGTGGGCTGAGGCCAAATCACTACACATCGCCGACGGGCCCGAGGAGACGCACCTCGCCGTGGTCGGGCGCAGCGAGATTCACGAGCACGTGCTTGCGCCCGCGTATACGGAAGTTTTCTCGGCCGCCAATTGCTGACGCCGGCCACGCCATGTCCTGAACCAGTGAACTATCCGATTGTGACCGTTGACACAGACGAACCAGATACTTAAAGTGTACGAAACCGTACTGTACTAAAGGATTCACATGACACATTCGCTCATCGCCGAATCAGCCTCGACCGCCCGGCCCAGCGTGAACCTGGCGTCGTTGGACTTCTGGGCGCGACCGGACCGTTTCGAGCACCTCGCCTGGCTCCGTGAGCATCAGCCGATCTCGTGGCACGAGCACCCCGATTCCGGGAAGGGATTCTGGTCGGTCGTCACCCACCCGAACATCGCGAAGATCAATCCGGACTGGGAGAACTTCTCCAGCTCGCAGGGCATCCGGGTTTCCCACGATGCCGAGATGGGCCTGACCAGGCCCGGATCCAACAGCACTATCGAGACCGATCCACCCCGGCATTCGCGCTTACGGAAGCTGGTAAGCAAGGGGTTCACACCCCGCGCGATCCGCCGATTCGAGGAAATGGTGACCGCACGCGTACGACATATCCTCGACGCCGTCGACGGCAAGGAGAACGTCGACTTCGTCGCAGACATCGCAGCGCCATTGCCTCTGAATGTCATCTGCGACCTGATCGGCGTCCCCGAATCCGACCGGACGCTGATGTACCAGCTCACCAACAAGTCCGCCACGGATTCGACCGGCGGTCATGAGAGCCAGTCGGACGGTTCCTCCGCGTCCCTCCAGATGAAGGAATACGGACTGCAACTCGCGCGAGCGCGTCGTGACCATCGGCGCGACGATCTGATCAGCAGTCTGATCGATGCCGAAGTAGACGGCATCCCCCTCAACGACGACGAGCTGGCTGGATTCTTCTCCCTTCTGGTTGCTGCCGGCAACGAGACGACACGGACGGCGATCACTCACGGCCTGCTCGCATTCGAGGAGTTCCCCGAGCAGCGTGCGCTGTTCATGAACGATTCCCGCGTTCGAGTGGACGCCGTCGAGGAAATCATCCGCTGGGCCTCGCCGCTGATGCACATGCGGCGCACCGTCGTCCACGATCTCACCTTCGAGGGGGTGGAGATGAAGGCAGGCGACAAGGTCGCCATGTGGTACATCTCGGCCAACCGCGACTGCAACGCCATTCCAGTACCGAATCTGTTCGATATCACGAGGAACCCGAACCCGCATCAGTCATTCGGAGGAGGCGGGCCGCATTTTTGCCTCGGATCGAATCTGGCCCGGCTCGAGATCAGGATCCTCTTCGAGGAGCTTTTCCAGCGGTACCCGGAGATCAGGTCGACCTCCGCACCGGAGATGGTGCGATCCAATTTCATCAACGGAATTTCTCGACTCGGCATTGCACTCTGACGGAAAGGATTTGATCATGAAGCACAAGGTCATCGTGGATTTTGACATCTGCGACAGCTACGGAGCTTGCGTTGCG
Source organism: Tomitella cavernea (assembly GCF_016599145.1). GTDB lineage: Bacteria > Actinomycetota > Actinomycetes > Mycobacteriales > Mycobacteriaceae > Tomitella > Tomitella cavernae. The sequence continues at coordinate 19,941 of NZ_JAENKO010000053.1, forward strand.
GCGGCCCCGACGGTATTCGACCTAGACGACGAAGATGAATTGGTGGTGCAGCAGGACACCATCGGAGACGACCTCCGGGCGCAGGTCACCGATGCTGTAGCCCGGTGCCCGAAGCGTGCGATCCGGATCGAAGCCGTCGGTGGCGACGGGGGAGCGTAATACAGACATGAACTTTCTGCTCGCGCCGTGATCAACGCATAAAGCATTCCCGCGATTCACCTTCCCTCCATTCACGCGGAGTTCGAATGAAAAAAACCACAAAAGAACGTGACACCAGCGTGCGCGCACGCAGCATGCCCATGGCATCCAGCACGGCAGAGGTCAAGACGTCGACCAGGACCGCCTGGTGGGTCACGGGCCTGCTGTTCACATTCATGGTCATCAATTTCGCCGATAAAGCGATCCTGGGGCTCGTGGCGACGCCTCTACGCGAGGAGTTCGGCCTGGATGCCGCGGGATACGGTTACGTGGCCAGCAGCTTTTACCTGCTGTTCAGCATATCCGCGTTCGTCGTGGGGCTGCTCGGCGATCGGATCCCGACTCGGTGGCTGCTACTGGGGCTCGCTGTCGTGTGGGCGGTGACGCAGATGCCGATGCTCTGGACCACCTCGACTGCGATCCTCGTGGCCACCCGCATCACCCTCGGCGCGGCGGAGGGTCCGGCTTTCGGAACGGCAAACCATGCTCTGCACAAGTGGTTCGACGATCGAAACCGGCAACTTCCAAGTAGCATCATCGCGACTGGTGCCTGCATCGGTCCACTCATCGCAGCACCTGTGCTTAGCTGGGTTATCGTCCAGTTCGGGTGGCGGGCCGGATTCGGGGTGCTCGGTGCGCTGGGTTTGATCTGGTCACTGCTCTGGCTCACGGTCCGCCGGGAGGGCCCGCACTCCAAGGTGATTGAGGCCACGGAACCTGCTGTAGCGTCGACCACAGCAACGTCGGCGAACCCGGTCTCCGGGACTGCGGACGGTGGTGCATCCTTCTTCCAGATCATCAGATCCGGCACATGGATTGGAGCGACTCTCCTGGCCTTCGCGGCTTACTGGGGGATGGCCATCGCGGTGTCGTGGCTGCCTGTCTATATGCAGGATTCCCTCGGGTACTCGACCACAGCGATGGGGAATATGGTGGCTGTAACGTGGGCGATTGCCGCTCTGTTCATGCTCGGATGCGGCTGGCTATCACAGAGGCTCACGACGCAAGGTGTTCCTACCAGAGTGTCCAGGGGGCTGCTGGGGTCCGTTGTTGTACTACTTGGCGGCGCTGCAACGTTCATCGGAGTCCATAGCGGCTCGCCAACTCTTGGGATCATCCTGCTGATGATCGGCCTCGGCGCTCCATCCGCGCTTTATGCCATGGGACAGACTCTCATTAGTGAGATAACGCCGCTGTCGCACCGGGGTGCTGTCCTGGGGCTCAGTGTCGGGATTTCGACCATCGCGGGGATTATCGCTCCTACCGTGATGGGGTGGATGGTGGAAGCGGGATCCGATCAGAACACAGGATTCACACAGGGGTTCACGGTAATGGCATATATCCTGATCATTTCGAGTATCGCTGGCGCTGTGCTCATCCACCCCCAGAAGGACCGCATTCGCTGCATGGCGACGTCACCGGATGCGAATTGACCGGCTGGCCCGCAGAATGGACGGTTGGGTGGCAGGCGTCATCGGCGGGGTTGAGCGTCCCCGTAGACAGTGCACACGGCGGGATAACGGGGCTGTCCTCAATGGTGGCGTGGGCAGGTGGGTGCGGGGCGTAGGGTCCAGTGCCGTGCGGTCCCTCCGTGTCAGGGTGAGTTGAGTCCACCGCTACATAGCAACCCGTAGGGCGAGATCAGGATCAACACCACGATGACTTCGACCAGTACGACGGCCGCAGCGATGCAGGACGCTGGGAGCATGCCTTCTGCTTCCGGGCCCCGATCTGACGGACCACGCCGGCGCCGCTCATTCACCGCCGCCGACAAACTCGCCCACGTGGCCGCCTACGAGGCCGCGTGTGAGACCGGCGATGGCGGCGCATACCTGCGTACCGAAGGCCTGTATAACTCGCAGGTCGCCGAATGGCGCCGCCAGCGCGACGCCGGAGTACTCACCGACATTCCGGATCCGGGTAAACGCCGCAAGCTCACTGCCGAGCAGGCCGAAATCGCGAAGCTGCGCCGCGAGCTCGAGCAGGCCCACCGCAAACTCGACACCACCGAGACAGCCCTGGGGATCATGGGAAAAGCACACGCGCTCTTGGAGCAGATCTCCAAGAGCGCGGACACCGACGACAAGCGCGGGAAGCGTTGATCACCGCCCACCATGCGCTGACCGCGGCGGGTACCACGACCAGGGGCGCGACCGGCCTGACCGGGATCGCCCGGTCGGTAGCGGCGCGCGACAAGAAGGTCACCGACCGGGCGGCATTACGAGCGCATCTGCGCCCGGCAACGCCGGCGAACCGGCTTACCGACGCCGAACGCGGCAGGGTGCTCGAGGCGTTGAACTCGGCCCGGTTCATCGATACCACCCCGGCGCAGATGTTCGCGGTACTGCTCGACGAGGGCGAGTATCTGTGTTCGGTATCGACGATGTACCGGGTGCTGCGTGAACACTCTGCGGTCCGCGAGCGACGGCGTCTGGCACGGCATCCTGCCAAGGCTTGCCCGGAGTTGGTCGCGACCGGACCCCCTCCGTGTCAGGGTGAGTTGAGTCCACCGCTACATAGCAACCCGTAGGGCGAGATCAGGATCAACACCACGATGACTTCGACCAGTACGACGGCCGCAGCGATGCAGGACGCTGGGAGCATGCCTTCTGCTTCCGGGCCCCGATCTGACGGACCACGCCGGCGCCGCTCATTCACCGCCGCCGACAAACTCGCCCACGTGGCCGCCTACGAGGCCGCGTGTGAGACCGGCGATGGCGGCGCATACCTGCGTACCGAAGGCCTGTATAACTCGCAGGTCGCCGAATGGCGCCGCCAGCGCGACGCCGGAGTACTCACCGACATTCCGGATCCGGGTAAACGCCGCAAGCTCACTGCCGAGCAGGCCGAAATCGCGAAGCTGCGCCGCGAGCTCGAGCAGGCCCACCGCAAACTCGACACCACCGAGACAGCCCTGGGGATCATGGGAAAAGCACACGCGCTCTTGGAGCAGATCTCCAAGAGCGCGGACACCGACGACAAGCGCGGGAAGCGTTGATCACCGCCCACCATGCGCTGACCGCGGCGGGTACCACGACCAGGGGCGCGACCGGCCTGACCGGGATCGCCCGGTCGGTAGCGGCGCGCGACAAGAAGGTCACCGACCGGGCGGCATTACGAGCGCATCTGCGCCCGGCAACGCCGGCGAACCGGCTTACCGACGCCGAACGCGGCAGGGTGCTCGAGGCGTTGAACTCGGCCCGGTTCATCGATACCACCCCGGCGCAGATGTTCGCGGTACTGCTCGACGAGGGCGAGTATCTGTGTTCGGTATCGACGATGTACCGGGTGCTGCGTGAACACTCTGCGGTCCGCGAGCGACGGCGTCTGGCACGGCATCCTGCCAAGGCCTGCCCGGAGTTGGTCGCGACCGGACCGCGGCAGGTGTACACGTGGGACATTACGAAACTTCCTGGGCCGGTCAGGGGCGTGTATTTCGATGCGTACGTGATGATCGACATCTCCTCGCGCCACATCGTCGGGGCGCATGTGCAGACCCGCGAGTCCGGGCTCCTGGCCGAGGAGCTCATGTGTGAGATCTTCGCGGTCCACGGCATCCCGTACGTGCTGCATGCTGACCGGGGTACGGCGATGACCAGCAAGCCGGTCGCCGAACTACTCGAGGACCTGCAGGTGACCCGTTCGCACTCGCGGCCCCGGGTCTCGAACGACAACCCTTACTCGGAAGCCTGGTTCAAAACCCTCAAGTATGCGCCGACGTTCCCGCAGCGGTTCGGTTCGATCCATGATGCCCGCGGATTCCTCGACGAGTTCGTCGATTGGTACAACCACGAACATCGGCACTCGGGGATCGGGATGCACACCCCGGCAGACGTGCACTTCGGACTGGCCGAGGGCATCGCCGCCCAGCGGGCGGCGACCCTGGATGCGGCCCGGCATGCGCATCCAGAGCGCTTCGGCACCACCACGATGCCAACAGCGCTGGAATTGCCGGAAGCGGCCTGGATCAACAGACCCCAGACCGCTTCCGAACAAGCCCCAGTCGAGCAGCAAAACGCTGCTGCTTAACTACTCATGGACCCACAACCCTTGACACGTTCCGATCACCTGGCAGAAAACCGTCGGTGGCAGGCTGAAGTCAGATGTTCGCTTCGCGAATACCCTCACCTGGAACACCTTCCCTGTCCCCGACCTCGGTGCCGAGACTCGCGCGGCAGTCATCAAGTCCGGTCAAGGTGTGATCGATACGCGTGCCCTGCACCCGGGGCGCAGCCTGGCCGACCACTACAACCCTCTCACCATGGACCCGGCGCTCGTGAAAGCCCACGACGTACTCGACCGCGAGGTTGACCGGGCCTTCGGTGCATCACGCAGGCTGGCCAACGAGCGTCAGCGGCTTGAGTTGCTGTTCCAGAGCTACCGAGCACTGACGAACGAGAGTGCGTAGCCGCAGCGGACTCCTGGCTGGGGGATAGCTGTTTGAGTCTGCCTCCGGACATGCCAGGCAGTTCAGATTCGGGTCACGGTCGCGGTGGGGTGCGGGTCTCGTGGCTGGCTTGGAGGGCTGCGTGGGTGGAGTGGGCGGCGGAGTGGACGAGTGCGATGGCCAGTTGTGCTTGTGCGCGGATCATTTCCGGTGAGGTGAGGCCGGTGTCGTCGGTGGGCATGGTTGCTTGTGCGTCGGGTCCGGCTTGCCGGGCGGTGGGCACGTGCACGGTCGACAGCGCGCCGGTTTGGAGGATCTGGGTTTCCCCTCGTATCGTGGAGGTATCGCCTTTGAGGAGATGAACGGCGATGACGAGGAAGTATCGGAAATTCGACGAGGACTTCAAGCAGGGCGCGGTCCAGCTGGTGGTCGAGACGGGGAAGC
>NZ_JAENKO010000054.1 GCF_016599145.1 Tomitella cavernea
GCCTCGCCGCGGGCAGGACCGAGCCCGACGCCGGCCGGCTGCGCGCGCTCGCCGCGCCCCTCGAGCGCCGCCGCTGGTGGTTCGACCGGCTCGAACGCTGCTATGCGTTGTTGGATGCTGCCGGCGGGGGGTGGCGAAGTGGCGGGCGGCACTTGACACCCGGGGGGTGATGCGCGAGGCTTACTCGCCGGTAAGGATGCTGGCGGGCGCCGGCGCCGAAGGCCGTACCGGGAGGGCATCACGTGGGCATCAACGGCATCGCAACGGGTGGTGCGTGGCGGAGGTGGCGCCGGTCGGCGGTCTGCCTCGCCGCGGCGGCGATCGTGCCCGCCGTGGCCGCGCCCTCGGTCGCCGGTGCGCAGCCGGCGGGACCCGCGCAGTCAGTGGGCGACGCCGGCGTGGCGGCGCTGCAGGACCTGTCCCGGTTCCAGGAGCGCACGGGCTCGTCCGACCTCGCCGCGATCGAGGGGATCTCGGGTTCCACCGCGATGCCCGGCGTCGAGGGGTCGCTGGGCACCACGGGGTCGATGGACCTGTACGGATCCGCCAACACCGCGGATACGCCCGTGCTCGGCGTGGGGTCCACGGACCCGGCGACCGCGCCGACGGGATCGACGCTATCGGACTCGCCCGCCGGCCGGGACATCGCGGCGTTCTACAGCCCGCCCACGGACCTGCCCGATGCGCCCGGGCGCATCATCCGCTCGGAGCCGTCACACCTGGCCTGGTCGGTCCCGGGCGTCGACGGACCGTATCCGGGCGACGCCACCCGCATCATGTACTCATCGCAGGACACGCACGGCGCGCCGAATGCCGTCACCGGCACCTTCTTCGCGGCGCGGGCGCCCTGGACGGGGCCCGGCGGGCGGCCGCTCATCGTCATCGCACCCGGCACCCAGGGGCAAGGCGACGCGTGCGCGCCGTCCAGGCTGATCAACTCGCTGGCCTCGGGCTCGGCGCAGTCCGGCCCGCTGCTGGAGTACGAGATGATCCCGGCCTCGATCTGGCTGGCCAAGGGCGCGAACGTGGTGATGACCGACTACGAGGGTCTGGGCACGCCGGGCATGCACACCTACGTCAACCGGGTCTCGGAGGCGCACGCCGTCATCGACGCCGCACGGGCCGCGGGCGACCTGCCCGGTTCCGGCGTGACGGACTCGACCCCGATCGGGATCTACGGCTACTCGCAGGGCGGCGGTGCGGCCGCGGCCGCCGCCGAGCTGCTGGGAACCTACGGCGGCGACATCGCGCCCCGGGTGGCCGGCGTGGTCGCGGGCGCCCCGCCCGCCGATCTGTCCGCGACGCTGCACCAGGTCGACGGCACCTCGTTGGCCGGCGTCATCGGCTACGCGCTCAACTCGATGCGCACCGCGTACCCGGACGTGGTCCAGCCGGTGCTCGATGCCGAGCTCAATGATCGCGGCCGCCGGATGCTCGACGCGGTGGCGCTGCAGTGCGTCGGCGAGACCGCAGCGCAGTTCGGCTTCGCCGACACCGCCACTTTCACCCGCACCGGGGAGCCGGTCTCGCAGATCGTCGCCCGGTACCCCGAGGTGGAGGCGGTGTTGGAGGAGAACCGCATCGGCAGGATCGAGCCGGACGCGCCGGTGCTGGTGCTCAGTGGCAGCAGCGACGACATCGTCCCGCACGGCCAGGCCGAGCAGCTGGCGTCGGACTGGTGCGCGCTGGGCGCGGACGTGCGCTTCGACACCTTCGTGGAGCCGTCCATCTTCGACGGCGCGGGCCTGGGGCACGTCGTCCCCATGCTCGGCGGCACCGCAACTTTCGTCGACTGGCTCGACGCGCGGTTCGCCGGCGATCCGATGGAGAGCACCTGCGGCTGACGGCGGACGAATGAACGCGGACGCCGCCGCGATTTTGCACGGTTGCCGGGATCACCGCTAGGACGAGTGAACCTGTTCTAGTTATGATGGGGTCAACGTCGCGGCGCACAGGTTTGGGATGCAAGCCGGGGTGCGCCGGAAGATACTGTGCTGAGCGGGCGGTGGATCCGGCTGCGCGGCGCGCGCGGCGGTCGCTGCGCAGGGAACGCGAACGTGAGGACAGTCATGACTTATGTGATCACTCAAGCGTGTTGCAACGACACGGCGTGCGTTGACGTCTGCCCCGTCGACTGCATCCGCCCCACCGCCGACGACGAGCTGTTCGCCACAACAGAGCAGCTTTACATCGAGCCCACCACGTGCATCGACTGCGGCGCGTGCGTGGACGCCTGCCCGGTGGACGCGATCTTCCCGGAGGACCAGCTCAGCGAGGAGAACGCGAAGTACACGCAGATCAACGCCGAATACTTCGACAAGCATCCTCTGGTGGTGGACTGGGACTCGTTCGTGCCGCCATCGCCGATCGTCGTCCCCAAGGACCAGGCGCCGCTGCGCGTCGCGGTGGTAGGCGCGGGGCCCGCCGCCACGTACGCGGCCGAGGCCGTGGTCACCCAGGGCGGTCGCTCGGTGGAGGTCGACATCTTCGACCGCCTCCCTTCCCCGTGGGGACTCGCTCGCGCCGGCGTGGCGCCCGACCACCAGGGCACCCGCATCATCACGGACACATTCGAGACGATCGTGCGCAAGCCGGCGATCGCCGCCCATCTCAACGTGGAGGTGGGCGTCCACATCAGCCACGAGGAGCTGTTGGCCCACCACCACGCGGTGATCTACGCCGTGGGGGCCTCCACCGACCGGCACCTGGGCGTTCCGGGCGAGGACCTGCCGGGCAGCGTGTCCGCGACCGACTTCGTGGCCTGGTACAACGGCCATCCCGACCACGCGGGCGACGTCTATGACCTCTCAGGCGAGCGGGCGGTGGTGATCGGGAACGGCAACGTCGCCCTCGACGTCGCGCGGGTGCTGGTGACGTCCCCGGACGAGCTCGCAGAGACCGACGTCGCGGACCACGCCCTGGCGGCCCTGCGTGAGAGCAACATCCGCGAGGTCGTCGTGCTCGGGCGGCGCGGCCCTGTGCAGGCGGCGTTCACGAGTAAGGAGCTGATGGGTCTAGACGACGTGCCCGGCGTGGACATCGTGGTGGACCCGGTCGACCTCGAACTGGACGAGCACAGCGCCGCGTTCCTCGCCTCCGACGAATGCCCGTTCCCCGTGCCGCGCAAGATCGAGTGGCTGCGCGAGTACGCCTCCCGCACGCCCGACCCGGCGCGCAAACGCATCGTGCTGCGGTTCCTCGGCTCGCCGGAATCGCTCGAGGGCGACGGACGCGTGGAGCGTGTCAATGTGGTGCGCAACGAGCTGGTGGCCGACGAGTCCGGCCGACTTCGCGCGCAGGCCGCCGACTCGACGTCCGCTCTCGCGACCGGCCTGGTGTTGCGTTCCATCGGCTACCGGGGGACTCCTGTGGCAGGCCTGCCGTTCGACGAGCGCCGGGGTGTGATCCCCAACGAGGCCGGCCGAGTGGTCGACCCGGACGGGGACGGCCCTGTCGAGGGCGTGTACGTGACCGGGTGGATCAAGCGCGGCCCCACCGGCACGCTCGGCACCAACAAGAAGTGCGCCGGGGAGACGGTGGAGAAGCTCGCCGAGGACGTCAAGGAGGGGCTCGCGGAGCGTCCCGTGGAGAGCCGCGAGGCGCTGGACAAGCTGCTCGCCGGGCGCCGCCCGGATGCCGTCGGGTTCGACGAGTGGCGGGTTCTGGACCAGGCGGAGACGGTGGCGGGCAAGGAGTCCGGCCGACCGCGCGTCAAGGTGACGGACCTGCAGACGATGATCGACATCGAGAAGGGCCGCGGCTGATCCGCGCCCGGGCCGTCGGTGATCCGCGTGATACGCCGGGGGCTCCGGACGCATCCGCCCGGCGTCCGCGTGGGACCCTGGAGCATGTGAATCCGTCCACAGCGCAGGCTGCCGTCATCGTCGATGAGCTGACGCGCGGCGGGGTGCGCGACATCGTGCTCTGCCCCGGCTCCCGCAACGCGCCGCTGTCGTTCGCGCTGTACAGGTCGGCGACGGCGGGGCGCGTGCGGCTGCACGTGCGCATCGACGAGCGCACCGCCGGGTTCCTGGCCATGGGGCTCGCTGTGGCGTCCGGGAGTCCCACGGTGGTCGTGATGACATCCGGCACGGCCGTCGCCAACCTGGGGCCTGCGGTGCTGGAGGCCAACTACGCGCGCGTTCCGCTGGTGGTGCTCAGCGCCAACCGGCCGTATGAACTCCTGGGCAGCGGCGCCAATCAGACGGTGGAGCAGTTCGGCCTGTTCGGCACCCAGGTGCGGGCGGCGATCAGCATCGGTCTGGCCGAGCCTGAGCCCCCCGGGGGCGCCGCCTCCCGGCAGAACGCGGCGTGGCGCACTGTGGTGTGCCGGGTACTCGCGGAGGCCTCGGGAACCCGATCGCGACTTGCCGGTCCGGTGCAGTTCGACGTGCCGTTGCGCGAGCCCCTCGTGCCGGAGGACGACTGGGCGGACGGTGCGGCCCAAGACGGTGCGGGAGCGAACCGTGCCGATGTCGCCGCCACGCACGCCGGCCGCGCGGACGGCGCGCCGTGGACCCGCGTCCCCTCGGCGGCGACGGAGGTGCGGGTGCCGCTGGATCTCACCGCGGACACCTTCGTCATCGCAGGGCATGGCGCGGGGCGCTATCCCGAGCTGGACGGACTGCCCACCATCGCCGAGCCCACGTCGTGGCAGCGGGGCGTTCCCACTCATCCGTGGGCGCTGCTGTCCGTCCGTCCGCGACAGGCCGTCGTCCTCGGCAGGCCCACGCTGCACCGGCCGGTGTCGGCGCTGCTGGCGCGGCCGGACGTCGACGTCATCGCACTGACCACGGGCCCGCGCTGGCCGGACGTGTCGGGGAATGTGGTGCTCACCGGCACTGCCCCGGAGACTGCGGGCGCCCCGTCCGAGGAATGGCTGCAGGCGTGCGCGGCGGCCGACCGGCGCGCGCGCGCCGCCGTCGACGACGGTCTGGACGAGCATATCCCGGCGACCGGCCTCCACGTGGCGCGCGCGGTGCTACGGGGTCTGCGCGCCGGCGACCAGCTGGTGCTGGGTGCGTCGAACCCGGTGCGCGACGCCTCGCTTGCCGGGCGCATCCCCGACGGTGTGGCGGTGCGGTCCAACAGGGGTGTCGCAGGCATCGATGGAACGGTGTCGACGGCCATCGGTGCCGCCGTGGCCCACCCGGGGCGCACGGTGGCGCTGCTGGGCGACCTCACCTTCCTGCACGACGCGAACGGGCTGCTCATCGGGCGCGCAGAGCCCCGGCCGGAGGATCTCACGATCGTCGTGGCCAACGACGCGGGAGGCGGGATCTTCACGCTGCTCGAGCAGGGCGAACCCCGCTACGCGGACGCGTTCGAGCGGGTTTTCGGCACGCCCCACGAGGCGGACCTGGCCGCACTGTGCGCCGCCTACGGCGTGAGGCACCGCAAGGCCGACCCAGAGCAGTTGACCGCGATCCTCGCCGATGCGGCCCGGCGGCCCGCCGGTATCGAGGTGATCGAAGTGACCACCCACCGCGAGGGTCTGCGGCGGCTGCACGACAGCATGCGCGGCCAGGTGTCGTGACGGGTCCGGTCGCACCGGCGATGCGCCTGCCGAAGGTCACGCACCGCGTGGGCCGGCGGATCGTGATCGGCATCGCGACGGTGGTGACGGTGCTGGGGATCGTGCTGCTGCTGGCGTGCTGGCGCACCGACCGGGCGATCGAGGCCGACATGGGCACCGCCTCGGCAGAGGTCCTCTCCGCCGGGCACCTGCGTTCGTCGATCAGCTTCGCCACCCCCGACGGCGTCACGCACAACCCCCCGACCGGGGTCTTGTATCCCACCGGCCTGACGCAGGGACAGTTCATCGAGGTGGAGTACGACAGGGGAGACCCCGACATCGTCCGGGTGAAGGGGCGTGACGCCGCCGTCGCCGTGGTGCCGGTCGGATCGGTGCTGCTGGGCACGTGGATCGCGGCCGGTGCTGCGCTGCTGGTGCTGCGCTTGCGGTCCCGGCGGCGGACGCAGGTAGCGTCACACGGGTGAACAGGGCATCACTGCAGAAGGATCCCCGCGAGGTCGCGTCGATGTTCGACGGCGTCGCCCGCCGGTACGACGTGACCAACACCGTGTTGTCGTTCGGTCGGGACCGGTCGTGGCGGCGGGCCACACGGCGCGCGCTGGGCCTGCGGCCGGGCGAGCGGGTGCTCGACCTCGCCGCCGGCACCGCGGTGTCGACAGTGGAGCTCGCCCGGCCCGGAGCGTGGTGCGTGGCCACGGACTTCTCGCAGGGCATGCTCGCCGCCGGGCGAGGGCGGGCGGTGCCCAAGGTAGCGGGTGACGCGCTGCACCTGCCCTACGCCGACGCCGCGTTCGACGCGGTCACGATCTCCTTCGGGCTTCGCAACGTCGCCGACACCGACGCCGCGCTCGCCGAGATGGCGCGCGTGACCCGCCCCGGCGGTCGGCTCGTGGTGTGCGAGTTCTCCACGCCGGTCTTCGGCCCGTTCCGCACGGTTTACATGGAATACCTGATGAAGGCGCTGCCACAGGTGGCGGAGGCCGTCTCCTCCAACCCCGACGCGTACGTGTATCTAGCGGAGTCGATCCGCGCTTGGCCCGACCAGCGTGGGCTCGCCGAGCGCATCGACGCGGCCGGCTGGTCGGGCACCGAGTGGCGCAACCTCACCGGCGGCGTCACCGCGCTGCATCGCGCCGTGCGCCGGGCGTGACCTGCGCGTCGGTGTGCGGGTGGCGGCGCCGCGCTCCGTCGGCGAAGCGCTCAATCGGCGAAGGGCGCGCGCTGATCCGTACGCAGCGACGCGCGTCCGGCGGCGCGCCACGCGCGGGCGACGACATCGGCGTCCTCGTCGGTCACCAGGTTGCCCATCACCCGGACCGCCACCTCCATCAGGCGCCGGGAGCGCATCGCGACGGGCCCGCCCGCGGGCAGTACGCGGGGCACCGTCAGCAGGCCCGCGAGGCGGCGGGCGATGGAGAACGCCTCGCCGTAGTGCGCGGAGAGCAGTGCAGGCCAGGCGCGGGTCAGCCCGCTGCCCGGGCCGTCGCCGTTCATCAGGTCCACCATCAGCCGGCCGCCCTCGAGGCCGTAGTCGATACCCTCGCCGTTGAGGGGGTTCACGCAGGCCGCGGCGTCGCCCACCAGGGCCCAGTTGGGGCCCGCCACGCCGGAGACCGCGCCGCCCATGGGCAGCAGCGCCGAGGCGGGCGCCGCGGGGTCCCCGTGCAGATCCCAGTCGTCGCGCCGGCACCGCACGTAGTGGTCCAGCAGCGGCCGGAGCGCCCCCTGCGCGGGGCGGGCGGCGGTGGCGAGGGTGCCGACTCCGATGTTGACGCGCCCATCGCCGAGCGGGAACAACCACCCGTAGCCGGAGAGCAGGGAGCCCTCCGGATCCCGCAGTTCGAGGTGCGACGAGATCCACGGATCGTCGTGCCGGCCGGAGTCGATGTAGGCGCGGGCGGCCACGCCGTACGCGGTCTCGCGGTGCCAGCGCCGGCCAAGCATCCGGCCGACCGGCGAGCGCACGCCGTCGGCGACGATCAGCGTGCGGCAGCGCACGTCGAACCCGTCCGTCCGCGCCCGGCCCGGCCCATCCGACCCGCCCCCTCGGATCCGGACGGAGCGGACGCGACCGTCCGGCGCGCGGTCGACGCCGACGACGCGTGCGCCGCCGAGCATCCTTGCGCCGGCGTCGACCGCGCCGGCACGGATCCTGTCGTCGAGGACGGAACGGGGGACCGCGCTGCCCTCGGCGGGGAACGCGCCGCCGGGCCACGGCATCTCGAGCTGGCGGCCGAAGCCCTTGAGCCGCAGGCCCTTGTTGACGGCCTGCGCGCGGGCCCAGCCGCCCAGACCGAGCCGGTCGAGCTCGCCGAGTGCCCGGGGGGTGAGGCCGTCGCCGCAGGTCTTGTCGCGCGGGAAGCGGGCGGCGTCGAGCAGCAGCACGTCGTGTCCGGTGCGCGCGGCCCACGTGGCGGCCGCGGATCCCGCGGGGCCCGCACCGACGACGAGCACCTCGGCCTCTGCGGGGACGCGGGGTGTCGGACGCCGGTCGTCCCGGCTGGCGGCTGTGTGCACACGACCATCTTGGCAGCCGCGGCCGCCCGGCCGCCGCGGCCGGGCCCCGTCCGCACGGAGAGCGGGCTCGGCGCGGCGGGTATGCGACGCTACTATGCAACGGCGCTGCCGCGATCGCCGTCCCGGTCCGCCAGGACAGGGACGGACGGCAGGCGGCGCGTCACCGGCCGGGGCAGCGCACCGCTGTACCGGGCCGGGCCGGGCGTACCGGGTACGGTCACCTGGGGTGGTCTGCGCCCGACGACATCGAGACAGGACAGGTATCAGGATCGTGAGCACGGATGCGTCCACGGACACCATCGTCGCCGGCGTGGATCTGGGTGATCCGGACTTCGCCGCGCGGATCCGCGCCCGGATGGTGGAGTCGGAGGAGCTGCTCATCGCCGAGCTCTCCGTAGGCGAGGACTTCCTCACCGAGCCCGTGCTGCACCTGGCCTCTGCGGGAGGCAAGCGGTTCCGCCCGTTGTTCACGCTGCTGAGCAGCGAGTTCGGTCCCGATCCTGACAACATGGACGTAATCACCTCGGCCGTCGTGCTCGAGCTGGTCCATCTGGCCACGCTCTATCATGACGACGTCATGGACGAGGCGGCGATGCGCCGCGGCGCGGAGAGCGCGAACTCCAAATGGTCCAATTCGGTCGCGATCCTGTCCGGCGACTACCTGTTCGCGCAGGCATCGCGTCTGGTGTCCACCCTGGGGCCGTCAGCGGTGGAGATGATCGCGCTCACCTTCGCCGAGCTCGTCACCGGGCAGATGCGTGAGACCGTCGGCGCCCGCCGGGACGACCCCGTCCGGCACTACCTCGACGTCATCGGGGAGAAGACGGGGTCGCTGATCGCCGCCGCCGGCACCTTCGGCGGCAGGTTCTCGCGGGCGGACGACGAGCGGTGCGCGACGCTGCACCGGCTCGGGGCGGCCGTCGGCATGGCGTTCCAGATCTCCGACGACATCATCGACATCACCTCCGCGTCCGACCAGTCCGGCAAGACGCCGGGGACGGACCTGCGGGAGGGGGTGCACACCCTCCCGGTCCTGTACGCGCTGGCCGGCGACGGCCCGGATGCCGCGCGCCTGCGTGTGCTCCTGGACGGGCCCGTCGTCGACGACGCGACACTGGCGGAGGCCCTCGAGCTCCTCGGATCGTCGGACGGTATGTCCCGGGCGAAGGCCACGCTGGCCGATTACGCCCGGCAGGCACGCGAGGAGCTCGCGACGTTGCCGGACGGCCCCGCGAACCGGGCGCTGTCGTCGCTGGTGGAGTACACCACCGCGCGCGTCGGCTAGGTCTTGCACGTCACCGGGGCCGCCGGGAACCGCCACGCCGCGGGAGGCGTTGAACGGGTGGAAGGCTGCGAAAGGGCAGGACGTGCACTCTCACTCGAACGGTCTCAAGACCGCGCTGCTGTTGGGCGGAATGTCCGCGCTGATCGTCGTGATCGGTGGTCTTTTCGGCCGGACCGTGCTCATCATCGCGATCGTGCTCGCGGTGGGGATGAACGCGTACGTGTACTTCAACAGTGCCAGACTCGCGCTGCGCAGCATGCACGCGTACCCGGTCACCGAGGTGGAACAGCCCGGGATGTACCGGATCGTGCGCGAGCTCGCCACGCGGGCACACAAGCCCATGCCGCGCTTGTACGTCAGCCCCACAAACGCGCCCAACGCTTTCGCGACGGGCCGCAACCCGCAGAACGCGGCGGTGTGCTGCACGCAGGGGATCCTCGAGTTGCTCGATGAGCGGGAGTTGCGCGGGGTGCTGGGGCACGAGCTGTCGCACGTGTACAACCGCGACATCCTCATCTCCTCGGTGGCGGGCGCGCTGGCCGCGGTGGTGACCGGCCTGGCGAACATGGCGATGTTCGCCGGCATGTTCGGCGGCCGCGGGGACGAACGTGCGAACCCGCTGGCGCTGCTGCTGGTGGCCATGCTGGGCCCGGTCGCGGCCGGTCTGATCAAGATGGCGGTGTCCCGGTCCCGGGAGTATCAGGCGGACGAATCCGGCGCGGAACTCTCCGGTGACCCGCTCGCGCTCGCATCCGCGCTGCGCAAGCTGGAGTACGGGACGCAGGCCGCGCCGTTGCCGCCTGACCCCAAGCTGGCCTCGCAGTCGCACATGATGATCGCGAATCCGTTCCGCGCCGGCGACCGTATGCAGCACATGTTCTCGACGCATCCGCCGATGGCCGACCGCATCCGTCGCCTCGAGGCGATGGCCGGCGGGCCGGGGTCCTGAATACCGCACCCGCGCGCGTGCCGTTCACCAGTGAGTATGCCGATGCGGCCTGAATAAGACGGCGCACGCTCCTACGATGCGTGCATGACCCCATCGGACGTGACACAGAGGGTGCGGACGTCGGCCGATCCGGTCGACACGCGGTTGATGCTCGCCGGCGGCTGCGAGGAAGCGGCGGCGGTCCTCGGCGTCGCCGTGTCCATCGGCGCCACTTTGCCGTTCAGTGTGGTCAGACTGCTTGCCCGGGTGCAGAACGACCTTTACGACATCTCCTCGGCGGTACGTGCTGTGGCGCGCGGCGACGATCCGCCCGTGGAGCTGAGCGACGTCTACGTCGACCGTGTGGACCGTGCCGTCGAGCATTACGACGCCATGCTCGAGCCGGCCGCCGTCGCGGCGTTGCCGGGCGGCACGCACACGGGTGCGTCCTTGCATCATGCACGCACCGTCGTATTCCGGGCCGAACGCGCCGCCCGCGCCGTCGGCGCCGATCCGTTGATCATCCGCTACCTCCTCGCGCTGGAGGTCCTCGTCGTGGTCCTCGCCCGGCTGGCGAATGCCGAGCACGGTGACACCGATTGGCAGCCCGGCCTTTCCGGGCGACTCGACAAGGTCGAGCTCTGGGAGCCGCTTCCCGAGGAATGGGGGCCCTGACCTGCACTGCATGACCAGCGGGAACCCGCCCGGATATGCGACGCCTGAGAGGGGATCATGAGTTCAAGCACCGAGGAAGGCTCCGCGACGAAGAAGCCGGCGCAGGCACGAGAGCCGCGCAACCCGTTCAGTCCCAAGGGCCCCAAGGCCATCGATCCGGTCGTGTTCTGGATAGCCCTGGGTCTGATCCTCGTCTTCGTCATCCTCGGCGCCGTCTTCCCCGACGGGACGGGCCGCGTGGCGGGCACTGCGCTCGACTGGGTCATCGCGAACCTGGGGTGGGCGTTCATCCTGTCGGTGGCCGGATTCGTCGCCTTCACGCTGTGGCTGGCGCTCAGCCGGTACGGCCGCATCCCGCTGGGCCAGGCAGGGGACAAACCCCAATTCTCCAACGTCTCGTGGATCGCCTTGATGTTCGCCGCGGGCATGGGCGTGGGATTGGTGTTCTGGGGTGTGGCCGAACCGATCACGCACATGATGGAGCCCCCGCCGGACTCCGGGGCGGAGGCCGGCACCCGCGGTGCCGCACGGGTGGCGATGCAGTATTCGTTCTTCCACTGGGGAATCCAACCCTGGGCGATCTACGGCGTCGTCGGGCTTGCACTGGCGTACTCCACCTATCGCAAGGGCCGGGGCAATCTGTTGTCCGCGCCGTTCACGCCGCTGATCGGCGACCCGGAGAATGCCGCCGGCAGAGTGATCAACATCTTCGCAATCGTCGTGACGAAATTCGGCTCGGCGACGTCGCTGGGCCTGGCAGGGCTGGAGATCGCGGCAGGACTGTCCTACGTGTTCGGACTCGACGCCAGCAACAACGTCGCCGTCATCTCGATCCTCATCCTCACCGTTCTCTTCGTCGTCACCGCGGTGTCCGGCGTGGAGAAGGGCATGAAGCACGCCAGCAACATCAACCTGGTCCTCGCTTTCGGCTTGATGATGTTCGTCCTGATAGCCGGCCCCACCGTGTTCATCTTCGACATTTTCGGGCGCTCGTTCGGCGACTACCTGTGGAACTACATCCCGATGACCTTCCACACCGCGGGGTTCGGCAGTGAGGCGCTCAACGGGTGGCTCTCCAGCTGGACGATCTTCTACTGGGCCTGGTGGGTGTCCTGGGCGCTGCACGTGGGGACGTTCCTGGCGCGGGTGTCCAAGGGGCGCACGATCCGGGAGTTCGTCGCCGGCGTGGTGATCGTGCCGGCGCTCGGCGGCATGGTGTGGTTCGCGGTCTTCGGCGGCGCCGGACTGAAGTCCCAGCTCACCGGAAGAAACGACCTGTGGCGGGTGATGCAGGAGACCAACGCCGACGGCGGATCCGGCCCCGCGGCGGCGCTCTTCTCCCTGCTGCAGGAGTACCCGTGGTTCTCCGTCATCGGCACGCTGACGATCATCCTCGTCGCCATCTTCTTCATCACCGCGGCCGATACGGGTGCGATGGTCCTCGGAATGCTGTCCTCGCGCGGTATCCCCGAGCCCCGACACGTGATCAGCGTTATCTGGGGTGTGATGAGCGCCGCCGTCGCCATCGTCCTGCTCTACGTCGGCGGTCTCGACGCGATCGAAACCTTCGTAATCCTGGCGGCGTCACCGTTCATGCTGCTGATGATCGGCATGGCGGTGAGTTTCTACCTGGATCTGCGGCACGATCCGCTGCGCACACAGATCGCCCCGCCCGTGCGCAAACACGCGCCCGACCCCATCGACACGTCGATCGAGGAACGCCGGCGTGAACGGGCGGAGGCGAAGAGGCGGGGTGATGCAGACGGCTCCGGGCGGTCGGGGGCCGAGGCCGAGGAAGTCGCGGGCGGGGCCTTGCTCGGGGAGCGGGAGACGGAGGACGAACGCGCGGAGGGGGCGGACGAGCTCGACACGCGTTGATCGGTGCGCAGGTCGGTGCCCTGCCGGGCACCGACCCCGGGGTCACCGGTAGTTGACGAACTGCAGCGCGATGTCGAAGTCGCTCGACTTGAGCAACGTGATCGTGGCCTGCAGATCATCGCGCTTCTTGCTGGACACGCGCAGTTCATCGCCCTGGATCTGCGCCTTGACGCCCTTGGGGCCCTCGTCCCGGATCTTCTTGGAGATCTTCTTGGCCCTGTCCTGGTCGATGCCCTGTACCAGCGATCCTGTGATCTTGAACGCTTTCCCGGAGGCCTGGGGTTCGCCCGCGTCGAAGGCCTTCAGTGAGATGTCGCGCCGGATCAGCTTCTCCTTGAACACGTCGAGCGCGGCCTTGACCCGCTCCTCGGCCTCGGCTGACAGCACGATCGTCTCCTCGCCGGACCATTCGATGCGGGCGCCGGTGCCGCGGAAGTCATAGCGGTTGGCCAGCTCTTTCGCCGCCTGGTTCAGCGCGTTGTCCACCTCCTGGCGGTCGACCTTGCTCACGACGTCGAAAGACGAATCTGCCACCGGTTCTGCTCCTCGGGTCGGGTTGACGCGCCGGCCGTCGTACGCGCCGGCTCCCGACAGACGTTATCGCCGGGGGCGGCCCGTTGGCCAGACGATTTGCATCATGCGGGACGCGTGCGTGTAGTGTGCCTATCGCACCCGGCGGTCGTTTCCGTCGGGAGACGCACGGCAGGTTGCCCGAGCGGCCAATGGGAGCGGACTGTAAATCCGCCGGCTCACGCCTACGTAGGTTCGAATCCTACACCTGCCACACCTGCGCGATTGCCCCTGTTGCCCCCGTGGAACAGGGGCAATCGTGTTTCCGGGCCCGTCTGACGCCGGCTCGGAACCCGGTCGTCGTGGAGCGCACGGAGGCCCGCCGGTGAGCGATTTTGCGATGCGGGGCGGCTGTGTGTACTCTCGTGAAGGCTTGACCGCGAGGAGGTGGCCGGTGCACGCTCGATGGTGTGCGTCGGTCCTGCTCGGATCCCGTCCGGATGCACTTTTCGGCGTACTGGACGGACCGGCTACACTTTCCCGTGTCGAAAGCATGCCCCCTTAGCTCAGTCGGTAGAGCGTTTCCATGGTAAGGAAAAGGTCGACGGTTCGATTCCGTCAGGGGGCTCGCGCGGGTGGACGGCCTGGCAGAATGTCCAGGGCGCCGCCCAGCAAGGCGGTGTAGCTCAGTCGGTAGAGCAAGCGGCTCATAATCGCTGTGTCGCCGGTTCAAGTCCGGCCACCGCTACCGAAATGAAAGTCCCGCGGCCGTTGGCCGTCGGCTTAGTACCCCTGGGGCGCGGCTGACAGAGCCCACCCACAGACCGACCCGAAGGAAGGCATCTCGTGGCTGCCACCGACGTCCGTCCCAAGATCACGCTGGCCTGCGAGGTTTGCAAGCACCGCAACTACATCACCCGCAAGAATCGTCGGAATGACCCCGACCGTCTTGAGATGAAGAAGTTCTGCCCCAACTGCGGCAGCCACCAGGTCCACCGCGAGACCCGCTGACATCGCAGTCGGTCCGGGCCGGCACTCGAGCGCGGCAGTGACTTCGGTCGCTGCCGCGCTTGTCATGTGTGGACCGAGTGTAGCGGGGCATCGACCCGGGTCAGCGGCCGGCCCCGGAACGTCCGCGGCCGGGGTCCAGCACGCAGAAGAAGGGGAGAGCGATGCCACTGCCACCGGATTTCGAAGACACGCACTATCACGTCGACGACATCTATCAGGTCGCCCGCGACAAGGTGCGCGAGTTCGCGCTCGCGGTCAAGAGCGAGCACCCCGCGCATCACGATGAGCAGGTGGCGCGGGATCTCGGATACTCCGGGCTCGTGGCGCCGCCGACGTTCTTCGCGATCTTCGGGGCGTTGGCGCAGCGCCGCCTCCTCGAGCTGGGCGGCCTCGACCTGACCCGGGTGATGCAGACGGACCAGCGTGCGGAGTTCCACAAGCCGCTGGTGGTCGGTGCCCACCTGAGCTGCGGGGTCTCCGTGGATTCGGTACGCGCGATGGCGGGCGCCGACATCATCGTGACCAAGAACGTCGTCGCCGACGCGAACGGCGAGCCGGTGCTGACGACCTATACGACGGTGGTGCACCGGGAGCTCGCCGATGACGATGAGGGTGCGAACGACGAGATCATGGAGGCGGTTCGAGCGCTATGACCGGAACCGAGCGCCACGGGGGCGCGCACGAGGCGGCGCAGGTGGAGCAGATGACGGTCCGCGTCGGCCGGCGGGACTTCGACGCGGTCGCCGTGGGGGACGCCCTTCCCCCGCGCACAGTGTCCGTCGGCCGGGCCGATCTGGTGCGGTACGCGGGGGTGTCCGGTGACCTCAACCCGCTGCATTGGGATGACGCCATCGCGGCGAGGCTGGGTCTCGACAGCGTGGTGGCCCACGGGATGTTCACCATGGGGGTCGGCGCCGGCTACGTCTGCGATTGGGTGGGGGACCCGGGTGCGATGCTCGATGTCAGCGTCCGGTTCACGAGCCCGGTCCTGGTTCCGCCGTTCCCCGCGCGGGCGCAGGTGGAGCTCACCGGCAAGGTGAAATCGGCAGACCCGGCGGCCCGCACCGTCGTCATTGCGCTGCAGGCGAAGTCCGGCGGGAAGAAGGTGTTCGGGCGCGCGACGGCCACGGTGCAACTCGCCTGAGTCGGTGCCTCGTTTGCGGCCCGCCGGGGTGCATGCAGTACAGTTGGGCCTCTGCGAGGGGGTGAAGCCTCACGGTGTTCCCCCGCGGCCGTCAGTGCTGCTTCGGGTGTCCCGGTTTTCCGACGGGCGGCGGGGCCGGTAGGGTCGTGGGTGCCGCATGCAGCGTCGTGCGGGCAGGAGCATGCGTGGGCCTTGTCCGCGCAGTGGGTCGGTGACGGAGCAGTCTTCCGGGTCCGGCCAAAGGGGCGTAGCTCAATTGGCAGAGCAGCGGTCTCCAAAACCGCAGGTTGCAGGTTCAAGTCCTGTCGCCCCTGCCCACGATCGCCGAACACTTCGGTGCCGGTCAAGGAGAGGAACGCGGTGAGCGACGAGCAGGACATGGCTTCCGGCGGCGCTCGGCCTACCGGGAAACGCGGCCGTGCCGACGCCGTCACCACCGTGCCTCGTCCGAAGGTCCGCAAAAAGGCGGCCGCGGAGGGGGCCGCGTCGCGACGCGGCCGCAATCCGTTCTCCCTGATTCTCCAGTTCCTGCGCGAGGTCGTCGCGGAGATGAAGAAGGTCATCTGGCCGACCAAACAGGAATGGTTCACCTACACGGTGGTCGTCTTGGTGTTCATCGTGGCCTTGATCGGACTCACCACCGGGCTCGACATCGGCTTCGGCAAGGCCGTATCCGTGGTGTTCGGCTGAATCAGTAGTATTCGGCGGAGAGGATCCATCGGTACGGTGGGGCCGGGCGCCCTGGGTGAAGATGCGGACGCGCCGGTGGATCAGAGCAGGTAGCTGTCAGCGCCGGCCGGGGCGGGGATGAGCCCACCCTTGAGTACGCAGGTGACGAGACTGAAAGAAAGCGAGTGCCCAGTGAGCACCCACGAAAGCGATGCCGAGCAGTCGGACGTCGAACTTCCCGGCGTGCCCGCCGACGATGCAACGGCGGCCGCGGAGGTCGATGCGCCGGGTGCTCCTGATACCGACGACGTTGCATCGGCGCCCAGCGAGGCCGCCTCGCTGTTCTCGGACGGAACCACCGCGGCGGGATCCGTGGACGAGCAGGCGGGGGCCGCGAGGGAGGAAGCGGTGCCCGGGGGCGTCGTCGCCGATACTGCCGAGCCGGACACTGCGGAAGCCGAGCCGGACACTGCGGAAGCCGAGCCGGACACTGCGGAAGCCGAGCCGGACGCTACGGAGGACGGCGCTACGGAGGACGGCGGCGAGGAACCGCAGGTCGACCCGGAGCGTGAGCTGCGCAGGGAGCTGCGCCGCCTCGAGGGCGACTGGTACGTCATCCACTCCTACGCGGGCTACGAGAACAAGGTGAAGACCAATCTCGAGACACGCGTGCAGAACCTCGACGTGGGCGACTTCATCTTCCAGGTGGAGGTTCCCACCGAGCAGGTGACCGAAATCAAGAACGGCCAGCCCAAGCAGGTGAACCGGAAGATCCTGCCCGGCTACATCCTCGTCCGGATGGAACTCAACGACGAGTCGTGGGGCGCCGTGCGCAACACCCCCGGCGTGACCGGCTTCGTGGGCGCCACCTCGAAGCCGTCTCCGTTGAGCCTGAAGGACGTCGTCAAGTTCCTGCTGCCTCAGGGCGAGAAGAAGAAGTCCGGGGCAGGAAAGGTGTCGGCGTCGGCCGCCGGCGAGTCGGCTGCGAGGCCGGCCGTCGAGGTCGATTTCGAGATCGGCGAGTCCGTGACGATCATGGACGGGGCCTTCGCAACGCTGCCCGCCAGCATCAGCGAGGTCAACGTCGAACAGCAGAAGCTGAAGGTCCTGGTGTCCATCTTCGGTCGTGAGACGCCGGTGGAACTGAACTTCGGGCAGGTCTCGAAGATCTGACCGGGCCCTTCACGCATCGATGACAGCCCCGGCCGCAAGCCGGGGGCAGTGATAGGAAACGAAAGATGCCCCCCAAGAAGAAGAAGCTCGCTGGGCTCATCAAGCTCCAGATCCAGGCAGGTCAGGCCAACCCGGCCCCGCCCGTCGGTCCGGCGCTCGGTCAGCATGGCGTCAACATCATGGAGTTCTGCAAGGCCTACAACGCCGCGACGGAATCGCAGCGCGGCAATGTGGTGCCGGTGGAGATCTCCGTCTATGAGGACCGTTCCTTCGACTTCAAGTTGAAGACCCCTCCGGCGGCGAAGCTGCTGCTCAAGGCGGCCAACCTCGCCAAGGGCTCCGGTGAGCCGCACAAGAGCAAGGTCGGTTCGGTCACCATGGACCAGGTCAAGGAGATCGCCAAGACCAAGGAGCCCGACCTCAACTCCAACGATATCGATGCCGCCGCGAAGACCATCGCCGGCACCGCCCGTTCCATGGGTATCGAGGTGAAGGGCTGATCCGTTCCCGGCGGCCGTGCGCCCCGGGGGACGCGATCCCCGTTCGATACCGGAACCGTGGGAGGGCCGGCCAGGCCCGTCACCACGACTGACCTCAAAGGACAGAACACTCATGGCAAAGCGCAGCAAGGCGTACCTCGCCGCGGCGGAGAAGATCGACGCGGCGAACCTCTACACCCCCCTTCAGGCCGTCGGACTGGCCAAGGAGACCTCCTCGTCGAAGATGGACGCGACGGTCGAGGTCGCGATGCGGCTCGGCGTGGACCCCCGCAAGGCCGACCAGATGGTGCGCGGCACCGTCAACCTCCCGCACGGCACGGGCAAGACCGCCCGCGTCATCGTCTTCGCGGCGGGCGCGAAGGCCACTGAGGCCGAGGAGGCCGGTGCCGATGCGGTCGGAGCCGAGGACCTCATCGAGCGTATCCAGGGCGGCTGGCTCGACTTCGACGCGGCGATCGCCACGCCCGACCAGATGGCGAAGGTCGGCCGCATCGCGCGCGTCCTGGGCCCGCGCGGCCTGATGCCGAACCCCAAGACGGGCACGGTGACCAACGACGTGACGAAGGCCGTCGCGGACATCAAGGGCGGCAAGATCAACTTCCGCGTGGACAAGCAGGCCAATCTGCACGTGGTGATCGGCAAGGCGTCTTTCGAGCCGAATCAGCTCGTGGAGAACTACGGCGCCGCGATCGATGAGGTGCTGCGGGTCAAGCCGTCCTCGGCTAAGGGGCGCTACATCAAGAAGGTCACGATCGCGACGACCACCGGACCGGGCATCCCGGTGGACCCGACGCGCACCGCGCGGCTTCTCGACGACAGCGAGTAGACATACGCAGACCGGCGGCAGCGCCGACGTTCGGCAGGCACGAGGGCCGGCCGCCCCGGACGGGGCGGCCGGCCCTCGTCATTGCCCCCGGAGGGGGTGATTTGGCCGGCTCGGTCGGCGTCGGGTATCGTCGTCGCAGAAGTTCGACTCGATCGAAGTTCTACCGAAGACCGTTGGTCACCGCCTGCCTCGCGCAGGCGGACTAAGGTCCGGGTGCGACCCGGCGGCCCACGCAGGAGAACGAGGTTGGGGAGTCCACGGGAGCTTTCGGGCCCCGCTGTGCGATTCTCCTCACACGCCCCGTGCGCCCTGCGCCGGGGCGTCAGTCGTCTCCGGGCACACGAGTGCAAGAAAGGAGGCGAAGCATGGCCAAGCCGGAGAAGGTCACCGCGGTTGCGGAGATCACCGAACGTTTCCGGGAATCGCACGCGGCCGTCGTGACGGAATACCGTGGACTCTCGGTCCCCGCACTGATGGAGCTGCGTCGCGCACTCGGTTCGGACGTCACCTACTCGATCGCCAAGAACACGCTGGTCAAGCGTGCCGCGGCGGAGGCCGGTGTCGAGGGGCTGGACGATCTGTTCGTCGGGCCCACGGCGATTGCCTTCGTCAGAGGAGAGGCCGTGGACGCGGCCAAGGCGATCAAAAAGTTCTCCAAGGACCACAAGTCGCTGGTCATCAAGGGGGGCTACCTCGACGGCGCCACGCTGAGCGTGGACGAGGTCGAGAAGTTCGCTGATCTCGAATCGCGCGATGTCCTGCTGTCGAAGCTCGCGGGCGCGATGAAGGGCAACCTCACCAAGGCCGCCGGGCTGTTCAACGCCCCGGCCTCCCAGGTTGCGCGCCTGGGCGCGGCTCTGCAGGACAAGAAGGCCGCGGAGGGTGACGCCGCTGCGTGATCCGCGGACGCGGGCCACGCTCAAACCGATGCGCACGCGCGTGCGCACCCCACTTCGTCCGACACGCGGCGGGTGGGGATCAGACTGACAGGAAGGACCGCCACCATGGCGAAGCTCAGCACTGAAGAACTGCTCGACGCGTTCAAGGAGCTCACCCTCCTCGAGCTCTCCGAGTTCGTGAAGGCCTTCGAGGAGACCTTCGAGGTCACCGCGGCCGCCCCGGTCGCCGTCGCCGCTGCAGGCGCCGCCCCCGCCGGCGGGGAGGAAGCCGCCGCAGAGCAGGACGAGTTCGACGTCGTCCTCGAGTCGGCCGGCGACAAGAAGATCCAGGTCATCAAGGTCGTCCGCGAGGTCGTCTCCGGGCTGGGCCTGAAGGAGGCCAAGGACCTCGTCGAGAGCGCCCCCAAGGCGATCCTGGAGAAGGTCGACAAGGAGGCCGCCGACGCGGCGAAGGCGAAGTTCGAAGAGGCCGGCGCCAAGATCACCGTCAAGTAGGACGGCGGGCCGTACGGCCGACGCCCGGTACGGAAGATCACGAATTCGTATCGGTTTGCGTGCGCAAAGGTGGACCACCCCTCGGGGCGGTCCACCTTTGCTTTTGCGGTGCAGGAGGCGCCCACGGCGGCGCGAGGGTGGGATGCGGGTGGCTATGGCTTCGGCCGGGAAGTGGGCTCCGCGATGCGATGTGTGGTGGAATACATTCTGTCCGTGCCGAGTTCCAGCACTCCCCGTGGGCGGTGTCGGGGCACCGACGGGGCCGGTCGGCCCGTCGGCGAGCGACGGGGCGGGCCTGCCGGACGCGGGCGGCGTGTCGGATCGGACGTGGTGTCGAACGGAGGGGTCTTCCCCCCATCGCCTACTGACCCGTCAGTAGCCCGGTGGGCGGCGGGGATGGCCTATGCGATAAGGTGACGCGAACCACATCAGGGATGGTGTGGTGAACATTCGTGGGAGGTGTCGTGGGAGTCGAGGTCGCAGTCGAGGGGCTCACCAAGTCTTTCGGTTCACAGAACATTTGGCAGGACGTGTCGTTGACGCTCCCCGCGGGTGAGGTCAGCGCGCTGCTGGGGCCTTCAGGCACGGGCAAGTCCGTGTTCCTGAAGTCCCTGATCGGTCTCCTGCGCCCCGAGCAGGGCTCGATCGTCATCGACGGCACGGACATCCTGCAGTGCTCGTCCAAGGAGCTCTACGAGATCCGCCAGATGTTCGGCGTGCTCTTCCAGGACGGCGCGCTGTTCGGTTCGATGGATCTGTTCGACAACGTGGCGTTCCCCCTGCGGGAGCACACGAAGAAGAGCGAATCCGAGATCCGCAAGATCGTCATGGAAAAGCTCGACCTCAACGGGCTCATCGGCGCGGAGAACAAGCTCCCGGGTGAGATCTCCGGCGGCATGCGCAAGCGTGCGGGCCTGGCGCGTGCGCTGGTGCTGGATCCGCAGATCATCCTCTGCGACGAGCCGGACTCGGGCCTCGATCCCGTCCGCACGGCGTACCTGAGCCAGTTGATCATCGACATCAACGCGCAGATCGACGCCACCGTCCTCATCGTGACGCACAACATCAACCTCGCCCGTACGGTGCCGGACAACCTCGGCATGCTATTCCGTAAGCAGCTGGTGATGTTCGGTCCCCGCGAGGTGCTGCTGACGAGCGACGAGCCGGTGGTCGAGCAGTTCCTCAACGGGCGCAAGATCGGCCCCATCGGGATGTCCGAGGAGAAGGACGACGCCCAGATGGCGGCCGAGTTGGCGGCGCAGGCCGCCGGCCACCACGACGGTTCCCCCGAGGAGGACGTCCGCGGCATCGCCCGTCAGATGGAGGCCAGCCCCGGCATGCCGGAGCGTCAAGCGGTGTCCCGGCGCCAGGCGCGCGTCCGCGAGATCCTGCATACGCTGCCCGCCGATGCGCAGAAGGGCATTCTGGCCAGCCTGGAAGGTCGGTACGGGCCCGACGAGTTCGGCGGGGACTACGGCTATGAATCGGAGCAGGAGGGGGCGCATCGCGCGCCTTCCTACAGCGCCTCCGATCCGGAAACCGAGGTCTTCGCGTCGGCGGACCCGCAAGGGCCCCCTGCTGAAGGCAGATCGTGACGGACGCCGCCGTCGGCATCCGGGAGAACCGGTATGTCGACGCCGCCGTCCGCGGCGTCGAGGGGGGCTTGCGCCAGGCCGGGCTGATGTTCCAGCTCTTCGTGGACGTCGGTCGGGCCTCATTGCAGCGTCCGTTCCAGTTCCGCGAGTTCATTCTGCAGGCGTGGTTCATCGCGTCCGTGACGATCCTGCCGACCATCCTGGTCGCGATCCCCTTCGGCGC
This sequence comes from Tomitella cavernea, assembly GCF_016599145.1. Lineage (GTDB taxonomy): Bacteria > Actinomycetota > Actinomycetes > Mycobacteriales > Mycobacteriaceae > Tomitella > Tomitella cavernae. The sequence continues at coordinate 21,865 of NZ_JAENKO010000054.1, forward strand.
CACGGTGTCGCTGCAGACGGGATCGCTGATCAAGCAGCTCGGCGCGGAGTCGTTCACGGGCGCGGCCAGCGTGGTGGCGGTGATCCAGCAGGCGAGCCCGCTAGTAGTGGCGCTGCTGGTGGCCGGCGCGGCGGGTTCCGCGGTGGCCGCCGACCTCGGTTCGCGGACCATCCGCGAGGAGATCGACGCGATGCGGGTGCTCGGCATCGATCCCATCCAGCGGCTGGTGGTGCCGCGCGTTCTGGGGATGGTGCTCGTCGCCGTGCTCCTCAACGGGCTGGTCAGCGTCGTCGGCGTGGCGGGCGGCTACTTCTTCAACGTGGTCGCGCAGGGCGGCACGCCCGGCGCGTATCTCGCATCGTTCTCGGCGCTCGCGCAGCTTCCGGACCTGTGGATCGGTGAGATCAAGGCCGCCGTCTTCGGTCTGATCGCCGCGGTCGTCGCGGCGTACAAGGGCCTCAACCCCAAGGGGGGCCCCAAGGGCGTGGGCGATGCGGTGAACGAAGGCGTCGTCATCACCTTCCTGCTGCTGTTCTTCGCGAACATCATCCTCACCGCCGTATACCTGTCCCTCGTTCCGCCGAAGGGAGCGTGAGCGCCCATGACGATCGCGCGTGAACGCAGCATGCTGGGCATGCGTGCCAAGAGGGCGGCCCGCGTCCCGGTCGACGTGCTCGATCGCGCCGGCGACCAGATGTCCTTTTATGGGCAGGTGCTGGTGTGGATACCCCGGACGCTGACGCGCTATCGCCGTGAGGTGGTGCGACTGCTGGCCGAGGTGTCCTTCGGCGCGGGCGGGCTCGCCGTCATCGCGGGCACCGTCGGCGTCATCTTCATGATGTCGCTGTTCGTTGGCGTCGTCGTGGGCATGGCGGGTTACGCCTCGCTCGACCAGCTGGGCGCCTCGGTGCTCACCGGTTTCCTCTCGGCATACGTCAATACACGCGAGCTCGCGCCGTTGATCGCCGCGTTGGGGCTCTCCGCCACGGTCGGTTGCGGTTTCACCGCGCAGCTCGGCGCCATGCGGATCTCCGAGGAGATCGACGCGCTCGAGGTAATGGCCGTGCCGAGCGTGCCGTTCCTCGTGTCCACCCGCGTCATCGCGGGTTTCATCGCGGTCATCCCGCTCTACATTGTGGGACTCCTCGCGTCCTACCTCGCGTCGCGCCAGGTGAACACGTGGATGAACGGCCAATCGCCAGGATCCTACGACCATTATTTCAATCTGTTTCTTTCGCCGACAGACGTCCTGTGGTCGTTCGGCAAGGTGCTGATATTCGCCTTCGTCCTGATCCTCATCCACTGCTACTACGGCTATTCCGCGTCGGGCGGCCCCGCCGGAGTCGGCGTCGCGGTGGGCCGTGCGGTGCGCACGGCGATCGTGATCATCGCGGTCCTCGACTTCTTCCTGAGCCTCGCCATCTGGGGCACCACGACGACAGTCCGAGTGGGGGGCTAGCCCATGGAGTCCCAAAGGTCGACGTTGCGTCGCAGGTTGCTCGGGCTGCTGCTGTTCGCGTTGGTCATCGGGTTCGTGGCGGTGACGGTGTTGCAGTACAACAAGGCGTTCTCGACGTATACGAGTATTTATCTGGTCACCGATAGTGCGGGAAATGCCCTGCCTGAGCGTGCGGATGTGAA
>NZ_JAENKO010000055.1 GCF_016599145.1 Tomitella cavernea
TCCTCCCCGTCGCCGCCCGCGGCGGTGGCGGCCGGGCGCGGCGGAGGGAGGCCTAGCGGCCCGGCGCACCGCCGGCACCGGGCCGGTTCCCGGCACTGCGCGCAGGCCACCACGGGGATGTATCCGGCGCGGGGCACCTGGACCAGTACGGGCCGCTCGGCAGCGAGCGCGTCGCGGGCCACCTGGAATCCGATCGCCGGCAACCGCGCCCGGCGCGCAGCGGGATCGCGCGCGAGGGCCTGCTCGCTGTCGGCCAGCGCCCGGATGAGCGGTGACGCCCGCCGCACCTCGTTGCGGGGGGCGAGCAAATCCTGCGCCCATCCGTGATCGACCAGCGACTGTGCCTCGGCCGTGCGCGCATGCCCGCCCAGGAGGAATCCCGAACCGGCGGCGTCGGCGCGCAGCAGCGCCACCTCGCGCGCATGCGGGTAGGGCGAGCGCGGCTCGGACAGCAGATCGTCGCCGTCGTCCCACAGCGCGACGAGTCCCAGGCGCGTCACAGGGGTGAACACCGCGCTGCGGTTGCCGACGACGATGCAGGGCGGGCCGGCGAGGGCCGTCACCCAGCGCCGGTACCGTGCCTGCGGGCCCAGCCCGCCGGCCAGTTCCACCACCGGGCCTCCGGCCCCCGTTGCCGTGGACGCAGCGCCGGCAGACCCGGCGCACAGCCCGCGCAGCGCGGCCGCCACGCGGTCCAGGTCGCGGCGGTCTGCCACCACGACGACCGCCGACCGTCCGCCGGTGAACGTGGCATGGGCGGCCTCGGCGATGCGCAGCACCCAGTCCTCACCGGGCACCGCCTGCCACACGGCGCGCGGCGCGCGGCCCGCGTGGGCGGCGTCAATGAACGCGGCGCCGTGGAGGTACCTCGCCCAGCCCTCGTCCCCACATTCCGGCGACGGTGGCAGGGGGTCGTGTCCTGTCGGGGCGTGCTCCTGTTCCGGCCGTGCCGCGGCGCGTTTCGCCAGGGCGTCCAACGCGGCGGACTCAGCGCGCGCGTGCCGGGGGGGAACCGCGAGCCGGAGCACGTCGGCGCGCGTGCCCGCGTAGCGGCGTGCCACCGCCTCGCACAGTTCCGAGAGCCGGGCGGGGAGCACCGGCAGCGGTGAGACGACCCGTTCGATGGTGCCGAGCCTGCCCTCGTGCGCGGTGTCGGCGACGCGCTCGAGCACATACCCGTCGATAAGGCGCCCCGCGAACCGTACGCGCACCCTCACGCCCGGCTGCGCCGCGCCGTCGAGGGTCTCCGGAACGCGGTAGTCGAAGGTGCGGTCCAGGTGCGGCGGTTGCACCATCGGCAGCACCCGCGCCACCGGCAGCGTCACGGCAGGGCCGGATGCGCCGGCCCCGACGTCGGCGGCGTCGGACCCTTCTCGCGTCGCGTCCGTCACCGCTCCCCCTCGACATGCCGCCGACCAAGCATCCCGTGCCGTGTCACGCGCCGGAACGCGCACGGGATGCTTGGTCGGTGCGGAGTTTCGGCTGCGACTACAGCCCCGCCAGCGCGCGCAGCTCGTCGGCCTTGTCGGTGCGCTCCCACGGCAGGTCGATATCGATGCGCCCGAAGTGCCCGTAGGCGGCGGTCTGTCCGTAGATCGGCCGCAGCAGGTCCAGGTCGCGCACGATGGCGCCGGGGCGCAGGTCGAACACCTCGGCGATGAGCGACTGGATCTTCGAGGGGTCGATCTGCTCGGTGCCGAAGGTCTCGACGAACAGGCCCACCGGAGCGGCCTTGCCGATCGCGTACGCCACCTGCACCTCGATACGCTCGGCCAGCCCGGCGGCCACGGCGTTCTTGGCCACCCAGCGCATCGCGTATGCGGCCGAGCGGTCCACCTTGGACGGGTCCTTGCCGGAGAAGGCGCCGCCGCCGTGGCGGGCCATGCCACCGTAGGTGTCGACGATGATCTTGCGGCCGGTCAGGCCAGCGTCGCCCATCGGCCCGCCGAGTACGAACTTGCCGGTGGGGTTGACCAGAAGGCGGACGTCGGAGGTGTCGAGGGCGGCCCCGGATTCGGCGATGTCGGCGAGCACGGGCGCCAGGACCTTGTCGCGGATGTCGGGCAGCAGCATATTGTCCAGGTCGATGTCTGCGGCATGCTGCGTGGACACGACGATGGTGTCCAGGCGCACCGGACGATCGCCCGCGTACTCGATGGTGGCCTGCGTCTTGCCGTCGGGCCGCAGGTACGGCAGCACCCCGTCCTTGCGCACGGCCGTGAGCCGACGCGACAGCCGGTGCGCCAGCGCGATGGGCATGGGCATGAGCTCGGGGGTGTCGCGGCAGGCGTAGCCGAACATCAGGCCCTGGTCGCCGGCGCCCTGCCTGTCGATCGCGTCGTCGGAGGCGTCCACCCGCGACTCGTAGGCGGTGTCGACGCCCTGGGCGATGTCGGGCGACTGGGCGCCGATGGCGATGTTGACGCCGCACGAGTTGCCGTCGAACCCCTTCGACGACGAGTCGTAGCCGATCTCGAGCACCTTGTCTCGCACGATGTGCGGGATGTCGACGTAGGCGCCGGTGGTCACCTCGCCCACCACGTGCACCTGGCCGGTGGTCACCAGCGTCTCCACGGCCACGCGGCTGGCAGGGTCGGCGGCGAGCATCGCGTCGAGGATCGAATCGCTGATGGCGTCGCAGATCTTGTCCGGGTGGCCCTCTGTCACCGACTCGCTGGTGAACAGCCGATGTCCCGGGTCGTTCACTGACATTTCTCTCCCAAGGCTCTCGTCGCGGATCGCTTCTCGTGTGTCGCACGGCGCGCGCTGTGCGCGGCCTGCCCGCCGTTGAGGCTGGTATGAGGGCTCTCGTCATCAGCCAGGATGAAACGGGTACCCACCGACCTTATGCCTCCCGGCCGTCCCGGGGCTGCAAGGGGTCCGCCGTGCGGGGGCGGCCGGGCAGGCTCCGGCCCCGCGGCGTGCGGGGATCAGCGGCGACAGTGGCCGTCGCCGAGCAAGGCGGTCACCGCGTCGAGAATGCGGCTGGACATCAGCGATTTCGACCCGTGCTCGATGGCACGTTCCGACCCGTCGGCGGACAGCAGCCACCCGTCGTTGGAGTCGAGGCCGAAGGTCCGGTCGTCCCCTACCGTGTTGACGACCAACAGGTCGCAGCCCTTGCGCGCGAGTTTGGCGCGGCCATGGTGCAGGGCGTCGCCGTCGGCGTCGCCGGTCTCCGCGGCGAAGCCGACGATGACCCGCGTTGCCGGCAGTCCCCCGTCGCCGCGGCGTGTGACGAGGCCCTGGAGGATGTCGGGGTTGTGCGTGAGCGGCACCGCATCGGGCTCGCTCGCCGCGCCCTTCTTCATCTTCGCATCGGCGCGGGCGGCAGGCCGGAAATCTGCGACGGCGGCGGCCATGATCACCACCTCCGCGTCCCGGGCTGCGTCGTCGACGGCGGTCTGGAGCTCGGCGGCGGTGCCGATGCGCTCGACACGGACCGCCGGCGGGTCGGGAAGGCCCGTCGATGCCGCGGCGATGAGGGTCACCCGGGCGCCGCGCTGCGCGGCCAGCCGGGCCAGCGCGTAGCCCTGCTTGCCCGAGCTGCGGTTGCCCAGGTAACGCACCGGGTCGAGCGGCTCGCGAGTGCCGCCCGCGGTGACCACCATGCGCACCCCCTCGAGGTCGCGGGGCACCGCGTCGGAACGTTCGAGGATGAGATCTGCGAGGGTGCAGATCTCGCCGGGGTCCGGGAGACGTCCCGCTCCTGAATCGGCGCCGGTCAGCCTCCCCCAGGCCGGTTCGACGACGACGGCGTCGCGGGACCGCAGCATCGCCACGTTCTCGACGGTGGCCGGGTGCTCCCACATCTCGGTGTGCATCGCCGGCACGAACACGACGGGGCAGCGCGCGGTGAGCAGGGTCGCGGTGAGCAGGTCGTCCGCTCGGCCGTGGGCGGCCCGCGCCATCAGGTCGGCCGTGGCCGGAGCGATCACGACCAGGTCGGCCTCCTGACCAAGGCGCACGTGCGGCACGGCCGGGACATCGGCGAAGACTCCGGTGTGCACCGGATTGCCCGAGAGCGCCTCGAAGGTGGCGGAGCCGACGAAGGCCAGCGCCGCCTCAGTGGGCACGACGTGCACAGTGTGCCCGGCTTCGGTGAAGTGCCGGATCACCGAGCACGCCTTGTAGGCGGCGATGCCGCCGCCCACCCCGACGACGATGCGCCGGGGTGCCGCCGAAGGGCCGCTCACTCGCCTTCGGTGTGTTCGAGGAGATCGGCGTGGATCTCCCGCATGGCGATGGACAGCGGCTTCTCCTGCAGGCCCGGCTCGACGAGCGGGCCGACGTACTCGAGGATGCCCTCGCTGAGCTGGTTGTAGTAGTCGTTGATCTGGCGTGCCCGCTTGGCGGCGTAGATCACGAGCGCGTACTTCGACGACACGCGCTCGAGAAGCTCGTCGATGGGCGGATTGGTGATGCCCAGCGGGGTGTCGTACGGCCGCACGGCCTCGGCCACCGCGGATTCGCCTGCATCGACCTTGCTGCTCACTCGCATTTCTCCTGACATCACTGCCTGACAATCCGGTTGCGGCGGTGGTTGTGATTGTGAAGGGGGATCATCCCTGCCCGGGACCGATCATCAATGATACCAACTCGTCCACGGCGTGGTCGACGCTGTCGTTGACGACGACGTGGTCGAACTCGTCCTGCGCCGCCAGCTCGGTCCGGGCGGTCTCCAGCCGGCGGGCCACGACGGTCGGATCCTCCGTTCCGCGCCCGGTGAGGCGGGCCACCAGGTCGTCCCAGCTCGGCGGAGCGAGGAACACGAAGCAGGCGTCCGGTCTGGCGGCGCGCACCTGCCGCACGCCCGCCAGATCGACCTCGAGCAGCACCGGATGGCCCTGCGCGAGCGCGTCGCGGATGGGCGCGGCCGGCGTCCCGGACCGTTGGAGCCCGCCGTGGATCTCCGCCCACTCGAGCAGCTCGCCGCCGTCGATCATGCGCTGGAATCCATCGTCGCCGACGAAGTGGTAGTCGACGCCGTCGACCTCCCCCGGCCGGGGCGCGCGAGTGGTGGCCGAGACGCTGAAGACCAGGTCCGGCACGCGCCGGCGCAGCTCCCGGACCACGGTGGACTTGCCCACGGCCGAGGGGCCGGCCAGTACCACCAGCCGGCCCCTCGGTCCGTCGTTCGGGCGCATCGGCACCGGATCGGTGCGTGCGTCCATGGGGATCACTCGAAGTCGAACTTGGCCAGCAGGGCCTTGCGCTGACGGTCGCCGAGGCCGCGCAGGCGGCGGGTGGGGGCGATTTCGAGCTCGGTCATGATCTCCTGCGCCTTGACCTTGCCCACCTTCGGCAGGGCCTCGAGCAGCGCGGAGACCTTCATCTTGCCAAGGATCTCATCCGTCTCGGCGTCCTTGAGCACCTGCTTGAGGTCGGTGCCGCCGCGCTTGAGGCGCTCCTTGAGCTCAGCCCTGGCCTTGCGAGCGGCTGCCGCCTTCTCCAGAGCAGCAGCCCGCTGCTCGTCGGTCAACTGGGGAAGGGCCACGGTTCCTCCGTCTCGTCGTGTACGTGGATCATCGGTCTGCATCGTCCACCGCGCGTCCCGGTCGCGCAAGTGGCGCGATCACCGCAGGTGGACAGCAGCGATTGAGACCGTACTCAGCGCCTGGGGCAATTGCGAACCCGCCCCCGCCCTGGTCGGCCCGCATCGTCGCCGCGGATGGCCCGGGCGTGCGGTCCCGGACGGGTGCCCCGGTGCGTGTCGTCGCCGCCCGCGCCGCGACGAGGCCACCCGGAGGAAAGTCCGTTTGTGCAGTTCACGGGGCATGGGCGCGGGCCGGGCGGTCAGGAATGCCGCAGGTGGCGCCGCGTCGTGCCGCGACGGGGCCGTGGGATCGCCGTCCCCGCTTGGGGACGGCGAAAAAATATTTGCGCCACGCGCATCCCGCGCGTGTCGTGCGGGATCGACGCACGTCGACGGCGGTACGGAAGCGCACCGGCCTCAGGGGGCGTGCGGGCGCCCCGGGCCGTTGCGGCCCTCCCATGCTCGGGTACGCCGCTCCCCCGCAAGCCGCTTCGGCTGTCCCCCGGGCGCTGCCAGCCCGATCATCGCGGCGGCCGCGGCGAGCATGATCGCCTCGGTGCCGAGCCGGTCGAGCACGGCGATGCCCGTCCCTCCTTGGGCCACCAGCGGCGCCGTGCGGGCGAAGGCGGCGATCGTCACCACGGCGGCGAGAGCGCGCGAGGCCCGCACCCCGGTCCGCATAGCCGACGCCGCGGACCGGGGTGGAGCCCACAGCAGGCCGACGGCGGGCACCAGCCACACGTAGTGGTGGGTCCAGGCCACGGGCAGCATCAGCTCGACGCCCAGCGCGACGACGACCAGCGCGGCCACCGGTCCCCGCGAACGCGCGGCGCGCACTGCGCCCCACACCGTCAACGGCGCCATGAGCAGGCAGGCCGCCGCCCAGGCGGCGAGGACGGCCCGATCGGACGCGTCTGCGGGCAGCGTGCGCAGCACCATGCCGCGCAGGGCCTGGTTGCCCGCCACGGCGGGGTCGCCCACCCCGACCCGGCCGGCCAGTCCCGGCACCACGTCGACGACGTACGCGCGGGTGGGGCCCGGCAGGACGGCCAGCGCCAGCAGGGTGCAGGCGGCCGCGGCGGCGGCGCCGACGGCGGCCGTGCGCCACCGGCGCAGCAGCAGCGGCACGACCAGATAGGCGGCGGGGATGAGCTTCACCGCGGCCGCGGCGCCGGTGAGGACTCCGCGCGGCAGCCACGGGGGCAGCCGCACGGCGCGGTCCGCGTCCACGAGGCACACCGCCATCAGCAGCAGGCCCACCTGCCCGTAGCCGAGGTGATCCGCCACCGGTCCCGAGGCCGCCCAGAACCCGGTCAGCCCGAGCAGCCACCACGTGCGGCGGCGCCGGCCGGTCAGGAACGCGCGATATCCCACGGCCACGCCCACCGACAGTGCGCACACGTTGACGATGGCCCAAAGCCACTGCGCCGCATTCCACCCCGTCGCGGCGAGGGGTACGGCGGCCAGCGCGGCGAACGGCGGATAGGTGAACGGCACCCGTGCGGCGCCCTGCGGCCCGCCGTAGAGGCCGTCTCCGGCGAGCACGGCGCGGCCCGCCTCGAAATACACCCGAAGGTCGATGCCGTGGACGGTGTCGCACAGCCGGAACAGCGCGGTGATCGCCACCGCGCACGCTACGACGGCGAGCCACCTGCCCCGCGAGGTCACCGCAACACGGCCTCGATCCCATCACGGGTCCGCTCGGCGCTTGCGCGCACCCGGTCCGGATCGGGGCCGGCCTGGAGGATGGCGCGCGACGAGTTCGGAATGAGCAGCCCGGTGGCGCCCGCGAAGATGCCGGGCAGGTCGGACGCCGACGCGCCCTGGGCGCCGAGGCCGGGCGCGAGGATCGGCCCGGTGAACCCGTCGAGGCGCAGCCCGTGGGCGCGCGTGGCGCCCACGACCAGCCCGAGGGTGCCCGTGTCGTCCCCCGCCGCCCCGTCGACGATCGACTGCGCGACGCTGACCCCGCCCGGCGCGGGCCCACCGCCGTCGCCGGCGGGTTCCCGATCGCCGGTCAGCCGCGCCGTCTGCACCGCGCGGCCCTCCGGGTTGGAGGTGCGCGCGAGCACGAACACGCCGCGGGCTGTGCCGCGCGCCTGGTCGACGGCCGGCGCGAGCGCCCCGAGTCCCAGATACGGGACCGCGGTCATGGCGTCGACCGCAAGCGGTGCGCCGTCGGTCAGCCATGCACGGGCGTAGGCGGCCATCGTCGACCCGATGTCGCCGCGCTTGGCGTCGGCCAGCGTCAGCGCGCCGGCCTCGCGGAGCCGCGCCACGGCGTCCTCGAGCACCGCGAGCCCTGCCGCGCCGTACTCCTCGAACATCGCGACCTGCGGCTTGACCACCGCGACGGACCGGCCCAGTGCCCGCACGCACACGTCCGTGAACGCCGCCAGGCCGTCGGCGCTGCGCGGCAGGCCCCAGGCCTCGAGCAGCTCCGGGTGCGGATCGATCCCCGCGCACAGCCGGCCCCGCTCCGCGACGGCCGTGCGCAGGCGGCCGGCGAACCCGGCCGCGTCCGGGCGGGACGCGGTCACGCGCCCGCGCCGGCGCGCAGGTGCGCGTGCAGGTCCTGCAGCGAGCGCACGCCGATCTCGCCGCGGATCATCGCCTCGACGCCCTGCACCGCGGCCGCCGCGCCCTGCACGGTGGTGATGCACGGCGTGGACGTGGCGATGGCGGCGCTGCGGATCTCGTACCCGTCCACGCGGGGGCCCGAGGTGCCGAACGGGGTGTTGATCACCAGGTCCACCTTGTGGTCGCGCAGCAACTCCACGATCGAGTCCTGCCCGTCGCGTTCGTCGGAGAACTTGGCGATCTCGGTGGCTTTGATCCCGTTGCGCCGCAGCATCTCCGCGGTGCCTACCGTGGCGAGGACGGTGAAGCCGAGGTCGGCGAGCCGCTTGACCGGGAACACCATGGCACGCTTGTCCCGGTTGGCGACGGACACGAACACCGTGCCGCTGGTGGGCAGCGCAGACGACGCTCCGATCTGGCTCTTCGCGAAGGCGGTGCCGAAGTCCTTGTCGATACCCATGACCTCGCCCGTGGACTTCATTTCAGGGCTGAGCAGGGTGTCGATGCCGGTGCCGTCCGCCTTGCGGAACCGGTTGAACGGCAACACGGCCTCCTTGACCGCGACGGGCGCCTCCTCCGCCACCGTGCCCCCGTCGCCGGTGGCCGGCAGCACGCCCGCGGCGCGCAGCTGTGCGATCGACTCGCCCAGCATGATCCGCGCGGCCGCCTTGGCGAGCGGGACACCCGTCGCCTTGGACACGAACGGCACCGTGCGGCTGGCGCGCGGGTTGGCCTCGAGCACGTAGAGCACGTCGTCCTTCAGCGCGTACTGCACGTTCATCAGGCCGCGGACACCGATGCCCTTGGCGAGGGCCTCGGTGGACCGGCGCACCGCCTCGACGTCCTGGCGGCCCAGGGTGATCGGCGGCAGTGCGCACGCCGAGTCGCCCGAGTGGATCCCGGCCTCCTCGATGTGCTCCATCACCCCGCCCAGGTACACCTCGTCGCCGTCGCAGAGGGCGTCCACGTCGATCTCGATGGCGTCCTCGAGGAAGCGGTCGACGAGCACCGGGTGGTCGGAGGACAGCTCGGTGGCGCGGGAAATGTAGCCCTCGAGCGAGGCCTCGTCGTAGACGATCTCCATTCCTCGGCCGCCCAGCACGTAGGAGGGACGCACGAGCACCGGATAGCCGATGTCGGAGGCGATGGCGCGGGCCTGCTCGTAGGTGGTGGCGGTGCCGAACCGCGGCGCCGGCAGCCCCGCTTCCGTCAGCACCTTGCCGAACTCGGCGCGGTCCTCCGCCAGGTTGATGGCGCCGGGGGTGGTGCCGACGATCGGCAGCCCGGCGGCCTCGAGGCGCTCCGCCAGCCCCAGCGGCGTCTGGCCGCCGAGCTGCACGATGACCCCGGCGACCGTGCCGGAAGCGCACTCCGCCTGGTAGACCTCGAGGACGTCCTCGAAGGTCAGTGGCTCGAAGTAGAGCCGGTCGGCGGTGTCGTAGTCGGTGGAGACGGTCTCCGGGTTGCAGTTGATCATCACCGTCTCGTAGCCCACGTCGGACAGCGTGGTGGCCGCGTGCACGCACGAGTAGTCGAACTCGATGCCCTGCCCGATCCGGTTGGGGCCGGAGCCCAGGATGAGCACCTTCGGCTTGACGCGCTGCTCGGCCACCTCGGACTGGCCGTCCGCGTGCAGCTCGTAGGTCGAATAGTGGTACGGGGTCTTCGCCTCGAACTCCGCGGCACAGGTGTCGACGGTCTTGTACACGGGCCGCACGCCCAGCCGGTGGCGCAGGTCGCGTACGCCGTCCTCGCCGGCGAGCTCGGGACGCAGCACCGCGATCTGACGGTCCGACAGACCCTCGTTCTTCGCGAGCCGCAGCAGGGCCTCGTCCACCACCGGGGCGTCGATGATCCGGGAGCGCAGCTCCACCAGCCCTTCGACCTCGGCGATGAACCACGGGTCGAGCGCCGAGGCCTCGTGGACCTGGTCGATGCCGGCGCCGTACCGCAGTGCGCGCTCGATGTCGTACATGCGTCCCTCACGCGGGGTGCGCAGGCGTTCGAGGGCCGCGTCCACCGTGTCGCCATCGGGGTCGGGCACCGTCCAGAACCCGGTGCCGCCGTGCTCGAGCGAGCGCAGCACCTTGCCGAGGGCCTCGGAGTAGCTGCGGCCGATTGCCATGGCCTCGCCCACCGATTTCATCGTGGTGGTGAGCGTGCCGTCCGCGCCGGGGAACTTCTCGAACGCGAAACGCGGGGCCTTGACGACGACGTAGTCGAGCGTCGGCTCGAATGACGCGGGCGTCTCGCCCGTGATGTCGTTGACGATCTCGTCGAGGGTGTAGCCGATGGCCAGCCGCGCAGCGATCTTGGCGATGGGGAAGCCGGTGGCCTTCGAGGCCAGCGCGCTCGAGCGGGACACGCGCGGGTTCATCTCGATGACGGTCATGCGGCCGTCGGCGGGGTCGACGGCGAACTGGATGTTGCAGCCGCCGGTCTCCACGCCGACCGCCCGCAGGATCTCGATGCCCAGCGTGCGCATCTTCTGGTACTCGCGGTCGGTGAGCGTCATCGACGGGGCGACGGTCACCGAGTCGCCCGTGTGCACGCCGATGGCGTCGACGTTCTCGATGGAGCAGACGATGACGACGTTGTCCTTGCCGTCGCGCATCAGCTCGAGCTCGTACTCCTTCCAGCCGAGGATCGACTCCTCGATGAGCACGTTCGCCGTGGGCGAGGCGTCCAGGCCACCGCCGGCGATCCGGTCGAGGTCCTCGTAGGTGAACGCCAGGCCGGAGCCCAGCCCACCCATGGTGAAACTCGGGCGCACCACCACCGGCAGGCCCAACTCCTCGACGGCCTCGTACACCTCGTCCATCGTGTCGCAGGCACGGGAGCGTGCGCTCTCGCCGCCGACGGACTCGACGATGTCCTTGAACATCTGCCGGTCCTCGCCGCGCTGGATGGCGGGGATGTCGGCGCCGATGAGCTCCACGCCGTGCTTGGCGAGCAGTCCCTGCGCGTCGAGCTGCACGGCCGCGTTGAGGGCGGTCTGGCCGCCGAGGGTCGCCAGGACGGCGTCGATCGGATGGCCCTGCTCCCGCTCACGGAGGAAGATCTTCTCGATGACCTCGGGCGTGATCGGCTCGACGTAGGTGGCGTCCGCGTACTCCGGGTCGGTCATGATCGTTGCCGGGTTGGAGTTGATGAGCGTGACGCGCATGCCCTCGGCCTTGAGCACGCGGCAGGCCTGGGTGCCCGAGTAGTCGAACTCGCAGGCCTGGCCGATGACGATGGGGCCGGAGCCGATCACCAGGATGTGTGCGATGTCATTGCGGCGTGGCATTACTTCAGGCCTGCCTTCCTGTAAAGGTCTGTGCGGCGGGGGTGCGACGGGGCGGCGTGGGCGCCGCTTTCGGCGGGGCGTTCACTTGCCGCCCGACTTCCCGGCGCGGGCCATGAGCGCGTCGTACCGGTCGAACAGGTAGCGGGCGTCGTGCGGGCCGGCCGCGGCCTCCGGGTGGTACTGGACTGAGAACGCGGTGCCGTCGAGCAGTTCGACGCCTTCGACGGTGCCGTCGTTAGCGCACACGTGGCTCACCCGCGCACGGCCGAAAGGCGTGTCGAACTCCTCGCCCCGCTCGCCCTCGAGTGCGAAGCCGTGGTTCTGCGAGGTGATCGAGACGCGGCCCGTGGCCTCGTCGATCACCGGGATGTTCATGCCGCGGTGGCCGAAGCGCATCTTGTATGTGCGCCGGCCCAGCGCGCGGCCCAGGATCTGGTTGCCGAAGCAGATGCCGAACATCGGGATGCCCTTGCCGATGACGCCGCGCGTGAGCTGCACCGCGGCGTCGGCGGTGGCAGGGTCGCCGGGGCCGTTGGACAGGAAGAACCCGTCGGGCCGGATGGCCTCGACCTGATCGACGGTGGCGGTCGACGGCAGCACGTGCACGCGGCACCCGCGCAGTGCGAGCTGTTCCGGGATGGACGCCTTCATGCCCAGGTCCACCGCGGCCACTTCGAAGCGCGGTGCGCCCGCAGGCTCGATGACGTAGCCCGAGTCGGTGCTCACCTCGCGGGCCAGGTCGGCGCCGAGCATTTCCGGCTGGGCCTGCACGATGCGCTGCAGGCCGTCCACGGGCCCCAGCGAGGAGCCGGAGAAGATCCCCGCGCGCATCGCACCCTTGTCGCGCAGGTGGCGGACGACGGCACGGGTGTCGATGCCGGAGATGCCGACGATGCCCTGCCGCACCAGTTCGTCCTCGAGCGCGCCGCGGTCGGCCCGCCAGTTCGACACAGTCCGCGAGGGTTCTCGGATGGCGTAGCCGGCGACCCAGATCTTGTCGGTGGGCGTGCCGTCGTTGTCACGCGACTCGCTGTCCTGCGAATTCCACCCGGTGTTGCCGATCTGGGGGGCCGTGGCCACCACGATCTGCCGGTGATAGCTGGGGTCGGTGAGGGTCTCCTGGTAGCCGGTCATGCCGGTGCAGAACACGGCCTCACCGAGAGTCTGTCCCTGTGCCCCGTACCCGGAGCCCCGGAACACCTTCCCGTCTTCGAGTACGAGAACCGCGTCGCTCACTTCTGTTCCTTCCTTTCGGTCTCCCGGCCGGCCTGCTCCGGGTCTGTCGTATTGTCGCCGCCGAACTCGGCCAGCCAGCGCGGATACACCGCCTTGTCGTCGCCGCGGAAGCCGGTGTCGATCTCCACTGCCCCGTCGACGCCGGCCGTGCGCCAGCGGATCACCAGCAGCCCGTCCTTGGTCATCACTTTCCCGGCGAGCCTGCGGTCGGTGCGCACGGACACGATGGCGGTGCGCGGGATCCACAGCGCCTCGGCGTCCTGCCGCTCCACCAGCACACCCTCGCGGTAGCCGGTCAGCGCGGCCGGCGCGCGCACGCCCAGCCCGTGTGCGGTCACGCGCGCCTGCCAATTCCCGGCCAGCGACGAGCCCACGTACAGCCCGCTCGTCTCGTCGACGGTGGGACGCGACAGCTTGCGCGGGACCGGGTGCAGGTCGCCCACCGCGCCCTGCTGGAATCGGCCGCGGCGCCGCCAGCCCTTCCACATCAGGTAGACGCACAGTGCCCAGATGGCCACCGCCGCAAGCACCGTGATCGTGTTCAGCCACAACATCTAGTCGGCCCTGACCTTTCCGTCGACGCAGGTCACGCGGCCTCGCAGCAGGGTGGCGCGCACCCGCGCGGGCAAGGTGAATTCTTCGTACGGGGTGTTGTCCGCGATGCTGGCGAGCTCGGCTCCCCGTACCGTCCATGCGGAGTCCGGGTCGACCACCGTCAGGTTGGCCGTCTCCCCCACCTCGATGGGCCGGCCGTGGTCGGGCAGCCCGGTGATCCGGGCGGGCCGCTCACTCATCACCGCGGCCACGCCGCGCCAGTCGAGCAGCCCGGGCGCGACCATCGTCTGCGCGACCACGCCCAGCGCGGTCTCGAGCCCCAGCATGCCGGGCCGGGCCCGAGAGAACTCGCAGCACTTGTCCTGCGCGGCGTGCGGGGCGTGGTCGGTGGCCACGCAGTCCACCACGCCCTCGGCGAGAGCGGCCCGCAACGCCCGGGCGTCGGAGACTTCGCGCAGCGGCGGGTTGACCCGGAAGAGGCCGTCGTAGGTCTCCAAACGGGAATCGTCGAGCATCAGGTGGTGCGGGGTCACCTCCGCGGTGATGTCGATCCCCTGCTCCTTGGCCCAGCGCAGGAGCTTCACCGTCCCCGCGGTGGACGCGTGGCAGATGTGCACGCGCGCACCGGCGTCGCGGGCCAGCAGCGCGTCGCGGATGACGATCGACTCCTCCGCCGCGCGCGGCCATCCGGCGAGGCCCAGCCGGGCGGCGGTGGGGCCCTCGTGGGCGACCGCGCCTTCGGTGAGCCGCGGCTCCTCGGCGTGCTGGGCGATGAGCACGTCGAGCCCCCGGGCGTATTCCAGCGCGCGGCGCATGATCAGCGGGTCGGCGATGCAGTGTCCGTCGTCGGAGAACAGGCGCACCGACGCCGACGACGCCGCCATCACACCCATCTCGGCGAGCTCGGCCCCGGCGAGCCCCTTGGTGACCGCGCCCACGGGGTGCACGTCGACCAGGCCCACCATCCGGCCCTGCGCGTAGACGTGGTCGGTGACCACCGCGGTGTCGGCGACGGGGTCGGTGTTGGCCATTGCGAACACGGCCGTGTAGCCGCCGCGGGCCGCCGCGGCCGAGCCGGAGCGCACCGTCTCGGCGTCCTCGCGTCCCGGCTCGCGCAGGTGGGTGTGCATGTCGACGAAGCCGGGCAGCAGCACGGTGCCGGCCGCCTCGAGGACTTCGGCGCCGGAGCCATCCTCCGCCGCGTCGGACGCGTCCGTCAGGGTGCCCGCCGGGACGATCTGCGTGATCACGCCGTCCTCGACCAGCACGTCTACCGGGTCGCCCTCGCCGTAGGGGCGTGTGCCCGTGATCAGTACCGTCGTCACGCCGCCGTCCTCGCTTCCATGTGTGCCCCCGGACCTTCGGGACTGTGCGCCCCGAGGGCCTGGGGCCGTGTGCCCTGCACTGTCGTCGGCACGCCCATCTACCCGTCGGCCTGTTCGCCGACGAGCAGCCGGAACAGCACCGCCATCCGCACGTGCACGCCGTTGGCCACCTGCTGGAGCGGGGCCGCCTGCGGCGAGTCGGCCACCGAGTAGCCGATCTCCATTCCCCGGAGCATCGGGCCCGGGTGCAGGATCACCGCATGCTCCGGCAGCATCCGCCGGCGCGTCTCGCTGAGGCCGTAGCGGATCGCGTACTCGCGCGCGCTCGGGAAGAAACCGCCGCGCATCCGCTCGGCCTGCACCCGCAGCATCATCACCGCGTCCAGGCCCGGCAGTTCGGAGTCCAGGTCGTGCGCGACGGTGACGCCCCAACCGTCCGCCCCCAGCGGCATCAGCGTGGGCGGGGCGATGAGGACCACCTCCGCGCCCAGCATGGTCAGCAGCAGCGCGTTCGAGCGGGCCACCCTGCTGTGCACGATGTCGCCGACGATCCCGACACGCCGGCCCTCGAAACCGCCGAGCCTGTCGCGCAGGGTCAGGGCGTCGAGCAGCGCCTGCGTGGGGTGCTCGTGCGTGCCGTCGCCCGCGTTGATCACCGCGGGTGCGACGCCGTCGTGCGCCATCTCCGCGGTCCAGCGGGCCACCTGCCGGGGCGCGCCGGAGGCCGGGTGGCGCACGATGAGCGCATCCGCGCCGATGGCGTGCAGCGTGGCCGCGGTGTCGCGCAGCGACTCGCCCTTGCGCACCGACGAGGTGCCGGCGCTGACGTTGATGACGTCCGCGCTCATCCACTTGCCGGCCACCTCGAACGACGCGCGAGTGCGGGTGGAGTTCTCGAAGAACACCGTCATGACGGTGCGCCCGCGCAGCGTCGGCAGCTTGCGCACCTCGCGGCCGAGCAGTGCCGCCTTGAACCGGTCGGCCTCGTCGAGCAGGTCGACGGCGGAGTCCCGCGTGAGGTCTCCGATGGAGAGCAGGTGCTTCATGGCCGGCTCTCCCCGTCGCCGTCCCGGGCGGCGGCGTTCGGTGCTGCCGCGTCCTGCATCGGCCCCTCCTGCGCGCCGAGCATGACCGCGTCGGCGCCGTCGTACTCGTTCAGGCGCACCGACACGTTCTCGCTGCGTGCAGTGGGGATGTTTTTGCCCACGTAGTCGGCGCGCAGCGGCAGTTCGCGATGACCGCGGTCGACGAGGACGGCGAGCTGCACGCTGCGGGGCCGGCCCAGGTCGCGCAGGGCGTCGAGCGCCGCGCGGACGGTGCGGCCGGAATAGAGGACGTCGTCGACGAGGATCACGGTGGCGCCGTCCACCCCGCCGATGGGGATCGACGTCCGCTCGAGCGGGCGGTGCGGCTTGCCGCGGAGATCGTCGCGGTACAGCGTGATGTCCAGCGCGCCGACGGGGACGCGTACACCGCTGAAATCCGTGATGCGCTCCGCCAGCCGGGCGGCGAGCGGGGCGCCGCGGGTGGGGATGCCGATGAGGATCACGGGATGCTCGGACGATGTGGTGTCCAGAGCCGTCTTCTCGATGATCTGGTGCGCCATGCGCGCGACGGTGCGGGCGACATCGGACGCCGACATCAGCTCACGCTCACCTGCCGGGCGGGGTGCAGAGTTGTGGGGACCGTTTGCGGGCACGGGAAGCCGCGACCTCCTTCTCCGCCTCACTGGACGGACCGTTAAAGGATGTCTTGCGGGAACCAGAATAGCAGCACGAATGCAGGCCGCCCCGCCGAAACCCCCGCGGACCGGCTGTGAAACCGCCCACGGGGGTCGGCGGGGCGCCGTCGTACTCGAGGGGCCCGGCCGCGCGTCGCGCCGGCGGGGCGGCTACTGCCGGCCGGGTGCTGTGTCGTCCTGCTCGGGCACTGCGCCGTCCTGCTCGGGCACTGCGCCGTCCTGCTCGGGCACTGCGCCGTTCTGCTCGGACGCTGCCTCGTCGTCCGCCTCAGGCCGCTCGGCGACGGGCACGGCCGCCGCCGCGGCCCGCACCTGTGGTGCGACGACGACGATGCGGCCGAGGACGCCGTTGATGAACGCGGGCGACTCGTCGGTGGAGAGTTGCTTGGCCAGCTCCACCGCCTCGTCCACGGCCACCACCGGCGGCACGTCGGTGTAGAACAGCTCCCACACGGCAAGCCGCAGGATCGCGCGGTCCACCGCCGGCAGCCGCTCCAGCCGCCAGCCCTCGAGGTAGGACGCGATGGTGTCGTCGATCCGTTCGCCGTTGGTTCCGATACCCTCGAGCAGCGACATCGTGAACTCGTTCACGGTCTTGATGGTGTCGTCCTGGGCCGCGTAGCTGCGCCGCTCGCGCGCCAACTCGGCCGGTCCCACCCCGCGCGCCTCCGCCTCGAAGAGCAGGTCGACGCTGCGGCGGCGGGCCTTGTGGCGGGTGCCGTGCCTTCTTGTCCGATCGCCCACGTCAGTCGTTCACGCGGCTCAGGTAGCTGCCGTCGCGCGTGTCCACCTTGAGCTTGTCGCCGGTGTTGATGAACAGCGGGACCTGGATCTCCGCGCCGGTCTCCATGCTGGCGGGCTTGGTGCCGCCGGTGGAGCGGTCGCCCTGCAGGCCGGGGTCGGTGTGACTGACGATGAGGTCCACCGACACCGGCAGCTCGACGTACAGGGGCGCGTCCTCGTGGAACGCGATCTGCACCGTCATGTTCTCCAGCAGGAAGCGGGCGCCGTCCCCCATCAGCTCCGCGCCGATCTGGAACTGATCGAAGGTCTCGGCGTCCATGAATACGAAGTCCGCGCCGTCCTGGTACAGGTACGTCATGTCGCGGCGGTCGACGGTGGCCGTCTCCACCTTCACCCCGGCGTTGAAGGTTTTGTCGATGGTCTTGCCCGACGTGACATTCTTGAGCTTCGTCCGCACGAAGGCGGGGCCCTTGCCGGGTTTGACGTGCTGGAACTCGACGATCTGCTGGAGCTGGCCTTCGATCTTCAGCACGAGCCCGTTCTTGAAGTCACTGGTCGATGCCACTGTCTGCCTTTCTCGTTCTGGTGCCGCGCCCGCGTGCGCAGGCCGGTCCTGTGCGCCGGTGGTCCGTCGTGCGGGGTGCTCGCCTGCCGGCCCGGCATGCCGATACCCCTCCCGGCGGCGCGCGGGCCGGGAGGCGCGAAACCGCGGGCGCCGGCTACACGACCCGCAACTCTTTGCCGGTGCGGGTGAGGATCTCGGCACCGCCGTCGCGGACCACGAGGGTGTCTTCGATGCGGACGCCGCCGCGGCCCGCGTGGTACACGCCGGGCTCGACGGTGACCACCGCGCCCGCAGGAAGTGTACCGGTGGCCCCGGACGACACCGGCGGCGCTTCATGCACTCGCAGCCCCACCCCGTGTCCCAGCCCGTGGGTGAACAGGCGCCCGGCCCCGGCCTCGTCGATCACCGCACGCGCCGCGCGGTCCACGTCGGCGCCGGTGACCCCCGCACGCACCGCGGCGACCCCCGCCTCCTGCGCGCGGCGCACGAGTGCGTAAACGTCCCGCTGGAACGCGTCCGCCTCCCCGAGGACCACGGTGCGGGTCATGTCCGAGTTGTAGCCGCCGACGACCGCGCCGAAGTCCATCTTGACCAGGTCGCCGTGGCGCAGTACGTCGTCGGTGGGCCGGTGGTGCGGGATGGCCGAGTTCGCCCCGCAGGCGATGATCGTCTCGAAGGCGATCGCTTCCGCGCCGTGCTCGAACATCAGCCACTCGAGCCGCCGTGCGACCTGCCGCTCGGTGCGGCCCGGCGCCAGCGCCCCCTCCGCGAGCAGGTCGCGCAGCGCCGCATCGCCGATAGCGCAGGCCCTGGCGATGAGTGCGATCTCACCGTCGTCCTTGACCAGCCGGGCGCTCTCCACGACGCCCGTCAGCGGGACGAGATCGACCGCCGTGGGCGACGACGCGAGGCGATCGGCGAGCGCCGCGTGGTCCGCGACGCTCATCGCGGCGGCTTCGAAGCCGACCCGGGCGGCGTCCGCGACCTCGTCCGGGCGCCGGGCGAAGCGGTCGGCCAGGACCGCGTGCGTGCAGTCGCGGTCGATCAGCACGCGGACGTCCGGCGCCTGCTGCGCGGCCTGCTCGGTGTAGCGGCCGTCCGTGGCCAGCACCGTGCCGCCGTCCGTGCCGCCCGCCGGACTCTCGCCGGCGGACTCGTCGGCGACGAGAAGCAGGGCTGCGTTGGAGCCGGTGAACCCGGTCAGGTAGCGCACGTTGACCAGGTCGGTGACCACGAGCATCGGCACGCCGTGTGCGCGGAGAGCGGAGCGCACGGCGTCGCGCCTGCCCGCATGCAGGTGCTGCGCCGGCGGGTGCGAATGGTCGGCCCGGGACGCGTGGGGATCGGTCACCCCGCATACGCTACCGGCCATCCACCTGTGGGTCAGACCACAGGGAACTTACCGGCCCGTTAGTATCAGTGCATGTTCAGTTGGGTACTGCGATCGATCGTGATGACAGTGGTGCACGTCGTTGGGCGCATCATCCTCGGCGTGGCCGTCACCACCGCGCCCCTGCACGGCACGGTGTCGCGCTATACGGCGTTGGCGATCGTGGTGCTCATCGCTCTCGTGTGGGCCGGGATCGACGGTGTGATCGACGCTCGCCGCCACCCCTTGGTGGAGGACCGTGACGACCTGATCATGCGGTGGATCGGCACGGGCGTCATCACCGGACTCGCCGCAGGATTCGTCTGCCACCTGCTCGAGGCCGCGGGGTTGGAGGGCATCGGGTCGCGCACCTGGTTCTTCGACCTCACCTCCGGCGCCGCCGGCACCGCACTCATGATCATCCTGCCCGCGGCCGTAGGCATCGGGCTCGGCCGGTGGATCGGCAAGTCCGGGGCCGACCCGGATGAGGAGGCCGAGGAGCGCCGGCAGCGGCGGCACGATATCGCTCTCAGCGGCGTCGGCGGCGAGGAGTAGCGGGCCCGAGGCTCCTCAGCCCGCGAGCCCGCTCAGCTCAGCCTGCGAGGAAGCTCAGCTCAGCCCGCGAGGAAGCGGATCGCCGCGTCGTAGCCGGCCACGCCGAGCCCCACGATCACGCCGGTGGCGATGGGGCTCAGGTAGGAGCGGTGACGGAACTCCTCGCGCGCGTGCACGTTGGAGATGTGCACCTCGACCAGCCGGTCCAGCTCCGCGCAGGCGTCACGCAGCACCACGGAGGTGTGCGTGAGGCCGCCCGCGTTGAGCACCACCGGATCGCCGTCGTCCGCGGCCTGGTGGATCCACTCGAGCAGCTGCCCTTCGTGGTCGGACTGCCGCACCACCACGTCGACACCCAGGGCGGCGCCCAGCTCGGTGCACCGGCGCGCCAGGTCGGCGTGCGTGGTGGCGCCGTACACCTCCGGCTGGCGTGTGCCCAGCCGCCCCAGGTTGGGGCCGTTGATCACCTGGATCCGGGCGGCGCTCACAGGAACACCCCGCGGCTGCCCGGCGCGTTGTTGCGTGACACCTCGGAGTACGCACCGGCGATGAGGGTCGGGTCGGGCGCTTCAAGCCGGCCGGGCTTGGCGAGCCCGTCGAGCACGACGAACCGGAGCATGCCGGAGCGGTTCTTCTTGTCGGACTGCATGCGCTCGAGCAGCGCGGGCAGGGCGTCCGGATCGTACGTGGTGGGCAGTCCCAACGCGGACAGTACCGTGCGGTGCCGGTCGGCGGTGGCGTCATCGAGGCGTCCTGCCAGCCGAGCGAGCTCCGCGACGAAGACCATCCCCACCGCGACCGCGGCGCCGTGCCGCCACTTGTAGTGTTCGAGCCGTTCGATGGCGTGGCCCAGCGTGTGCCCGTAGTTGAGGATCTCCCGCAGGCTCGATTCGCGCAGGTCCTGCGAGACCACGTCGGCTTTGACCTGGATGGCCCGGCGCACCAGCTCGGGAAGCACCGCGCCCGCGGGGTCCAGCGCCGCCTCCGGGTCGGCCTCGACAAGGTCGAGGATCTGCGGGTCGGCGATGAACCCCGCCTTCACCACCTCGGCCATGCCGGAGATTATCTCGTTGCGCGGCACCGTCTCCAGGGTGGCGAGGTCCACGAACACGGCGGCCGGCTCGTGGAACGAGCCGACGAGGTTCTTGCCGGCGTCGGTGTTGATGCCGGTCTTGCCGCCGACCGCCGCATCCACCATCGCGAGCAGCGTGGTGGGGATGTGGACGACGCGCACGCCGCGCATCCACGTGGCGGCCACGAAGCCGGCGAGGTCGGTGGCCGCTCCCCCGCCGAGGCTGATCACGGCGTCCTGGCGTCCCAGCCCGATGCGTCCGAGCACCTCCCAGCAGAACCCCGCGACGGGCAGTTCCTTGCCCTCTTCGGCGTCGGGGATCTCGATGCGGTGCGCGTCGATCCCGGCGTCCGCGAGCTGTTCACGGACCACTTCCGCCGTCTCGGTGAGCGTGGGCTGGTGGAATATCGCCACGGTGCGCGTGCCACGCAGCTCGTCGACGATGTCGCCCAGCAGCCCGCGCCCGATCACCACCGGGTATGGGCGTTCCCCTGCCACCTGCACGCGGACCGGTTCGGCCGGCGTCGTATCGCTCACCTGCGACCTCCTGGGATCTAGTGGTGCTGTTCACCGTGGGTGCCGTGCCGGCCGCCGGGGCGGCCGACGGCGTCGGTTGCGGTCGATTCGAGCAGTTCGGCGATCTCGCGGACCACCTTGCCGGGGCTGCGCCTGTCCGTGTGGACCACGAGCGTGGCAACCTCTTCATACAACGGGCGCCGCTCGCCGATGAGCTCGCGGTACCGTCCTGCAGGATCGTCGCCCTGCAGCAGCGGCCGGGTCTCGTCGTCCTTGCCGGGCTGCCCGCGCAGCCGGCCGGCGATGCCGGTGCGCAGCAGCCCCTCGTGGGCGCTGATGTCGAGGAACACCACGGTGTGCCCGCGCAGCAGCGCGCGGGTGCGCGCGGAGAGCACCGCGCCGCCGCCGAGCGAGACCACGCCGTCCGAGTTCTGCAGGGACTCGCGCACCACGTCCTCTTCGATGCCGCGGAAGACCGCCTCGCCATCGGCGGCGAAGATCGCGCGGATCGGGCGGCCTTCCTGGCGCTCCAACTCGGTGTCGGTGTCCACGATGCCGACGCCCAGCGCGGCGGCGAGCCGACGGCCGATGGTGGACTTCCCTGCGCCGGGCGGCCCCACCATCACTGCGCGCGGCGCCATCAGTGCTCGAGCCGTTCCCGGACCGCGCTCAAGTAGCCCTGCACGTTGCGCCGGGTCTCGGCGAGCGCGTCGCCGCCGAACTTCTCCAGCGCCGCCTGCGCCACCACGAGCGCCACCATCGACTCGGCGACCACGCCGGCCGCCGGCACCGCGCACACGTCCGAACGCTGGTGGATGGCGACGGCCTCGTCCCCCGAGACCATGTCGACGGTCTTCAGGGCGCGCGGCACCGTGGAGATGGGTTTCATCGCCGCGCGGACCCGCAGCGGCTCGCCGTTGGTCATGCCGCCTTCGAGGCCGCCGGCCCGGTTGGTGGAGCGGACGATGCCGTCCGGGCCCGGCACCATCTCGTCGTGCGCCAGGCTGCCGCGGCGGCGGGCGGTTTCGAACCCGTCGCCGATCTCGACGCCCTTGATGGCCTGGATGCCCATGAGTGCTCCGGCGAGGCGCGAGTCGAGCCGGTCGGCGCCGGAGGTGAACGAGCCGATGCCCACGGGCAGACCGCTGACCACCACCTCGACGACTCCGCCGAGGGTGTCGCCCTGCTTCTTGGCGGAGTCGATCTCGGCGACCATCGCCTCCTCCCCCGCCTTGTCGAGGGCCCGCACGGGGCTCGCGTCGATGCGGTCCCTGTCGTCGTAGGCGGGCACGCCGGGGTCGTCCGCGCCGGCGCCGCCGATCTCGACCACGTGCGAGACCACCTCCACGCCCAGCGCCTGCCGCAGGAAGGCGCGGGCCACGGTGCCGGCGGCGACGCGGGCGGCCGTCTCGCGGGCGCTGGCCCGCTCCAGCACCGGGCGCGCGTCGTCGAAGCCGTACTTGAGCATGCCCGAGTAGTCGGCGTGGCCGGGCCGAGGCCGGGTGAGCGGGGCGTTGCGCGCCTGATCGGTGAGCTCGGCGGGGTCGATGGGGTCGGCCGACATGACCTGCTCCCACTTGGGCCACTCGGTATTGCCGATCTGGATGGCGACGGGACCGCCGAGCGTCGTCCCGTGGCGTACGCCGCCGAGGATGGTGACCTGGTCCGCCTCGAACTTCATCCGGGCGCCGCGGCCGTAGCCGAGGCGGCGGCGGCCCAGCTCGCCCGCGATATCGTCGGTGGTCACCTCGACCCCGGCCACCATGCCCTCGAGCATGGCGACGAGGGCGGGACCGTGGGATTCTCCGGCAGTCGTCCAACGCAGCACGGGCCCAATCCTGCCATGCGCCCGGCGACTTCCCCTCATCCGGCCGCAAGCAGGGCCGCCAGCGACGCGATGCACATCGACGGCCCGTGCGGCCACGCCGCCGCGCGGGACCGGCCTGGCGCGGCGATCCCGCACAGCGCGGTGAGCACCAGCGCGCCGGCCGCGGCGCCGAGCCAGGCCCCGCCG
>NZ_JAENKO010000056.1 GCF_016599145.1 Tomitella cavernea
GGCGCAGCAACCGGCGCGCGGCGCGGCAACCGGCGCGCGGCGCGGCAATCGGCGCGCGCCAACGTACCGCCCGCACCCCCGCACCCCCGCACCCCCGCAGGCACGCCGCCCGTCAGTTCTGCTGGTAGTACACGTGCGCCCCGGCCGGCGGCCGATCGGTGGACACGATGTCCTTGCCGAAGGGGAAGCAGGTCACCGGGATCATCTTGATGTTGGCCAGCGCCAGGGGGATGCCGATGATCGTGATCGCCTGCACGAACGCGGTGGCGATGTGCCCGAGCGCCATCCACAACCCGGCGATCACGAACCAGATCACATTCATCACCAGCGAGGTGGACCCCGCCTCGGGCTTGTCCACCACCGTGCGCCCGAACGGCCACAGCGCGAACACGCCCATGCGGAACGCCGCGATGCCGAACGGGATGGTGATGATGAGGATGCACAGCACGATGCCGATCGCGAAGTAACCGAGCGCCAGCCACAGTCCCCCGAAGACCAGCCAGATCACGTTGAGCACCAGGTTCATCGCGCTCCCCTCCCGAGAGTCCGGGCGCGTATAGGCCCACGCGCCGCCTCGGCCCCATCATGCCCGAATCCGGGGTGCGACCGTGCGCTTCCGGTCAGCGCAGCGGATCGAACGCCGCAATGTCCTCGGGGGTGCGGCCGGTGTCGATGGCCTCGGCGAGCAGCATGCCCGTCGCCGGCCCCAGCGTCATCCCCCACATGCCGTGGCCGCCGGCGACGAACACCCGCTGCGAGCCCGTCGCCCCGATCAGCGGCAGGCCGTCGGCGGTGCAGGGGCGCGACCCCACCCACTCGTCCCGGCGATCGTCGAGATCCACCCCGGTCAGAAGGGGGCGCACCGAGTCGACGACGGCGGCGATCCGGCGCGGGTCCATGGGCGCGTCGTGCCGCCGGAACTCCATCATCCCGGCCACCCGCAGCCGGTCGCCCAACGGAGTGCAGGCGACCCGCGAGACCGGAAAGTACAGCGGCCCCGGCGGCGTCCGCTCCACCGGAACGCTGAAGCTGTATCCCCGACCGGCCCGCACCTGCGCTCGCACGCCGAAGCGGCTGGCCATCGTGTTGAGTTCTGCGCCGTCGGCCAGCACCACAGCGTCGGCCTCGAAATCGACTGAATCGCCGGCGGCCACCCCGGCCCCGCCCGCAGCCTTCCCGACCACAGCGGCCCGCCGCCCACGGTCC
Source organism: Tomitella cavernea (assembly GCF_016599145.1). Taxonomy (GTDB): domain Bacteria; phylum Actinomycetota; class Actinomycetes; order Mycobacteriales; family Mycobacteriaceae; genus Tomitella; species Tomitella cavernae. Next base: position 1,207 of record NZ_JAENKO010000056.1, read on the forward strand.
CGCACCACCTCGATCCGGACCCCGCCGCGCACCTCGCCGCCGCGCACCGTGACCGCGTCGGCGAGCGCGGCGACGAACTTCGGCGGATGCAGGTACCGTTGCCCCCGCAGCAGCAGTGTGGCCCGCACCTCGGGTGAGAGCATAGGTGCGCGCCGCCGCGCCTCGTCGATGGGCAGCTCGTCCACCTGCACCGGCTGGCCCGCGTCGGTGATCTGCCGGGCCTCGTCCACCAGCGACTGGGTCTGGGCGGGGTCGGTGTACCCGACGATGAAGGGATCGGCCTCGTGCAGGCAGCCGGCCATCGCCTCGTCGTCGCGCACCATCTTGTCGAACGCTTCGAGGGCGTGGCGGTTGATGCGCACCAGCGCGTCCATGGCCGTACGCCACCGCCGCGACGTGCTGTTGCGCGCGAACCGCGCGAGGAACCCCGCCAGGCCCGGGTCGAGCACGGCCGACGGCGGCACGTACACCGGCGACGACGGGCGCAGCAGCTGCCGGAGGCCGTAGGCGAGGACGGCGGGTTCGGGCAGCGGGGTGCTGAGCGCGGGCGTGATCCACCCGGCGTTGCCCCACGACGAGCCCGCCGCGGGGCCCGCCTCATCGAAGACCGTCACCTCGATGCCGCGTTCCTGCAGGTGCCACGCGGTGGACAGGCCCACCACCCCCGCACCGACCACGGCGACGCTGCGCATTTCACCGTTCCGGACCGTCATCGCCCGCTCCTTCCGACGTACGGCGCCCCTCCCCCGATCATGGCCCTTCGGCCGCCGGCCCGGCCACCCTCGGTGGAATGCCCCGCCGCCGGAGCGCGTGAGTCCAGGTCAGCCGTCGATGAGCAGCTGGATCGAGCGGCCGTAATACCGCGTGATCTCGCCGTCGGATGCCGCGGCCAGCCCGGGATCCTCCACCACGTGCATCGACGTCATGAGCCCGGTGAGCTGTGCGGCCATGAGCCGGGCACGCAGGTCTGCATCGGCACCGTCGAGCCTGCCGGCCACCAGTCCGACGAACATCTCCTCCACAGTCTCGGCCAGGTGGGCGCGCACGGTCGGCCGGTCTGAGGCACGCAGCAGAGCGGCGAACACGCCCGCGGAGTAGGAGCGCTCCCCCCCGGCGCCGTACGGACCGCTAGGGCCGCCCGTCCGCGTCCGGCCCAGGACGAAGGTGACGGCCCGCTCGCCCAGCCCGTCCAGCGGGCCCGCCATGAGATCGGCGAAGTCCACCGACATCGTCATGGTCCGCAGGAACAGCTTCTCCTTGGACCCGAAGTAGCGGATGACCAGCGCGGGGTCCACACCCGCCTCGCCCGCGATCTCGCGCACGCCGGTCGCGGTGAACCCCTTCTCACTGAACAGCCGCGCCGCGGCCTGCTGCACCGCGTCGCGATGGTGCTTGGGCCCCACCGCAGTGTCGCCGGACTCCTCGCCGCTGCCCACCGGGCTCATTCCCACCTCCGTGTCATGCCGTCGCCGTCGTCCAGTACCCAGTCAACTCTGCGCACACCTACGGCGCACTGGCCGCGATGCGCACCAGCGTCGTCAACATTGTTGAATAATCGTACCGGCTCGAAATCGGATGATGTCGACTAGTTTCGTGGCCATGACATCACGGGGCCGGGGGACGGCGGACAAAGAACTGCAGACGGTGCACCGCGAGGTCGTCGTGGTGGGCGGCGGGTTCGCCGGACTCGCACTCGCCGATCGCCTGGGCCGGGACGACGTCGAGGTCCTGCTCATCGACCGCAACAATTACCACCAGTTCAAACCGCTCAACTACCAGGTGGCCACGTCGCAGCTCGGCATCAGCGAGGTCGGCTATCCGCTGCGCGGGATCTTCCGGCGGCACGACTCGGTGAAGGTCGCAGTGGGCGAAGTGGTGGCGATCGACCCGGACGCACGGTCGGTCACCCTGGCCGACGGCACCGTGTGCACCGCCCGCATCCTGGTGCTGGGAGTGGGGGTGGACGCGAACTTCTTCGGCGTCCCGGGCGCCGAGGAACACTGCTACCCGATGTACACCCTCGAGGACGCGGAGCGACTCAGCCGGCGCCTCATCAGCGAGCTCGACCGCGTCGACTCGCCCCTGGGTATCACCTCCGACATCGACGTCGTGATCGTGGGCGGCGGCCCGACGGGCGTGGAGCTGGCCGGCGCCATCGCCGAGAACCTGCGGGTGGTGATCGCCCCGCGCTACGACGGCGGGATCGCGAGCAAGGTGACGGTGCACCTGGTCGATCACGGCGACGCGCTGCTCAAACCTTTTTCCGACGCGTCCCACTCCTACGCGCGGCGCGAGCTGGAGCAGCTGGGCGTGCAGCTGCATTTCGGCACCTCGGTGACGAGCGTCTCGGCCGACGGTGTGGAACTCGGCGACGGCAGCCGCATCGACTCGGACACCGTGGTGTGGGCCGGGGGGCAGCGTCCGCCGAGCCTCATCGCCGATTCGTCCTTGCCAGTGGGGCACGGCGGACGGATCAACGTCAACGACGACCTGACGGTAACCGGGCACGACGGGGTCTACGCGCTGGGCGACATCGCACTGATCCCCGACATCCACGGCCGCGGCGGCGAGACCACGTCGTTGCCGCAGCTGGGCTCGGTGGCACAGCAGTCGGGCCAGCACGCCGCCCGCAACATCCTGGCGGACCTGGCGGGACGCGACCGCTCCCGATTCAAGTACCGCGACAAGGGCATCATGGCGATGATCGGCCGCGGCGCCGCGGTGGCGGAGATCGGTCGAGGCCGCCGGCACATCCAGGGGCATGTCGCGTTTCTCGCCTGGCTGGGAGTGCACGTGATGCTGCTGCCCAGCGCGTGGCAGCGCCTCGCCGCCGTAAGCTCGTGGGTCACCGACTACGGCACGTCGCTGCGGCCGCGGCGCGTCAACGTGGGCTGAGGGCCACCGCCACTCGATCCACAGCCGCCGCTCACTCCGGCGCCGCGTGCTCCGCGTTCGCCGTCACGCGGCGCAGCAGGCCCAACAGGACGGCGCGCTCGTCGTCGTCGAGCCCAGCGAGCAGGCGCCGGTCGCGTTCGACGCGCGCGGGGAAGACCTTCCGCACAAGTTCGCGGCCCGCGTCGGTGATCCGCAGCAGCACCACGCGCTTGTCCTGTTCCCACGTGCCGCGCTCCACAAGCCCCTTGCGCACCAGCGCGTCGACGTATTTGGTGGTGGCGGCGGGGCTGACCATCGTGGTGGTCGTGACCTCGCCGGGCCGCAGCGGATGGTCGTTGCGCACCAGGGCGCCGAGCACCTCGTACTCCCCGCGCGAGACCGCCGTGCGCGCCAGTTCGTGTTCGAGCGCGCGGAGGCTCAGCGTGCTGATGCGTGCGATGCGGACGATCACCTCGACGGGCGCGAGGCCGACATCCGGGAACGCGGAATCCCATTCGTCGACGATCCTGTCGACCAGGTCGCCGTCGGTGTGCATGCGCACAGGTTAACGCATCGTGCATCACATTATTTTACCTGTGTTTTACTTGTGAACTACCTTGGTGGGCGATGCGCACTCCGACCCCCGCTCCCATCCCCACCGAGCCCGGCTCCACCGCGCTCCGCAGCCACGTGCACCGCGCACGCGCGGCGGCCCGGCATTCCCGTGCCCGTGCAACGTGGCGCCGCGCGTTCTCCCTCAACCCCGGCTCGCCGAGCCTCGTCCCGGCGCTGCGGGTCGGCGCAGCCACCGCCATCGTCCTCATCGTCGGCGGCACACTGGGGCACACGGAGCTGGCCGCACTCGCAGGCCTGGGCGCCATCACCGCGGCCTTCGCCCGCGGTGAGCCATACCGCCGCCGCGCGGGCAAGACGGCGATCGCCGGGGCCACGATCATCGGGTCGATCCTGCTGGGGTCCGCCCTCACCGGCACGCCGATGCTGCTGCAGATCGCCGTCCTGTCGCTCGCCGGCGGCGCGGGGGCGTGGCTGCTCGCGTCGCTGCGCATCGTCGGCCCAGGCGCGGTGGTGATCGTGTTCGCCGGCGCGGCGGCGGCCATGACCGGCGACCTGCCCCGCGCCGCTCTCGCAACCGCGCTCGGCGTCACCGTGGGCTGGCTCGCCGCGATGGCACCGGTGACCCGCACGTCCCAGCACGGCACCGACGAGGAACGCCGCTGGGTCCGCTCCGGCGTCGGACGCCTGGCCTCGGGCGAGTTCCTCGGCGCCGGTGCGCGCATCGCCGTCGCCTCCTCGCTGGCCGGAGTAGCGGCGCTGGGCATCGGCCTCGAGCATTCGCTGTGGGCGTCGATGGGCGCCACCGCAGCCCTGCAATCGATCACGTTCGCCAGCACGGTTCAGCGCTCGATCCAGCGCCTCGTCGGCAACGTCACCGGTGCCGCCGTGGCGCTCGCGTTCATCGCGACCGCAATGGGCTTCTGGCCGACGGCCGCGACCATCGTCGCCCTGCAGGTGATCACCGAGCTGACGATCGCACGGAACTACGCCGTGGCCACCACCGCCATCACCCCGATGGCCCTGCTCATGATGGGGCTCAGCGGCGGGCTGACGACGTCCATGGCGCTCAGCCGCGTCGCCGACACCGCGATCGGAGTGATCGTCGGCGTGGTGATCGCGGCCGTGACCATCCACCCCGACGACGCGCAACACCTCGCACGCGCAGCGGAACGCCCCGCCGAACCGCGCCATGCCGCTCCACCGCAAGCGCCCGATCCGGACGTCCGACAGTGATCCCGATCACGATTGTGCATCGACTCCGTTCACGCGCAAAATTCCGGCGTCCGCGCGGGTAGAGAGTGTGAAACACTGCGAGTCCAACCCACAACGCAGACCGCGCCGCCGTTCACAGGATTGGCCACGGCCGGTTCGCATACGTAACGTCGGCCACCCGACGGTGACCGCGGACCCCGCACCGGCACGCACACGACAGGACCCGCCGGTGAACGGCCCAGCCCACTGGGCGCGGCACCTGCAACGCCGATCGAAGTCGCGCCGCGTACCCGCGCGAACGACATCGGCGGAGGAGGACCCATGCGCACAGACGCAGGCCTGCCGCCTGACGACGCGGACGCGTCCGGCGGCCCCGACGAGGCCGCCGCGACTCCACCGGGCGGTGTGACGGCGACCGATGACGTCACCGGCACCCCCGACCCGGAGACTCCGGAGGGACGGCGCCTCCTGCGCAGGGTGATCGCCGCATCCGCGATCGGCAATGCGACCGAGTGGTACGACTACGGCGTCTTCGCCGCCACCGCCACCTACATCGGCGACGCGTTCTTCCCCGGCAGCCTGTCGACACTGGCCACCATGCTCACGTTCGCGATCTCCTTCGTGCTCCGGCCGATCGGCGGCATGGTGTGGGGGCCCATCGGCGACCGGATCGGCCGCAAGGCCGTGCTGGCCGCGACGATCCTGCTGATGTCGGCGGCCACCTTCCTCATCGCGTTCATCCCCTCGCATGCGACCATCGGCGTGGCGGCCCCGATCCTGCTCGTGCTGTTGCGCGTGATCCAGGGCTTCTCCACCGGCGGCGAGTACGGCGGCGCCGCGACCTTCATGGCCGAGTACTCGCCGGACAAGCACCGCGGCAAGTACGGCAGCTTCCTGGAGTTCGGTACCCTCGGCGGCTTCGTCATGGGTGCCGCCGTCGTCCTGATCTGCCAGACGGCCATGAGCGAGGCCGCGATGGGAGATTGGGGCTGGCGGATCCCGTTCCTCATCGCCGCGCCGCTGGGCCTGGTGGGCTGGTACCTGCGCTCGAAGATGTCGGACACGCCCGTGTTCACCGAGGCCGAGAGCAGCGAGTCCACCGAGATGGAGGGCTCCGCCTGGCAGCGGATGGTGGATCTGGTGCGCGACTACCGCAGGCCGATATTCACGATGTTCGGCATGGTGATCGCGCTCAATGTGGTGCAGTACACGCTGCTGACCTACCAGCCGACCTACCTCGAGAACAAGATCGGCATGAGCGATGATTCGACCACCCTGCTCATCCTCATCGGCGAGCTGGTGATGATGGCGGTGATCCCGTTCATCGGCAGGTGGTCGGACTCCACGGGCCGAAAACCCATGTGGTGGGCGTCGCTGATCAGCCTGTTCGTCCTCGCGATACCGATGTACTGGCTCATGGGGCAGGGCTTCGGGTGGGCGCTGCTGGGGTTCGCCGTGCTGGGGCTGCTGTATCTGCCGCAGCTGGCGACGATCTCCGCGACGTTCCCGGCGATGTTCCCCACGCACGTGCGTTACGCCGGGTTCGCGCTGAGCTACAACGTGGCGACGGCGGCCTTCGGCGGCACCGCCCCGTTCATCAACGACGCGGCGATCAACGGCACCGGGTGGGACCTGTTCCCGGCGCTCTACATGATGATCGCGTGCGTGGTCGGCATGGTGGCGGTGTACTTCCTGCGCGAGACCGCCGGCTGCTCGATCCGCGGCACCGGCATCCCCGGGAAGGAACCGGAGTCCGTCGGCGCACGCTGACCGGCCCCCGCCCGACAACAACGGAGCCCGGCGCGCTTTCCGGAGCGCGCTGGGCTCCGTTGTTTCGCGGTGCGTGTCAAGCCTCACACGGGAATCATTAGTTGTACGGCGCAACCAGTTGTATGGTTGACGAAAGCAACTAATCACGCCGGGTCGTGCCCACCGCCGACCGGTACTTGGATTCTTACCTGATCTTTCGAGGACGCACCTGGATGAGTACTACCGAAACCCCACGCAACGCCCCGCCCGGCGCGCCTGCCGCCGGCACCGCCCCCATGAGCCACCGCGAGGTGCTGCTGGCGCTGTCCGGCCTGCTCATGGCGATGTTCGTCGCCATGCTCTCGTCCACGGTGGTGTCCACCGCCCTGCCGCGCATCGTCGCCGACCTGGGCGGCAGCGAGGCCGGCTACACCTGGGTGGTCACCGCGTCGCTGCTGACGATGACCGCGACAACACCTATCTGGGGAAAGTTCGCCGACCTGTTCAGCAAGAAGGCCCTCACCCAGCTGGCCCTGCTGATCTACGTGGCAGGCTCGATCGTCGCCGGACTGGCGGACGGGATCGGCGTGCTCATCGTCGCCCGGCTCATCCAGGGCGTCGGCATGGGCGGTCTGTCCGCCCTGGTGCAGATCGTCATCGCCAGCATGATCACGGCGCGCGACCGCGGCAAGTACTTCGGCTACCTCGGCGCGGTGTTCGCCGTGGCAACGGTCAGCGGCCCGCTGCTGGGCGGGCTGCTGGTGGACGCCACCGCGCTGGGCGACGCGCTCCCCGGCTACATGTCCGGCGCCGCCTGGCGCTGGTGCTTCTACGTGGGCGTGCCCTTCGCCGTCATCGCGTTCGCGGTGCTGCAGAAGACGCTGCACCTGCCCACGGTCAAGCGCGACGTGTCCATCGATTACGTGGGCGCCACCCTCATCACCGCGGGTGTGTCCGTGCTGCTCGTCTGGGTGTCGCTGGGCGGATCGCAGTTCGACTGGGGCTCGGCGCTGAGCATCGGCATGCTCGTCGGCGGGCTCGCACTGCTGGCGCTGTTCGTGTGGGCGGAGACCCGTGTACGCGAGCCGATCATCCCCCTGCACCTGTTCAAGGACCGCACCACCAGCCTCGCCGTGTTCGCGTCGGTGATGGTGGGCGTCGCCATGTTCGCCGGCACCGTCTTCCTGGTGCAGTACTTCCAGCTCTCCCGCGGCATGAGCCCCACCAAGGCCGGCCTGATGACCCTGTTCCTGGTGTGCGGCGTGCTCGTGTCGTCGGTGGTGTCCGGGCGGCTCATCGCGGCCAAGGGCAAGTGGAAGCGCTTCCTGATCTTCGGTTCTGTCCTGCTGGTGTCGGGCGCGGCGCTGCTGAGCACCATCACGTCCACCACGCCGATCATCGTCGTCGGCCTGTACATGTCGATCCTCGGCATCGGCGTCGGCTGCCTCAACCAGAACCTGGTACTGGCCGTGCAGAACAACGCGGCCCAGAAGGACATCGGCTCGGCGAGCTCACTGGCCGCGTTCATGCGCACGATGGGCGGTGCGATCGGCGTGTCCGCGCTCGGCACCGCGCTGGGGCACAAGGTGGCGGCCTCCATCTCCGGCGCCGCACACTCCGACCCCGAGGTCGGCCGGGCGATGATGGATATGGACACCCACCAGATCCCCGACGTCACCACGCTCGGCGACGTGCTGCGCCCCGTCTACGAGCACGCCTACGGCTCGGGTGTGGCGCAGGTGTTCCTGTTCTCGGTGCCGTTCGCCGTCCTGGCGTTCCTCGCGGTGCTGTTCATCAAGGAGGTGCCGCTGCGCGAGACAATCGAGCGCGACGACGAGTTGGCCGACCTGCAGCGAACGGCCGCGGGACAGGACGACGGTGGCGATGCGGCGGCCCAGGATGATGCCGGCACCGCACCCGGCGTGAAGGTGGGCTGACGCGCGATGACGGCCACGGACGAGGTTATCTCGCACGCCGAGGCGCTCGAGTTCAGTGCGGTGCGCGGCATCGAGTACGAGCTGCGCACACTGGTGCGGCGCATCCGCCTGAACAAGGCGGAGGTGGCCCGCACGATCCACGAGGAGATGCCGCCGTCCACCTACACGGTGTTCGTGGTGGTGTCGGACCGGCAGCCCACGCGTGCGGGCGAGATCGCCGAGGTGCTCGACATGGACAAGTCCGTGATCAGCCGGCATCTCGCCGCGCTCACGGAGCTGGGCCTGATCCGCCGCGACTGCGACCCGGACGACCGCCGCTCGCACACCGTCTCGCTGACCGGGCTCGGCGTGGAGAAGGTCCGCGAGGCCATCACGATGCGGTGGGAGGATATCTCCGCACGGCTTGAAGGCTGGACCATGGACGACCTCGAGGCGTTCGTCGCCCAGTTGCGCCGGTTCAACGCGGCCATAGAGTGAGGGCATGAGCGGCCAGAAGAGAACAACATGGACCGGCCCCGGCCCCGCATCGCCGCTCGTCGACGCGCGCGGGCTCCGGGAACTGCTCGCATCCTCCCCGCCGCCCGTGCTGCTCGACGTCCGCTGGGCCCTGACGACCGGGCCCGACCGCGACGGGTTCGACGATGGGCACATCCCCGGCGCACGCTTCGTCGACCTGGACGCGGAGCTCGCCGGCCCGCCCGGCCCCGGCGGGCGGCATCCGCTACCGTCGGCCGCGGTGTTCGAGGAGGCGATGCGCGCGGCCGGTGTCGGCGAGGCGTCGGCGGTCGTCGTCTACGACGCGGGCCCGGCCACGGCCGCCGCCCGCGCGTGGTGGCTGCTCCGGCACCACGGGCACGAGGACGTGCGGGTGCTCGACGGCGGCCTGGCGCGGTGGGTGGCGGAGGGGCTTCCCCTGGATACCTCGGACGGCGGAACACATGACGACGTCTCCCCTGCGCGCGGCGACTTCCGTTGCGGGCCCGCGCCGTCCACGGGGCCGGGCTCGTCCCTCGAGGCGGACGGGGCACTCGGGTGCGCCGCGCGCGGGGTGCTCATCGACGCGCGGGCCCCCGAGCGGTTCCGGGGCGACTCCGAACCCGTCGACCCGGTCGCCGGGCACATCCCCGGCGCGGTGAACCGGCCGACCACCGCCAACGTGCGCGACGACGGCACCTTCCTGCCGGCAGACGCATTACGCCGGCAGTTCGACGCCGTCATCGGCGGCATCGGCGGGAGGCCGGACGAGGTGGCTGCGTATTGCGGCTCGGGCATCACCGCGGCACACCAGGTGCTGGCGCTGCAGATCGCGGGGATCCCCGCGCGGCTGTATCCCGGCTCGTGGTCGCACTGGATCACCGATCCGGCGCGGCCCGTCGCCACCGGCGACCGCTGAACGCGGTCGGCGCTCTGCGTGGCCGGTCACGACTGCATGGTGGGTCACGTCTGCGGCCGCCGACACCCCCGGTAGGTATCGTGGCGGGCGGCATGGAATCCGGTTCCGGAGGGGGTGGGCAGGTGAGGCTGGGCCGCTCGTCGATACGCGCGCAACGCGGGCTGCTCGCCCTCGTCGCCGCCGCGCTCATCGTGCTCGCCGGACCTGCGGGCATCGCCGCCGCCCAGTGCCTCGCCGACCCCGCCGGCCACGCGGCAGCCTCGGCCGTCGCCGTCCACGATCACGGCGGCAAGGAGGACGCAGGACACGCGCACGTCGGCCAGGCGCACACCGAGCACGGGCGAGCGATGGCCGGTCATGACGATTCCGCCATGCACGATGCATGCCTCCCGGCGCTCGACTGCTGCGATATCCACTGCCTCGCAGCCGGTTCGCGGGCGCCGGCGGTCCTGCCGCTCGCCACCCCCCTGCCCGCGGCGCCGCTCACCCCCGTTGCACAGCTGCGCGCGCCGCCGGCGACGGCCGAGGACGGATCCTCCGTCCTCCCCGTGCCCCCGTGGACGCGCCCCACCCTGGAATTGCTGACGATCCTGCGCGTGTGATGGGCGACCGCTGCCCGGGCTCGCCCGGCGCGGACTCCGACACACACCCGCAGAGCGCCGTCCACGGCGCCGCGACCACGCTCGATCCAGGAGGATCCCCATGCGTACCAACCGTTTCCGCCGTTCGCTGCAGTCGAAGCCGGTCCTCGCCGTCTCGGCCGTCGCCGTGTCCGCTCTGGTCCTCGCCGGCTGCAGTTCCGGCGACTCCGGTACCGACGCCGCCACGCCCACCTCGAGCGTCAGCGCCACCGCCGACGGTGACCGCAACGACAGCGCTGACGCCGCACAGGCGCAGTTCAACGAAGCCGACATCGCCTTTTTGGACGGCATGTACCCGCACCATGCTCAGGCCATCGAGATGACCGAGATGGTCGACGGCCGCACCGACAACCCCGAGTTGATCGCACTCGCCGAGCAGATCGACGCCGCCCAGGGCCCCGAGATGGAGCAGATGACGACGCTGCTCGCGCAGTGGGGCCAGCCCGCCCCCAGCGCGGACGGCGGCGAGGACATGGTCTCCGGCGACGGCATGGGCTCCGGGCATGAGATGGGCGACATGAACGGCGGCGACGGGTCGGACGACGCTGCCGACGGCGCCCAGGGCGGCCACGAGATGACCGGCATGATGACGGACGAGCAGATGGATCAGCTCATGGCCGCCTCCGGCCCGGAGTTCGACCGCATGTGGCTGGAGATGATGATCCAGCACCACGAGGGCGCCGTCGAAATGTCGCAGGAAGTGCTCGGCTCCGGGACCAACCCGCAGGTGCAGAAGATGGCGCAGGCGATCATCGACGGCCAGGAGGCCGAGATCGGGCGGATGCAGGACATGCTGCAGAGCGGCTCCTGACGCCGTGCGCCGTGGCCTCCACCGCCGCCGGGGAGGCCACGGCGCTATGCCGCGACCGACGTCCGGAACTGCAGCACGTGATACGGCGCGCCTTCCGCCGTGTTCCACTGCGAGACGAGCAGATGCAGGTCGTCGAGAGCCGAGTCCGGATGGATGAAGCCCCCGTAGATCTGCGCGAAGGTGCCGTCGCCGGCGCCCCACTCACCGCCCGCCACCTGCACCACCGGCTCCGACCACGGGCCCGTCGGCTCCGGGGCGGTGCGCGTGGTGATCGCGTACGCGGCCGGGTCGAACCCGGCCAGCACCCAGGTGCCCTCGATGCGGCGCAGGCTCAGCTCGCCGACGGGCCCGGGCAGCACGGGGACCACAGGCGCAGAGCGCACCGACATCCACACGCCGCTGGGCATCTCGTCGCGCTCGGGCACCCACGCCTCGTACGCCCAGGGTTCCTCGATCCGATGCTCGGGCACGCGGCGCAGGATCACGCCGCCCGGGTTGGCGCGGTCGAACGCCGACGACATGACGTACACGTACCCGTCGGCGCGGTCCATCGTCCACATCTGGTCCAGGGCGCCGCCCGTGTTGTCCCAGCGCGCGTCGGTGCGCTGCCAGCTCACGCCCAGGTCGTCGGAGCGCGCCAGGTAGGTGAAGTTGGTGGGCGCGGCGGCGGAGTTCCACGAGTGCACGCTCACCACGGACAGGTACACGCGCCGGTCGACGGTGATCGCATCGCAGGGGATCACCGTGAATTCGCTGCCCGGGGTCTCCGGGTCGGGCCGCTGCGACGGGTCGTGCGCGTTGGGCAGGATCTCCCGCGCGTAGCGCCCGCCGCACGCGCCGTCGAAGACGATCCCCTCCTCGAGCACGCCCCCGTCGAGCGCCCCCGCGACCGAGCGCAGCATCACCGGGCTGCGCCAACCGGGCCCGCCTGCGGCCGACGACTCGAAGGTGTCGCCGAAGAAGTACGCGACCGCGCCGGAGGACAGCCGCGTCGCAATCCCCAGGTCGGTGCCGGCCACGCCCCACCGGTCGGTGCGCATGCGGCCGGTCAGCGTGGCCACGAACCGCGCGCGGCCGAGCGGTGCCGTCATCTCGGATCACCTCCCGCTGCCGCCGACAGGGGCTGTCGGCCGGTCAGCTCCGTCCCGAGGCTACTGGCCGACGGCCTCCGGAGTCGGCACCTGCGGCGCGGGCGCGCCGGAGCTCGCCGGAGCGCGCCGGAGCGCGCCGACCAAATGAATTATTCCGCTTCGGCGGCGCAGACGTGCACAGAATGCTTGCGCGGCGGGGGTGCATGGCGCCGCGATCCCCGCAGTGCCCCTTGACGAGGACTCCGCACGAGCGCACAATTCATCACATGATGAGTTCATCGTCCGATGAATTCCGGGATCCGGCGATCGACATCCGCGGGCTCACGGTGCGGCGCGGCGGCAATCCGGTGCTCCACGGCGTCTCGCTCGCGGTCCGTGCGGGGACGATCACCGGGCTGCTCGGCCCTTCGGGATGCGGCAAAACCACCCTGTTGCGCAGCATCGTCGGGACGCAGATCGTGGAGTCGGGGTCGGTGTCGGTGCTCGGCAGCCCGGCCGGGGCGCGTCGGCTACGCTCCCGGGTCGGCTACGTCACCCAAGCCCCGAGCATCTACGGCGACCTCACCGTGCGCCGGAACGTCGCGTACTTCGCCGCTCTCGCCGGAGCCGCGCGCTCCGAGGTGGCGGCCGCGCTGGATGCGGTGGGGTTGGGCCGGTACCAGAACCGACGCGCCGCGGACCTGTCCGGCGGCCAGCGCACCCGCGTCTCGCTGGCGTGCGCACTGGTGGCGGACCCGGACGTACTGATCCTCGACGAGCCGACGGTGGGCCTGGACCCGGTCCTGCGCGCCGAGCTGTGGGAGCGGTTCCATCGCCTCGCCGATGACGGCCGCACCCTCGTCGTCTCCAGCCACGTGATGGACGAGGCCGACCACTGCGACGAGCTCGTCCTCCTGCGCGACGGGCGCTTGCTCGCGCAGCTCACGCCGGCCGCTTTGCGCAGCACCACAGGCGAGGACCGGCTCGAGGACGCGTTCCTGGCGCTCGTCGAGGGCGTCCCGGGCGGACGGCGCGCCGCCGAAGATGCAGTGGAAGAAGAGGAGGCGGCGCGATGAGTGCACGCGCATACGGGGCGACGAGCCTGCGGGTGCTGGGGCAGCTCGGGGCGGACAGGCGCACCGTCGCCATGATCGTCGCCGTCCCGTCGCTACTGCTGGTGCTGCTGTACTTCGTCTACCAGAACCAGCCCGGCCCGCCCGGGATGCCGTCGGTATTCGACAGGGTCGGCGTGAGCATGCTCGGCATCCTGCCGTTCGTCGCGATGTTCCTGGTCACCGCCATCGCCATGCAGCGCGAGCGCACTTCCGGCACCCTCGAACGCCTGATGACCACCCCGCTGACCAAGCTGGACCTGCTCGGCGGCTACGGCACCGCGTTCTCGCTGGCCGCGGTGGTGCAGGCGGTGATCGCGTGCGTGATCTGCTTCTGGCTGCTGGGCCTCGACGTGGCGGGCGGCGCGGCGCTGGTGGTGCTCATCGCCGTGGTGGTCGCCGTCCTCGGCGTGGCGCTGGGCCTGCTGTGCAGCGCGTTCGCCCGCACCGAGTTCCAGGCGGTGCAATTCATGCCGCTCATCGTCGGCCCGCAGCTGTTCCTGTGCGGGCTGCTGGCACCCCGCGAGACACTGCCCGGCTGGCTGGAGGCGATCAGCAATGTGCTGCCGCTGAGCTACGCGGTGAGCGCGATGAAGCAGGTGGCGGCGCACCCCACCCCCACCGGCGCGATGTGGCGGGACCTCGCGGTGGTCGCCGGGTTCGCCGCGGTGTCGCTGTGCCTGGCGGCCGCGACGATGCGGCGGCGGACCGCGTGAGCGCCGCCGATGCGAACGCCGGCCCCGGCCCGGAGCAGCAGCGCGGCGGGCGCAGGCTGCGGGACGGACGCGGGACTCGCGGCGGGCGGCGGCCGGGCAACTCCCGCACCCGCGAGCAGATCCTCGCGGCGGCGCGGGCACGGTTCGCCGAGTCCGGGTTCGACAGGGCCAGCGTCCGTTCCATCGCCGCCGACGCAGCAGTGGACCCGGCCCTGGTCCACCACTACTTCGGCACCAAGCGGAACCTCTTCGCCGCCGCGCTGGCCCTTCCCGTGGACCCGGAGACGGTGCTCGCACAGGTCCGTGCGGTGCCCGTCGACGAGATCGCCCGCGCCGTGCTCCGCGCGGTGGTGGGGCTGTGGGATTCGCCGCAGGGATCCGCGGTGGTCGGCGCGTTCCGCGGCGTCCTCGGCGGCGGCGATCCGCAACTGATCCGCTCGTTCATCCTTGAGGTGGCGCTCAAGGAGGTGCGCGGGCGCGTCGACGCGCCGCCCGGGTCCGCCGATGTGCGCGTGAGCCTCGCCGCGTCGCACATGATCGGGATCCTCGTGGCCCGCAGGATCCTCGAGATCGAACCGCTCGCCTCGATGCCGCTCGGCGAGCTCGTGGAGCGATGCGCGCCGCAGATTCAGCACTACCTCACCGGGCCGTTCGAGGCGTGACGGGCGGGGCGGGTCCTCAGCGCGTCGGAGTGCCGCGAATCGCGCCGACCTGCCGTAGATGTCGGTCCCGAGGTGCAGGATGACTATCAGAGCGCAGGTGCGATGGGAGGCGGTTGCAGATGAACCGGGGCACGGGTCGGGGCATTCGCGCGTCGGCGAGGACATTGCTCACCAGGGCCGGCGCAACGGCGGGCGCGCTGGCGGTGGCAGCGGCCGGCACTGTGGCACTGGGCGCCCCGGCCGCGGCCGGGGCGTCCTCGCTCGACGGCGCTACGCAGGTGGTGGATTGCGCGCACGAGCTCGTCAAGGAGCCCGCGGACATCATCATCTTCTGCGGCGACGCGAACGGCGGCTTCACCGACATCACCTGGCACCTGTGGACGGATCAGCTCGCCGTGGGCACCGCGAACAGGTACTGGAACGACTGCGACCCCGCCTGCTACCAGGGCACCTTCCACAAGGAGCCGGTGTGGATCGCCCTGCACGACGTGGCCGCAGCCGACCAGGGCCCGGCGTTCCGCACGCTCACGTCCGTCGACGCATCCGGACCGCATGACGTGCCGCTCCCCGGGTTCCCCGTCTCCGGCCCCATCGATTTCCCGTAGAAGCGCGCGTCGGCGGCCGTCCCGTGATCCACCGCCCACCGCGCGGCACCGCCCGTCCGCACACGTAGGCGCCCTGACACTCTGGGAACATGACCGGCACTCGCCACGACGACACGGCGCCCCACAACGAGACGCCCGCGCAGGAGAGCGCGCGGATCGGCGCGGGCACCTGGCGCGAGCTCTTCGGCCCCGCATATCGCGCGTCGGCCGTGGTGCTCGCGGGCGGGGTCGCCGCCTACGCCACCAACATCTATTTGACCACCAGCCTGCTCCCCAATGCCACCTCGGACATCGGCGGGGAGCAGTACTACGCGTGGGCGATGACGGTGTTCCTGCTGGCCTCGGTGATCACGTCGATGTTCGTCGGCGTCTCGCTGCGCAACAGCGGACCGCGCCGCAGCTACCTGATCGGTTTCGGCGTGTTCGCCGCCGGCTCGCTGGTGTGCGCGGCGGCGCCGACGATGGCGGTGATGCTCGCGGGCCGCGCGGTGCAGGGCCTCGGCGGCGGCCTGCTCACCGGCCTGGCCTTCGCGGTGCTGCGGACGGCATTGCCGGAGCGCCTGTGGCCGCGGGCGGTCGCGCTCATCTCCGCCATGTGGGGCGTCGGCAACATCCTCGGCCCCGTCTTGGGCGGGTTGTTCGCGCAGCTGGGCGCGTGGCGCGGGGCGTTCATCCTGCTGGCCGCGTTCGTCGCGGTGCTGTGCGTGATGTCGCAGCGCGCACTCCCCCGCCGCCGCCCCGACACTGACGGGGAGCGGGCCGGTGTCCCCATCGTCGGTCTGGTCGTGCTCACCGCCGCCACGGCCGCGGTCTCCATCGCGAGCATCGCCTCGTCCACCGCCGTGATCGTGGTGCTCGCCGCCGTCGCAGTGGCCGCGCTCGCGGCATTCGTGGCGGCCGAGCGGCGCACGCGGGTCACGGTGCTGCCGCGGTTCGCCTATTCGCTGCGCTCACCGCTGCCGTGGGTGTACCTGGGGATCGTGGCGCTGGCCATCGGGTCGACCACCGAGACGTTCGTGCCGCTGTTCGGCCAGCACCTGGGCGGCATGGAGCCGTTCGTCGCGGGCATGCTCGGCGCGGCGATCTCGTGGGGCTGGTCCATCGCGTCGATCCTGTCCACCTACGCCACCGCCGAGCGCTCCACCACGGCCATCAAGATCGCCGGCCCGCTCGTGCTCGCGGCCGGTCTCCTGGGCTACGGGCTGCTGCAGGCCGACGACCCGTCCGCGCTTACCCTGACCGGCTGGTTCGTCACGCTCGCCATCGCGGGGGCGGGCATCGGGATGGCGTTCGCCCACTTCATCACCGCCGCCATCTCCAGCACCGACGACGAGGCCGACGCCGCGAAGGCCTCCGCGGGCGTGAACACGGTGCAGCTGATCTCCAACACGTTCGGGTCGGCGCTGGCCGGACTGCTGGTCGCGGTCGGCGGGCCGTCGCTGGCGGGGTCGGCGAGGCTGCTCAACTTCGGGTTCGCCGGGGTCGCCGCGGTGGGCGTGCTGTTCGCGGTCGCGGCGGCCCGTCGCGGCCGGAGCGCGGTGCGCCTGACCGACGGGTGATCTCGCTTCACCTAGCGGGATCTATCACTCTCTAGCAATGAATGAAGATATAAGAATATTTTTCTGGCTTCTCGCGGGCGGTTCCCGACGCGGACCACTAACGTCGCTTGCATGGGTGAGATGAAGCGGCGCATGCTGTCCGGCGAGACATACCGCGACGACGACGGCGAGCTGCTCGCTGAGCGCCTGGCCTGCCACCGCGCGCTCGACGAGTTCAACGGCACCCCCGCCGACGACGACGAGCTCCGCACGCGGATCCTGAGCACGCTGCTCGGGTCGATCGGCGAGCGCACACGCGTCATGCCGCCACTGAAGTGCGATTACGGCGCGCAGATCCGCATCGGCGACGATTCCTTCCTCAACTACGACGCGATCCTGCTCGACTGTGCGCGCATCACCATCGGCAGCAACGTCTTCATCGGCCCACGCGCCCAACTGCTCACCGCGCTGCACCCGATGGAGGACCATGCGGCGCGGCGCGCAGGGTGGGAGTCCGCGGCGCCGGTGACGATCGGCGACGGTGTGTGGCTGGGCGCCGGGGTGATCGTGTGCCCGGGGGTGCGTATCGGGCCGGACGCGGTGATCGGTGCGGGGAGCGTCGTCACCCGTGACGTGCCTGCCCGGGTCTTCGCCGCCGGCAATCCCTGCCGCGTCATCCGCTCGCTCGAGGGCGAGGCGCCGGCGTGAACGCTCCGCACGCTTCGACATCCTTCTCTACCTGTTTCTAGCCTCACGCTGAGATACCCCTAGCGAGGCATGGCGTCGGCCAGCCCGGGTATCGTCGTCGCCAGTGACACGCACATCGTCTTTGTGAACCCGTCGCGTCCGAGCTTGCTGCACACGCACAGTCGCCGGGCGGCGATCACGCACGCCTCCAGCCGGGGCCGCACCACGGCCCCCCTCCCTGGTCCCCCGATCGGAACCACTGGCTGGAGCCTCCATGTCACCCTCATCAGACGCCGCGCGCCCCGGTGCGCACACCACATCTCCACTCCCCCTCCGCCGTGACCTGCGCGCGGACTGCCGACGCTGCCGCGGCCTGTGCTGCACCCTCCTCGGCTTCACCCGCTCCGCCGACTTCGCCGTCGACAAACCGGCCGGCACCCCCTGTCGCAATCTCGCCCCCGACCACTCGTGCCGCATCCATGACTCGCTCCACGGCCACGGCTACGCCGGCTGCGCCGCATTCGACTGCTTCGGCGCAGGCCAGGCGGTCTCCGAGTCGGCCGCGCACCGGGGCGGCCAGGCCGATCCGCGCCGCATGGCCGACCAGTTCGCCGCCGCCCGCCGCGCCCGCGAGATGCTGTGGCACCTGCGGGAGGCGAGCACACTCACCTATGACCCGGACACGGCCGAACGGATCGACGGCCTCGCCGTGGTGATCGCACGCCTCGCGGCGTCCGCGGCGCACCCCACCGAGGTCGAACCCCTGCGCCCCGACGTCCGCGCGCTCCTGGCGGACGTCAGCGCCGAGGTCCGCGTCCGATACAACGCCACCGGCGAACCCGTCGGCGCGGACCTGGCACCCGGCGCCGACCTCGCCGGGCGCGACCTCACGCGCGACCGCCTGTGCGGGGCAGACCTGAGCGGTGCGCTGCTCATCGCCGCCGACCTGCGCCGGCAGGACTGCACGGGCGTCGACCTGCTCGGTGCTGATCTGCGCGCCGCGCAGCTCCACGGGGCGGACCTCAGCCGGGCGTTGTATTTCACCGCATCGCAGGTCGGCGCCGCGCTGGGCGACGCGCGCACGCTCCTGCCGCCGGACATCCCCGCCCCGGCCCACTGGGTCCGGTGAGCGCCTATCGTTCTTTATAGCTGTATCTAGCATTGTGTGCAGATAGTGGAATACTCCCCTATCGTGACGGCACCGCGCGACGGGTGTTCAATGGCGCAGGTGGACACCCCGTGGCGCATCGACCCCGTGACTCTCACCGGCAGCCTGGTGGAACTGGTGCCGCTGGCCGTCGAACACCACGACGGCCTGGTCGATGCCGTTCGCGACGGCGACATGTGGGACCGCTGGTACACCTCGGTGCCGGAACCGGGCGGCATGCGCACCGAGATCGACCGCCGTCTGGGTCTGGCCGAGCGCGGCGAGATGGTCCCGTTCACCGCCCTACGCAGGTCCGACGGGGCGGCGCTAGGCATGACCACCTACTACGCGCTCGACCCGGTCGTGCCGCGCCTGGAGGTCGGCTACACCTGGAACCGTCAGTCCGCGCACGGCACCGGCACCAACGCAGAATCCAAGCTGCTACTGCTCACCCATGCGTTCGACGTGCTCGGCTGCCAGTGCGTGGGATTTCGGACGCAGTGGCAGAACCTCCAGTCGCAGGCGGCGATCGAGCGGCTCGGCGCCCGGCGCGACGGGGTGCTGCGCGCCTACAGCAGGCACAGCAACGGCGTGCTCAAGGACGTGGTCATATACTCCGTGCTGGCGCACGAGTGGCCCGAGGTGCGCGCGGGACTGGAGCACCGCCTGCGGCACCGGCGGTGACGGACGGGCCTTCAATCGATCAGCGCCGCAACGGCCGCCCGGACCGACGCGGCGTACCCGCCGCCGAACAGCAGCGCGTGCACCAGCAGCGGGAACAGTTGGTGCAGGCCTATGCGGTCCGTCCAGTCACCCGGCAGCGGCGCGGCGTTCGCGTAGCCGTCGATGACGGACTCCAGGTGCGGCGCCCCGAACAGGCTCAGCATCGCCAGATCCGCCTCCGGGTGCCCGCCGTATGCGGCCGGGTCGATGAGCACCGCGCCGCCGTCCTCCCACAGCACGTTGCCGGCCCACAGGTCGCCGTGGATGCGGGCCGGGCGCACGGGGCGGCCGTCGATCGCGTCCCACCGGCCCGCGCGCAGGTCGGCGCACACGCGTGCCACCTCGTCGGCCAGCGGCCCGTCGATCGCCCCCTGATCGCGGCACCAGCGGATCACGGGCTCCACGCGCGCCCCTGCGTAGATCTCTCCGAAGCGTGACGACGGCGCGTGCGGCAACGCCAGCGGGTGGCTCATCGGGCCGAAGAAGTACTGCTTCACGCCCGGCGGCAGCGCCCCGAACGCGTCCGCACCGGCGGCGTGCGTCCGTGCGAGCCCGCTGCCCAGCTCCCGGGCGACGTCACGTCGCGGAATCGTCTCGTCGACCCGCTCGAGCACCAACGCATGCCCGGACTCCTCGCGCACGCCCACGATCCGTGCACCACCGGCCTCGCCCAGCCAGCGCAGTCCGGCCGCCTCGGTGGCGAAGAACCCGGGCGGCGCGTGCGGATCGGACTTGGTGAACGCGGCCGGCACCAGAATCACCCCAGGTAGGGTGTCGACATCCCGGCGCCGGCGAAGGGCCCGAGCAGCCCGGTCAGCACGCTCACCATTCGCAGGTCGTCACCCAGCGGCAGCCGTTCGAGGGTCGCCGGGTCGGCGGGCACGATGAGCCCCGACGGCACGCCCGGCTGCTCCCACGCCTGGGCCACCACGAACGCTTCCGGCAGCGGGGTGCCGACGAAGACGAATCGGGGGGCGCCCGGGATCCCGCCCGCGGCCGAGTGCACGCGCCGCAGCACCAGTTCGGTGGCGGGTGGGTACGTGTTCTCCGCCGGGCGCGCGGCCGCCACCTCGTACACCTGCAGCCCGGCGCCGTAGAGGACGGCGTCGCCGAGATGCTCGACGGACGCGGTCACGGGGTCGGGCATCACCGGGCCGGCGCCCACCGAACCCGCCGGCGCCGCCGCGGCTGGGCCGGCAGCGAGCACGGCCCCGGCCGTCAGCACCGCCGCGGCCCCGGCG
>NZ_JAENKO010000057.1 GCF_016599145.1 Tomitella cavernea
CCGGCCGCCCTCGCCGCGCTTGCCGCCGTGCTCACCGCGTGCGGGCTTGCCTGGTTGCCCGTCACGTGCGGGCGTGCGCCCGTGCGGCCTGCCGGCCCCAGCGCGGTTGCTCCCCCCGCCGCGCGCGGCGCGGGGGTTTCGGTCTCGATCCGGTGTGCCATCTCGGCGAGCGGGTCTCATCAGTGATCGTCCACATCTGTTTCGGTTGTGTTCTCCGCGGCCGCGGAGGAGCGCGCGTACATCTTCATGACCCGGGGATCGTCGTCGAGGTTGTCGCCGATGTACTCGATGACGTCCTCGTCCGGCAGCAGCGGCGCCAGCGGAGGAAGATCCTCGAGCGAGTCCAGCCCGAGCCGTTCGAGGAACAGTCCGGTGGTGGCGTAGAGCGTCCCGCGGGTCTCGGGGTCCGGTCCGGCCTCGGTGATCAATCCCCGCGCCACAAGGGTACGCATCACGCCGTCCGCGTTGACCCCCCGCACCGCCGCGACGCGGGTACGGGTCACCGGTTGACGGTATGCGATCACCGCCAGCGTCTCCAGCGCGGCCCTGGTCAGTGTGGCGCGCGTCCCGTCCAGCAGCAGCCGTTCCACGTATGGCGCGTACTCGGTGCGGGTGAACAGACGCCACCCTTCTCCAGTGAAGCGCAGGTCCATTCCGCTGCCGGAGTCGTCGTAGCGTCGGGACAGCGCCGTCAGCCGCGCCTGCGCACGCGCCTCCGGGATCCCGATCACCTCCGCGCACACTGCGACGGGCACCGGCGCGTCGGCCACAAGAAGCAGCGACTCGATGATGGCGTCCACGCGCTCATCCGCCGGGGGCGCAGCCTCCTGCTCCATTCCGGCGCCGGCATCGTCGGCACCTGCACCACCGGACGTCGTCATGCGTACTCCTCGTCGTCGATGTCGTCGGCGCCGTCCTCGCCGGTCCATTCCACCAGCAGATCGCCGAGCGGCTCGGGCTGGTCGAAGGTGACGGCGCGCTGCCGGTACAGCTCCAACAGGCCCAGGAAACGGGCGACGATCTCCAACCGGGTGCCGCACTCGCCCACCAGCTCGGTGAACGTCGCACGCGCGTCCGCGCCGCGCTGCCGCAGCAGTTCGACGATGCGCTGCGCGTGCTCCTGCACAGACACGCGCGGCGCGTGCAGGTGGTCCAGCCCCACCGACGGGACCTCCCTGGGTCGCATGGCGTAGGCGGCGATCTCCGCGAGCCGCCCGGGCCCGGCGCCGATCCGCACTTCCGGCAACAGGTCCGTGAACCGCTCCTCCAGCGGCACCGCCGCCGGATACCGCTGCAGCGCCGCCGCCTCGAGCTCCCGGAAGAGCTCCGCCACCTGCTTGTACGCGCGGTACTGCAGGATCCGCGCGAACAGCAGGTCGCGGATCTCCAGCAGCTCCAGGTCCGCCTCGTCCTCCACTTCGCCCGACGGCAACAGCCGCGCCGCCTTGAGGTCCAGCAGCGTCGAAGCGATGACGAGGAACTCCGTCGTCTGGTCGAGGCCCATCTGCGCGCCGAGCTGTTTGGTGTAGGCGATGAAGTCGTCG
The DNA here is from genome assembly GCF_016599145.1 of Tomitella cavernea. Classification (GTDB taxonomy): domain Bacteria; phylum Actinomycetota; class Actinomycetes; order Mycobacteriales; family Mycobacteriaceae; genus Tomitella; species Tomitella cavernae. The sequence continues at coordinate 1,545 of NZ_JAENKO010000057.1, forward strand.
GTCACCACATGCAGGGCCACCTCGGTGACATCCAAGCGGTGCTGGCCGATCAGCTGCAGGAGCAGGTCGAAGGGCCCCTCGAAGTTCTGCAGCCGGACGGTGAAACCTCCGCCGTCGGCTGCGCCCTCACCGTCCACGGCGCCCTCCGCGGCACCTTCCGGTGCCGCGTCCGCCGCGGTCACCGGCCCGTGCGGTGGATGACTTCGCGTGCCAGTGTCCGGTAGGACTGCGCGCCCGTGGATTTCGGGGCCCAGGTGGTGATCGGCTCACCCGCCACGGAGGTCTCCGGGAATCGGACCGTCCGCGAGATCACGGAGTCGAACACGGCGTCGCCGAAGACCTCGACCACTCGGGACATGACCTCACGCGAGTGCAGGGTGCGCGCGTCGAACATCGTGACGAGGATGCCCTCGAGCGTCAGGCGCGGGTTGAGGCGGTCGCGGACCTTGTCGATGGTGTCGTTGAGCAGGGCGAGTCCGCGCAGGCTGAAGAATTCGCACTCCATGGGGATCAGCACGCTGTCCGAACACGCCAGCGCGTTCACCGTGAGCAGGCCCAGCGACGGCTGGCAGTCGATCAGCACGTAGTCGTAGCGGTCGAGCACAGGGTGCAGCACGCGCGCCAGAGCCTGCTCCCGCCCGACCTCACTGACCAGCTGGATCTCCGCCGCCGACAGATCGATGTTGCTGGGCAGCAGGTCCAGTCCCTCGACGCGGGTACGCATGACGACGTCGTCTATGTCCACCCCCCGCTCGACCAGGAGGTTGTAGACGGTGCGTTCCAGGTCGTGGTGCGCCACGCCGAGCCCCGCCGAAAGTGCCCCCTGCGGGTCCAGATCCACCATGAGCACCCGGCGCCCGCATTCCGCGATCGCGGCGCCGAGGTTGATCGTCGAGGTGGTCTTGCCCACCCCGCCCTTCTGATTGCACATCGCGATCACCCGGGCGGTGCCGCCCCGGGGCGCCGGCCCCGGCTCGGGGATATCCCGCACCGGGCGCCCGGTTGGCCCCAGTTCCACGGCCTCCGAGACCGCCGCGTCGTCCGACCTGCGTTCCGGTGACCCGAACAACCCGCCGTCCCCGGCCTCCGCGATGCCGCGATCGGATGCCGGCGGTTGCGCTGCAGTCACAATCGGTACTCCCCTCCGCTCGACGCGGGCCCGTTCCGTCGCGGCCAGTCTATTGTCCGAAACCTCCATGCGGAGCCTATCCGCCCGACGGCCCGGGGCGCACGGCACCGTCCCCGCCCCGCCGCGCGCCCGGGGAACGGCTCTGCACACCACCGCCGCAGCGCTCGTCCGCGGGCCGCGGCGGGGCGTCACCGCGCCCTCGGGTGCGCACCGGCCCAGACCTCCCGCAGCGCGGTGACCGTCACCATGGTGTAGACCTGCGTGGTCGACACCGACGCGTGCCCCAGCAGTTCCTGGACCACCCGCACATCCGCTCCCCCGTCGAGAAGGTGCGTGGCGAACGAGTGCCGCAGCGTATGCGGGGACACGCCCGCCGTGATCCCCGCTCGGGACGCCGCATCCTGCAGCACCTGCCATGCGCTCTGCCGCGACAGCCGTCCGCCGCGCGCGTTGAGGAACACCGCCGCTCCCCCGCGCTTGGCCAGGGCGGGCCGGCCACGTACCAGGTACGCGTCGACCGCCGCAAGCGCCGGCCGCCCCACCGGGACGATGCGCTCCTTGCCCCCCTTGCCCGCAAGGATCACCGAGCGGGTCTCCGCGTCAATGTCGTCGATGTCGAGTGCGATCGCTTCGGAGATCCGCGCCCCCGTCGAGTAGAGCGTCTCCAGCAGTGCCCGGTCGCGCAGGCCGCGCGGCACCGCCGTCGCCCCTCCCGCGCCGGACTCGGCCCCCTCACCGGTACCGCCCGCGGCGTCGAGCAGCCGGATCACCTCGTCCACCGTCAGCGCCTTCGGGAGCCGGCGGCCCGCCCGCGGCGGGTGCACCTCGCGTGCCACGTCCGCGGGGATGAGCCGCTCGGCCGCCGCGAACTTGTGCAGCCCGCGGGCCGCGACGAGGGCGCGCGCCGCGGAACTCGCCGCCAACGGCGGCACCCCCTCGCCAGGGTCGCCGCGGCGCAAGTCCGCGAGGAATCCCGCCACCGTCGCTTCCGTCACGTCGGCGAGGTCGTGCACGTCCAGAGCGTGCAGATAACGCCCGTACCGGTGCAGGTCACGGGTATAGGAGGCGAGCGTGTTGCGGGCCGCACCGCGCTCCACGGCGAGATGGTCCAGGTACCCGCGGATCTGGATGCTCAACACGTCCGCTCGCGCCGACGCCGCCTCGACCTCCTCCGCGGGATCCATCTCAGCGGCCGCCCCGTGACCGTGCACGCGCGGCGAACGCCTCGGCGGCCACCGGCGGCGGGGACTCCGGCGTGCGGGACTGCCCGTGGCCGGCGCGCACCGCGGACACCGCAAGGATGCCCGCGACGGCCGCCGCGTTGACGATCTCGCCGGCGAACACCATCGCCACCGCCTCCCCCAGCGGGACGGACCGCACCTGGAGGTCGGCTTCCTCGTCGTGCGCCTCGGGTCGGCCCACGTCCGTGATCCCCTCCGCCAGATACACACGCAGGGTCTCGTCGGTGAATCCGGGAGACGCGGCCAGGTCGACGAGCACCGACCAGCGGGACGCCGTGAGCCCTGCCTCCTCGTGCAGCTCGCGTTGCGCGCCTGTCAGCGCCGCCTCGCCGGCGACGTCCATCAGCCCGGCGGGAAGCTCCCAGATCCTCCGTCCCAGCGGGTGCCGGTATTGACGTATGAGCGTGATCCTGTCGTCGTCGTCGACGGCGGCGATGACCACCGCCGCGTGGTGCTCCACCACCTCACGGCGGGCAGTCCCGCCACCCGGCATCTCCACCTCGTCCACCCGCAGGGCGACGATCGCACCGTCGTAGACCGTCGCGGATCCCGCCACGGCGAACTCGTGCCGGTCGGCGTCCGCAGCGCCGTCGTCGCTCATGGGGCTATCAGTCCTCCGCACCAGCGCGCACCCGCGCGGCGTCACCATCGCCATTCTCGGCCGGTTCGTGTGCCGCCGGCCCCTGGGCGGCGTCTTCGCGGCCCGGGATGTCCACCGGCAGCCGCTCCTCCGCCTTGTAGGCGAGTGCCGCGGCGACGAACACGTCGAACAGGGGGTGCGGACGGGTGGGCCTGCTCTTGAGTTCCGGGTGCGCCTGCGTGGCAACAAAGAACGGGTGAACCTCCCGCGGCAGTTCGACGAACTCGACGAGCCGACCGTCCGGCGACGTCCCGCTGAACACCAGGCCGGTGGACGCGAGTCGCTCACGGTAGGAGTTGTTGACCTCGTAACGGTGGCGGTGCCGTTCGCTGATGGTCTCCGCACCGTAGGCCTGCGCTACGACCGAGCCGGGCAGCAGCTGCGCCGGGTAGGCGCCCAGGCGCATCGTGCCGCCGAGGTCCGCCTCGCCCGCGACCGCCGCCTCCTGATCCGCCATCGTCGAGATCACCGGGTCTGGGGTGCCCGGGTCGAACTCCGTCGATCCGGCCTGCGTGATCCCCGCCGATCGCGCCGCCTCGATCACCACGCACTGCAGCCCCAGGCACAGGCCCAGCAGTGGGATGCCTCGTGTGCGCGCGAACCGGATCGCCCCCAGCTTGCCCTCGATGCCGCGGATGCCGAACCCGCCCGGGATGAGCACGCCGTCCACGTCACCCAGCGCTGCGTGCGCGCCCGCCTCGGTCTCGCAATCGTCCGAGGGCACCCACACGATCTCGACACGCGCCCGGTGGGCGAACCCCCCGGCACGCAGCGCCTCGGTCACCGACAGGTACGCGTCCGGCAGATCGACGTACTTGCCGACGAGCGCGAGGCGCACGGTCTCCGTGGGCTCATGCACCCGGCGCAGCAGGTCGCCCCAGACGGTCCAGTCGACGTCGCGGAAGGGCAGTCCGAGCTTGCGCACCACGTACGCGTCCAGCTGGGCGCGGTGCAGCACCTTGGGGATGTCGTAGATGGACGGTGCGTCCGGGGTGGAGATGACGCCGTCGATGTCGACGTCGCACATCAGCGCGATCTTGGCCCGCAGCGGATCCGGCACGTCCCGGTCGGCGCGCAGGATGAGCGCATCGGGCTGGATGCCGATGTTCCGCAGCGCCGCCACCGAGTGCTGGGTGGGCTTGGTCTTCAGTTCGCCGGACGGGGCGAGGTAGGGGATCAGCGAGACGTGCATGAAGAACACGTTGTCGCGGCCCACGTCGTGCCGGATCTGGCGCGCGGCCTCGAGGAACGGCTGCGACTCGATGTCGCCGACCGTGCCGCCGATCTCGGTGATGACGACGTCGGGAACGTTGCCCTCGTCGTCCTCGCCCGCCATGGCGAGGATGCGCCGCTTGATCTCGTCGGTGATATGCGGGATCACCTGGACGGTGTCGCCGAGGTACTCGCCGCGGCGCTCCTTGGCGATCACCTCCGAGTACACCTGGCCGGTGGTGACGTTGGCGAAGCCCGACAGGTCCCTGTCCAGGAAGCGCTCGTAGTGGCCTATGTCGAGATCCGTCTCCGCACCGTCCTCGGTGACGAAGACCTCACCGTGCTGGAACGGGTTCATCGTGCCCGGGTCCACATTGAGATACGGGTCCAGCTTCTGCATCGTCACCCGGAGCCCCCGGGAGATCAGCAGCTGGCCCAGGCTGGATGCGGTGAGTCCCTTGCCCAGCGACGACGCGACGCCGCCGGTGACGAAAAGGTACTTGGTCGAAATACGCGCCGAACGGCGTGGCAGTTGCAACGAAGCTCCCGTGTGACCTTGCAGGTGGATGGATTGGGCCCGCCGACCCACGGGACCTCACGGTAACACCTCGCCCGGCGCCGCGCGCACGGAGTCTACGAGACCGTGAGCGCGCCGGCTCCAGGGCCGACGCCGAACTGTCCCGAGCGCCCCTCGAGTTCCTCGCGCAGCGCCAACACGGTACTGATCTGCCCCGCGCTGCGCTCGACGTTGTCGACGGTGCTCAAGTGGTGGGAGATCGCCGCGTCCGAACGCGCCACCGCCACGGCGCCGTTGCCTTCCGCGGAACCGGCATCGCCTGCGAGCACGGTTCCCGCGCCCCGCGTGTCCACCGCCGCCGCGAACCGGGCGACGATCGGACCCTTGTTGCCGTCATCGGAGGTGCCCGTCACGACCAGCGCGAGCTGGCCGGGCTCGACGGTCCCGTCCTGGTAGGAGATGAACCCGCCCGACCGCAGCGTCTGCATCGCCAGATCCCGCTCGGCGGGGGTCGACTGGGGCTGGGCAGTCTCCGGGTCCAACATCAGGACGGCGCCCAGCAGGTCGCCGCCCATGCTGCCCGGGTCGACCGCCCCGGTGCTCAGCTGCACGCCCGCCGGCACGACGTTGGTCACCGTCGCCCGCAGTTGATCGGCGCCCTGCGCGGTGACGAACGCGTCGGTCAGCCCCACCTGCCCTGTGACCGTGCCGCCCGCGGCCGCGACGAGGCCCACCGCCGCGTCGACGCTCTCCGGTGAGGCGCTCGGAGTCGTGAACACCACCACGGTGCGGTCGGTCAGCGTCCCGCCGACCACCCGGCCCGCGACGGCGGAATCGAATCCGTCGGCCGCCTGCAGCTGCAGGTTCTGCGCGTTCACCTGCGACTGCAGGTCGTGCACTTGCGACTGCAGATCCTGCTTGTCGTCGGTCAACCCGGAAAGCAGGTTGTCGGAGAGCACGGAGGAACCCAACACCACCCCGATGGCGAGTGCCAGGAAGATCGCCGCAATCGAGATGGCATGCTGGCGAAGCGAGATCACGTGAAAAGCTCCTGGAACTTCACGGCGACGGAGTTCCAGGCGTCGACGGCCCAGTCGAGGAACTCCTGGCCCGTGCCTGTGACGGCCACCGCGGCAACCACGGCGAGCATGGCCGCCAGGATGAGCATCGTGATGGCGAGCCCGGACACACGGCTCCGGTACAGCGTGGCCACGGCCTTTCCGTCGACCAGCTTCTGACCGACCTTGAGCCGGGTCAGGAACGAGGACGGATTCGAATCGCCCCGGCTCCGGTCGAAGAACTCGTCGAGGGACGCGCTGGCGCCGACGGTGACGATGAGAGCTGCGCCGTGATGGTCGGCCAGCAGCAGCGCGAGGTCGGTGGGCGAGCCGGCGGCGGGGAACGTCATGGCTCCGATGCCCAGATCCTGGATCCGCTCCAGGCCGGGGGCATGCCCGTCCTGGTCGGCGGGGAGCACGACCTGCGCCCCGCACCGAAGCGTCTCCGCGGTCACGTCGGCCGGATCTGCCACGATGAGGTCCGGCCGGTAGCCGCCCTTCACGAGCGCGTCGGCCCCCTTTCCCACTCCCACGAGGACCGGCGAATACTCCTTGACGAACGGCTTGAGGCGCTTGAGGTCCTCCGCATGCTCGGGGCCGTCCGCGACGACGACGACGTGGCGGCCGTCGAGGTCGATGTCGATGTCCGGTACGCCCACCCCGTCGATCAGCAGCGGGCTTTCGCTCCGGATGAACTCGATCGCGTTGCCGGAGAAGGCCTCGAGATGGTTGACCAGGCCGGTCTTCGCCTCGATCATGAGGTCTTCGATCTCCGCCCGGGACATCTCGGTGCCGCCGGCCAGCCGCCGCTCCCCCGAGTACAGGGTGCCCTCGTGGAGACGGACGCGCGCGCCGTCCTTGACTTTGCGCAGCGCAGACTCGCCCGCGCGGTCGATGAGGGTGACGCCCGCCGACACGAGCACTTCCGGCCCCAGGTTGGGGTAGCGACCCGAGATCGACTCCGAGACGTTGACGACCGCGGCGACCTTGGCCTCCACCAACGCGTCGGCGGTGACGCGGTCGAGGTCGACCTCGTCGAGCACGACGATGTCTCCCTCCCCGACCCGGCTGAGCAGCTTCGTCGTATCGCGGCCGACCCGGGCCAGGCCGACAGTGCCCGGGAGCGCGTCTGTGCTTCGCGAGAGCAACGCAGGCATCTTCATGCCTGAAATGATGGACCGTCCGCGGCCCCACCCCGTGGAGGCGCGCCGGGGACGGCGGGGATTATGCGGTGATCACGGCCGTCCGCCCGGTCGGCCGGCGCGGTCCGTGCCGGCCGTCGCCAGCAGCTCCTCGGCATGTGCCCGACCGGTTTCGGTGTCATCCAGCCCGGCGAGCATCCGGGCCAGTTCGCCGACCCGCTCCTCGTCGTCGAGGCTGCGCACCGCGCTGCGGGCCCCCTCCTCCCCGACTTCCTTGCCGATCACCAGGTGCGCGTCCGCGAACGCGGCGACCTGCGGAAGATGCGTCACGACGATCACCTGGTGCGTGCGGGCGAGCCGCGCGAGACGGCGGCCGATCTCCACGGCCGCCCGTCCCCCGACCCCCGCATCGACCTCATCGAACACGAGGGTGCCGCCGCCGTCCCGTCCGGCGAGCACCACCTCGATGGCCAACATGACCCGCGACAACTCGCCGCCGGAGGCGGTTTTGCCGATCGGAAGCGGATCGCCGGAAGGGTGCGATCCCAGCAGCAGATCCACCGCGTCCGCCCCGTCTGCGGCAGCATGCACCTGCGCGCCGTCGACGGTGATCCGCCAGGGGTCGTCGTCGAGCGCTGCGATGAGATCCACCTGCGCCGCCAGGCGCGACTTGCCCATCGCCAGGCCCGCGAGTTCCTCGGTGACCGCCTCGCCCAGCTTCGCGGCGGCGGACACGCGGGCCCGGTGCAGTACCGACGCCGCGTCGGCCAGTTCACCGCGGAGGCTCTCGACGCGTTGCGCGAGCTCCGCCAGCGCCCCCTCGGACAGATCGAGCCCGGACAACCGCTCTTCGGCGTCCCGGGCCCAATCCAGAACGCCGTCGATGTCCGCCGCGTACTTGCGGGTCAGCCCCTTGAGCTCCGCCTGCCGCTGCAGCAGGTCGTCCAGCGCCCGGCCGTCCGACGGCAGATCCGCCAGATACCCCGAGACGTCGCCCGCCAGGTCCGACGACAGCACCGCGAGCTCGTCGAGACGGGGGACGAACGCGCGCAACGCCGGATCGTCGACGTTGCCGAGCCGCCCGCGTGCGCCGGAAGCCAGATCCGCGATCCCCTCCGCCTCGCCGGCGAACGAGGACGCCCCGGACAGCGCCGCCTGCACGTACTCCGCGGCCTCGCGGAGCGAATCGAGCTCCCCCAGGCGGCGTACCTCCGCCGCGATCGCATCGTCCTCGCCCGGTTGCGGATCCACGGCGGCGATCTCCTCCGCGCCCAGCCGCAGCCGGTCGGATTCCTGCGCCAGCTCCCGGGCCCGCTCGGTGCGCACGGCGTACTCGTCGCGCGCCGCACCGTAACTGCGGCGCACCTCCCGGTAGTGCTCGAGCAGCGGGCCGATCTCGTCGGCGGCGAACGTGTCCAACGCGCGACGGCGACGTTCCGGCCGCAGCAGCCGCAGCTGGTCGTTCTGGCCATGCACCGCCAGCAGGTGGCCCGTCAACCGTCCCAGCAGCCCGATGGGCACGCTTCGGCCGCCGAGATGCGCGCGGGAACGCCCGTCCTTACCGACGGTGCGCACGGCGATGATGCTGCCGTCCTCGTCGACCTCGGACGCGCCCGCGTCGACGATCTCAGCGACGGCCGCGCGGGTGTCGGCAGGCAGGCCGTCGAGGACGAACCGTCCCTCCACCGCAGCGCGTTCCGCCCCCGTGCGCACCCGTCCGGCGTCCGAACGCGCGCCGCCCAGCAGGTGGAGGCTGGTCACCACCATCGTCTTGCCGGCGCCGGTCTCGCCGGTCAACGCGGTGAACCCGGGGTGGAACCGCGCCGACGCAGCCGAGATCACCCCCAGTCCGTCGATTCGAATCTCCGCAAGCACACCCGAATCCTAACCATGCGCCGTGACATCCCTCCCGCGCCGGATGCGACGGCGCGGTTCCGACGGCGCGCCCCGCGCCGGGTCCGGTCAGGCTCCGCGGCCACGCCAACCGCGGACGGGCAGCGCGAACTTGTGCACCATCCTGTCCGCGAAGGGCACGGAATCCAACCGCACCCAGCGCACCGGGTGGCGGCCGCGCACGACCTCCAGCCGGGCCCCCGCGGGCACGTGCACCGCGCGCCGCCCGTCGCAGTACATCACCGCTCCGCTGCCCGACGGCTCCACCTCCACGGCGATCAACGACGACGGGCTGGTCACCATGGGCCGCGAGAACAACGCATGCGCATTGTTCGGCACCACGAGGACCGCCTCGAGCTCCGGCCACACCACCGGCCCGCCGGCAGAGAACGCGTAGGCCGTCGAACCGGTGGGCGTGGACACCAGCAGCCCGTCGCAGCCGAACGAGGACACCGGACGCCCGTCGATTTCCAGCAACAGCTCGAGCACGCCGACGTGCCGCCCCCGCTCGATGCTCACCTCGTTGAGCGCCCACCCGGCCGACTCCGTGGTGTCTCCGGAGCACAGGCGCACGTCGAGCGTCATCCGGTGCTCGACCCGGTAGTGGCCGCGGATGACGCTCCCCAGCGCTTCGTCCAGGTGGTCCGCCTCCGCCTCCGCCAGGAATCCGATGCGGCCGAGGTTGATGCCCAATACCGGCGCGCCCGCATACCAGGCGAGCTCCGCGGCCCGGAGAAACGTCCCGTCGCCGCCCAGCACGATCACCATCTCGCACCCGGCGGCCGCGTGGTGGTCATGCGGAACAACACGAGCCGGGGCGCCGTGCGCCTTCCGGTCCGATCCGGCGCCCCGCAGCCCCGTACGATCGGCCTCGTCGTCGAGCACGCGCAACCCGATACCGCCGTCGGCGAGTATGCGCGAGACCCGCCGGGCCGTGTCCGCTATCGTCGCGCGGCCGGTATGCGCCACCAGCAGGATCTCGCGGGTCGGTGCGGGGCCTGCGGGAATGGGATCTGCGGATGTGGGGCTCGCGGAGGCAGGGCTCGCGGAGGCGAGGTTGGGCTCTTGCCCGGGTTGACCGATCATTGCGGCCCTTCCTCCACCGCCCGGCGCACGATCTCCTCGATCCCGTCCGTAGCGGCGGCCGCCGGGTCCGGTGGCGCCGTCGCCCCGTCATCGGCCGCGCCGGAGCGCCGCAGCCACAGGAAATACTCGACGTTCCCCGACGGCCCTGGCAACGGGCTGGCCACCGCGCCGAGCGTCATCAGACCCAGCCCGGCTGCCGTGCGCGCCACACCGCAGACGGCCTCAGCCCGCAACCCGGCGTCACGCACGACCCCGCCGTGGCCGACGCGCTCCTTGCCCACCTCGAACTGCGGCTTCACCATCGGCAGCAGGTCCGCGCCCGGGCGGCCGCAGTCCCGCAGCGCGGGCAGAACCAGGGCGAGCGAGATGAAAGAGAGGTCGGCGACAACCAGGTCCACCGGGCCGCCGATAGTGTCCGGGGCCAGCGAGCGGACGTTGGTGCGGTCGTGCACGCGCACGCGAGGATCGCTCTGCAACCGCCAGATGAGCTGGCCGTATCCGACATCGGCGGCCACCACCTCGCGCGCACCGCGCTGCAGCAGAACGTCGGTGAATCCGCCGGTGGACGCCCCCGCGTCCAGGCATCGTCTTCCCGCGACGGTGGGGCCGTCCGGCCCGAATCCGTCCAACGCGCCGAGGAGCTTGTGTGCCCCGCGCGAGGCCCAGTCCATCTCGTCCGGCACCTCCGTCACGTGCAGCGGATCACCGGCGCTGACCCCGGTGGCGGGCTTCGCCACGGGCAGCGGACCCGAGCGCACCCGGCCGTCCGCGATGAGTCGCGCGGCGTGGTCCCGCGACCGCGCCAAGCCACGGCGCACCAGTTCCGCATCCGCGCGTGCACGGCGTGCCATATCAGTTCCTGTCCAGCGTGCTGAGCGCCTCGAGCAACACCTCATGCGCCTGTTCGTACAACGCCGCCGGATCCGCGGCACCGTCCCTATCAGCCCTCTCGAGCAACGCGTGCACCTGCTCGCGCACCGCATCGGGATCCGCCACGGGCGCGGCCGGCTCGGCAGGCGTCGGCACAGGGCCGGCCGCCCGCACGCCGTGGTGGGGTCCGGAGTCGTCCATCAGACCCAACGCTAGCCGATGCGGTGCGGACGCCCCAACGGAGTGCTCCGCGCCCCAGACACGAAAGAGCGGCTCATCCGTCGTTCCACCCGCGTGCCAATGCACGCGTCCACGGGTCGGTCCCGATGATCCGCCCCTGGAAGTCGTCACGCCAGGCAGCGGCGGCGACCGCCCGCAGGCCGCGCATCGCCGTCTCCGACAGCGCACCCGGACCCGATCCGCCATCGACCAGCGGCTCCGCCGAGCCGGCCACGCCCTGCGCGGCACGATCGACTCCGACCCGCATGGTGTCGCCGTCGACCTCGACACGCCAGCCCGGCTGCGCGCCCACCGCGCAGGCGTCCGCCGACAACGACAACGCGCCGAGGGAAGCGGCCACATATGTGGGCCGCATGCCCGCTTTCGCCCGGATCGTCTCGGCGGCGGTCGATACCCCGGTGAGCACGAGCAGGCTGTCCAGTCCCGCGGCGCACGCGCCTGCGATGTCGGTGTCCAGACGATCTCCCACCACCAGCGGCCGTTGCGCCCCACCCTGGCGCACCGCGTCGTCCATGATCGGCCGGCCGGGCTTTCCTGCCACTGTGGGCGTGGCGCCCGTCGCCGTCGCCAGTGCCGCCACCAGTGAACCGTTTCCGGGGAGCAACCCACGTTCGTCGGGGAGGGTGGAATCGACGTTCGTCGCCACCCACCAGGCGCCGTTACGGACGGCGAGTGCGGCCTCCGCGAGATCCGCCCACGCGACCGAGCGGGCGAACCCCTGGACGACCGCTGCCACCGACTCTGAATATGCGCGGACCGGACGCAGCCCCTGCCCCCGCACTTCCTCTGCCAGCGCGTCCGCACCGACGACGAGAACCTGCGCGCCAACCTCGATCCGAGACGCTACGAGACGCGCCCCGGCCTGCGCGCTCGTCACCACGTCCCGATCCTGTGCACGGATCCGCAGCGCATTGAGGTGCTCCGCGACGTCCGCGGGACTCCGGCTCGCATTGTTGGTGACGAATATGTGCCGGGCGGGCGAGGCCGCCAGCGCCGCGTCGGCACCGTCGATCGGCTCGGCGCCCCGGTACACGGTGCCGTCGAGATCGAGCAGCAGCAGATCGTAGGCCTCCGACAGCGCCATCGTCCTCGGCCGCGCGGGATCGGGGGGACCCGCGGGCACCAGGGCCTCCTCCGCGGAGTCGCCGTCGCGTGGGTGATCGCCGGGCAACAACGCCTACTCGCCGCCGGCCGCGCCGACCGTCGCATCCGTGCCGGGCTGTTCCTCACTCAGGTCGGCGACGCGTTGCTCCGCGTCGGTCTCCCCCTCGTCGTCTGCCGCGGCGCAATTGAGGAACCACTCAAGCGCTTCGCGTTCACGTCCCGCGGCAAGGAGCGCCTCCGCGTACACGTAGAACAGCCGGGCATATGTCGAGCCCGTCCGCGCCGGGTCCAGGTCCTTTCCCTGCAGGGTGACGACCGCCGCGCCGTACTTGCCCATATCCATGCGCGCGCCTGCCACGACGATGTTGAGTTCGATGGCGGGTTCCCCGGTCAGCCGCCGCGCCTCCTCGCTCCGGGCGAGCTCGAGCGCTCGTTCAGGGCGTCCGAGCCCCCGTTCGCAGTCCGCCATCACTGCGAGCATCCCCGGCCCCCCGGCCATACGCCGCGCCGCCCGCAGTTCCGAGAGCGACTCTGCCCACTCGCCTGCATGGTACGCGGAGATGCCGGCCGCTTCGCGCACTGCCGCGACCCGCCCCGCGCGGCCCCGCGCGGCGCGCGCGTGCTCCAGCGCCGCAGTCGGGTCGGTGTCCACGAGCCGTCCCGCCATGACGAGGTGCCGGGCCACCGTCTCCGCGTTGGCACGGTCCAGGGTGTGCAGATCACGCCGAACGGACTTGTCCAGCTCGTCGGGCGTCACGTCGTCGGGCAGTACGGGTTCGGGATCCCGACGCTGACGCATCGCCCCGTCCTCGTTGCCGTGCCGCGGCCGGCCGGACCGGTCGTCGCCCCCGGAACGGTATGGGCCGCCGCGACCACCATCGCTTCCGCCATCCCGGCCGTGGGGCCGGACGCCCTTCCGCGAGGAATCGCCCCGCGGGGCGCCACGCGATCTGTCGCCGGCGGGCCTGTCACCGGCCCGGCCTTCCCTGTCACCCCGTCTCTTGCCCTCGGAGCCGTCCGGCGTCCGACCGTCACGCTGACCGAAGCGACGACTGCCGTTCCGGCCGCGATCTCCGGAGTCTTGGCGGTCGCGGCCAGCGCCTTCGCCGGCCCGGTAGCGGGGCTGGGCGTGCCGACCGCGGGAACCGTTGTCTGCGCCACGGCTTCGATCGCCGGATGCGTCCCGGGGCTCCTGCGCGTTCATGCATCATCCTTGTGGTCGGTCTCGTCCGCGGTTCGGAGAACAGCGGAAACAGCAGTGGAGGGAACCCCATACTATCGGGGTTCCCTCCACCGGCGATATTTGTGCGGCAGTGACCTACTCTCCCACACCCCACGGGTGCAGTACCATCGGCGCAGTAAGGCTTAGCTACCGGGTTCGGAATGGGACCGGGCGTGACCCTCACGCTATAACCACCGCAACACCATGCGACACACACCAACACACGCAGTGTGGGTGTTGCCTCAGACACCGGACAGTGGACGCGAAACACACGATCAAAAATTGTGGGTAAGCCTACGGCCTATTAGTACCGGTCACCTCACACCCCTCACAGGGCTTCCAGCTCCGGCCTATCAACCCCATCATCTCTAGGGGGCCTTACCCCACTAAGGGGGAAAGAAACCTCATCTTGGAACAGGCTTCCCGCTTAGATGCTTTCAGCGGTTATCCCTCCCGAACGTAGCCAACCAGCAATGCCCCTGGCGGAACAACTGGCACACCAGAGGTTCGTCCGTCCCGGTCCTCTCGTACTAGGGACAGCCTTCCTCAAGTTTCTTACGCGCGCGGCGGATAGAGACCGAACTGTCTCACGACGTTCTAAACCCAGCTCGCGTGCCGCTTTAATGGGCGAACAGCCCAACCCTTGGGACCTACTCCAGCCCCAGGATGCGACGAGCCGACATCGAGGTGCCAAACCATCCCGTCGATATGGACTCTTGGGGAAGATCAGCCTGTTATCCCCGGGGTACCTTTTATCCGTTGAGCGACACCGCTTCCACAAGCCAGTGCCGGATCACTAGTCCCGACTTTCGTCCCTGCTCGACCCGTCAGTCTCACAGTCAAGCCCCCTTGTGCACTTGCACTCAACACCTGATTGCCAACCAGGCTGAGGGAACCTTTGGGCGCCTCCGTTACTCTTTAGGAGGCAACCGCCCCAGTTAAACTACCCACCAGGCACTGTCCCTGAACCAGATCATGGTCCGAGGTTAGAAGTCCGATACGATCAGAGTGGTATTTCAACAACGACTCCACACCGGCTGGCGCCGGCGCATCACAGTCTCCCACCTATCCTACACAAACCGAATCACACACCAATACCAAGCTATAGTAAAGGTCCCGGGGTCTTTTCGTCCTGCCGCGCGTAACGAGCATCTTTACTCGTAATGCAATTTCGCCGAGCCTGTGGTTGAGACAGCAGAGAAGTCGTTACGCCATTCGTGCAGGTCGGAACTTACCCGACAAGGAATTTCGCTACCTTAGGATGGTTATAGTTACCACCGCCGTTTACTGGGGCTTAAATTCTCAGCTTCGCAGCCCGAAAGCCACTAACCGGTCCTCTTAACCTTCCAGCACCGGGCAGGCGTCAGTCCGTATACATCGTCTTACGACTTCGCACGGACCTGTGTTTTTAGTAAACAGTCGCTTCTCTCTGGTCTCTGCGACCACACCCGGCTCCCACCGCACGGGTGTTCACCAGACATGGCCCCCCTTCTCCCGAAGTTACGGGGGCAATTTGCCGAGTTCCTTAACCACAGTTCTCTCGATCGCCTCAGTATTCTCTACCAGACCACCTGTGTCGGTTTGGGGTACGGGCCATGACACCACTCGCTAGAGGCTTTTCTCGACAGCATAGGATCACAGAATCCCCCACACCGGGGTCGCATCACCTCTCAGGCACCATGAGGCACGGATTTCCCTGCACCTCGCCCTACAGGCTTACACCAGTATTACCACTGACTGGCCCTGCTACCTTCCTGCGTCACCCCATCGCTTGGCTACTACCAGATCAGGTCCCACGCATCCACCACACACCCCGCACCCGAAAGTGCACGGCATGGGCTTCAGGATGGTTAGTCTCACTGATTCACCACGGGCGCGATATCACGGGTACGGGAATATCAACCCGTTGTCCATCGACTACGCCTGACGGCCTCGCCTTAGGTCCCGACTCACCCTGGGCGGATTAACCTGGCCCAGGAACCCTTGGTCATTCGGCGGACGAGTTTCCCACTCGTCTTTCGCTACTCATGCCTGCATTCTCACTCGCGCAGCCTCCACGACTGGGTCACCCCGCCGCTTCCCCGGCTACACGACGCTCCCCTACCCACCCACACGGCTGCACACCCGCCCGCAGGCGGATACGAACCACACATGTGAGTGCCGCGGCTTCGGCGGTGTACTTGAGCCCCGCTACATTATCGGCGCAGGATCACTCGACCAGTGAGCTATTACGCACTCTTTCAAGGATGGCTGCTTCTGAGCCAACCTCCTGGCTGTCTTCGCAATCCCACATCCTTTCCCACTTAGTACACGCTTAGGGGCCTTAGCCGGCGATCTGGGCTGTTTCCCTCTCGACTACGAAGCTTTTCCCCCGCAGTCTCACTGCCACGCTCTCACACCACGGCATTCGGAGTTTGGCTGACGTCAGTAACCCGGTAAGGCCCATCAGCCAACCAGTAGCTCTACCTCCATGGTGAAACACGCGACGCTGCACCTAAATGCATTTCGGGGAGAACCAGCTATCACGGAGTTTGATTGGCCTTTCACCCCTACCCACAACTCATCCCCTCAGTTTTCAACCTAAGTGGGTTCGGGCCTCCACGACGTCTTACCGTCGCTTCACCCTGGCCATGGGTAGATCACTCCGCTTCGGGTCTAGAACATGCCACTCAACGCCCTCTTCGGACTCGCTTTCGCTACGACTACCCCACACGGGTTAACCTCGCGACATGCCACTAACTCGCAGGCTCATTCTTCAAAAGGCACGCCATCACCCACCGCAGACCAAACTACGCGCAGGCTTTGACGGATTGTAAGCACACGGTTTCAGGTACTCTTTCACTCCCCTCCCGGGGTACTTTTCACCATTCCCTCACGGTACTATCCGCTATCGGTCACCAGGGAGTATTCAGGCTTACCGGGTGGTCCCGGCAGATTCACAGCAGATTTCACGGGCCCGCTGCTACTCGGGCACCACGACAAGGCAGACACACAGCTTTCACGTACGGGACTCTCACCCACTACGGCAGGCCATCCCAGACCACTTCCGCTAACCATGTGTTTTCTCCAACTACCCGCCGGCACGGCAGCACCGGCACATCGCAGCCCCACAACCCCACACACACAACCCCTGCCGGGTATCACATGCGCATGGTTTAGCCTCATCCGCTTTCGCTCGCCACTACTCACAGAATCACATATTGTTTTCTCTTCCTACGGGTACTGAGATGTTTCACTTCCCCGCGTTCCCTCCACACGCCCTATACATTCAGGCGCGGGTAACAGCGCATCACCGCTGCTGGGTTTCCCCATTCGGACATCCTCGGATCACAGCTCGGTTGACAGCTCCCCGAGGCTTAACGCAGCCTCCCACGTCCTTCATCGGCTCCTGGTGCCAAGGCATCCACCGTGTGCTCTTACACACTTACAACACAAAGATCAAAGATGCTCGCGTCCACTGTCCAGTTCTCAAACAACACACACACCCACCAGCCCGCCACCCCGCACGACCACCCCGGACACAACACCCGGAACAACCACACGAGACCACCGACAGGCCCGCCGGCGCATCACATCAAGACAACCCACCACACACACGCGTGACGTGTTCCCTCAAAGCCCAACAGCATGCCGACTAGCACCCCCACCCCACGCAACCCACCGACACACGGCGAACCACGCGAAAGCTCCTGCAACAAAGCGCAGCCAGTGTCCACCCATGAGCAACCCCAGACCACACGCACGGCGGCCAATGAGGCACTTGATGCTCCTTAGAAAGGAGGTGATCCAGCCGCACCTTCCGGTACGGCTACCTTGTTACGACTTCGTCCCAATCGCCGATCCCACCTTCGACGGCTCCCTCCCACAAGGGGTTGGGCCACCGGCTTCGGGTGTTACCAACTTTCATGACGTGACGGGCGGTGTGTACAAGGCCCGGGAACGTATTCACCGCAGCGTTGCTGATCTGCGATTACTAGCGACTCCGACTTCATGGGGTCGAGTTGCAGACCCCAATCCGAACTGAGGCCGGCTTTAAGGGATTCGCTGAACCTCACGGTCTCGCAGCCCTCTGTACCGACCATTGTAGCATGTGTGAAGCCCTGGACATAAGGGGCATGATGACTTGACGTCGTCCCCACCTTCCTCCGAGTTGACCCCGGCAGTCTCCTGCGAGTCCCCGGCATAATCCGCTGGCAACACAGGACAAGGGTTGCGCTCGTTGCGGGACTTAACCCAACATCTCACGACACGAGCTGACGACAGCCATGCACCACCTGTACACCGGCCACAAGGGAAACCGTGTCTCCACGGCGATCCGGCGTATGTCAAACCCAGGTAAGGTTCTTCGCGTTGCATCGAATTAATCCACATGCTCCGCCGCTTGTGCGGGCCCCCGTCAATTCCTTTGAGTTTTAGCCTTGCGGCCGTACTCCCCAGGCGGGGTACTTAATGCGTTAGCTACGGCACAGAGCCCGTGGAAGGGCCCCACACCTAGTACCCACCGTTTACGGCGTGGACTACCAGGGTATCTAATCCTGTTCGCTCCCCACGCTTTCGCTCCTCAGCGTCAGTTACTGCCCAGAGACCCGCCTTCGCCACCGGTGTTCCTCCTGATATCTGCGCATTTCACCGCTACACCAGGAATTCCAGTCTCCCCTGCAGTACTCAAGTCTGCCCGTATCGCCCGCACGCCCACAGTTAAGCTGCGAGTTTTCACGGACGACGCGACAAACCGCCTACGAGCTCTTTACGCCCAGTAATTCCGGACAACGCTCGCACCCTACGTATTACCGCGGCTGCTGGCACGTAGTTGGCCGGTGCTTCTTCTGTACCTACCGTCACTTCCGCTTCGTCGGCACTGAAAGAGGTTTACAACCCGAAGGCCGTCATCCCTCACGCGGCGTCGCTGCATCAGGCTTGCGCCCATTGTGCAATATTCCCCACTGCTGCCTCCCGTAGGAGTCTGGGCCGTGTCTCAGTCCCAGTGTGGCCGGTCGCCCTCTCAGGCCGGCTACCCGTCGTCGCCTTGGTAGGCCATTACCCCACCAACAAGCTGATAGGCCGCGGGCCCATCTCACACCGCTACATAACGCTTTCCACCACACCCCATGCGGCATGTGGTCATATCCGGTATTAGACCCGGTTTCCCAGGCTTATCCCAGAGTGCAAGGCAGATCACCCACGTGTTACTCACCCGTTCGCCACTCGAGTACCCCCGAAGGGGCCTTTCCGTTCGACTTGCATGTGTTAAGCACGCCGCCAGCGTTCGTCCTGAGCCAGGATCAAA
Organism: Tomitella cavernea; assembly: GCF_016599145.1. Lineage (GTDB taxonomy): Bacteria > Actinomycetota > Actinomycetes > Mycobacteriales > Mycobacteriaceae > Tomitella > Tomitella cavernae. Next base: position 20,186 of record NZ_JAENKO010000057.1, read on the forward strand.
CTCTCCGTTGAAAGATTCTCAACCCACCACCCCGCCGGACACCACCACACACAGCAGCAGCCCCGACGACACGGCGAATCAGTCAAATCACATCGAGAAATCCACTAGCAAAACAAACCTAGCTTCAAAAAAACATCGGACCGCACCTCCCGACAGGGAGTGGAAGACACGACCCGCAAAACAGCCACACCCTGCCACAACGACAAGGCATGACATGCCAAAAATTTTGGCACTGGCATTCATCGACACACTGTTGAGTTCTCAAAGAACACGCACAACCACCACCACCCGGACACTCCCAGGCGAACTGCGGCCGCACCTGCT
>NZ_JAENKO010000058.1 GCF_016599145.1 Tomitella cavernea
ATCGCCGGGGCCTCCTACGACTGTGGATAGGCCGGGCAGGCGGCTCCTGCCTGGTAACCCACGAGGATTCGTCAGGCTGGCCCCGGCCCGCAACCGCTCACGCGAGCGGCCACCTCATACCGTCTGACCGGGCCTCCGTGCCGGCGTACCGGTCCGGGGCGCCCCGCGGCGTCCCGGGCCGGTGCGCCGGGCCACGGTAGCGTTCAACCATGACCGGCGCGCCGCATGAATCGATCCTGTCCGAGGCCCTGCTGCGGCGCATCAAGCGCAACTCGCGGCGGCTCGCCGTCGAGGCCATGCGCTCGATGGAGTTGCAGCTTCCGTTCGTCACGGCGCTCGACGCCTCCCAGCGTGCCGATGTGCAGATGGTGGTGCAGACGGCCGTCGCGAACTTCGTCGACTGGCTGCACGACCCCGACGGCGACATCTTCTCCACGGTGGAGGCCTTCCGCGTGGTGCCCCAGGACCTGACCCGCAAGGTCCGCCTGAGCGAGACGGTCGACATGGTGCGCGTGGCCATGGAGTTCTTCGAGCAATGGCTGCCGTTGATGGCCCGGGACGACGACCAGCTGGTCGCGCTGACCGAGGCCGTCCTGCGCTACGGCCGCGACCTCGGGTTCGCCGCGGCGGCGGTGTACGCCTCGGCGGCCGAGTCCCGCGGCGCGTGGGACACCCGGCTGGAGGCGATGGTGGTCGACGCGATCGTCCGCGGCGACACCGGCCCCGCCATGCTCTCGCAGGCGGCCACCCTGAACTGGCAGCCGACAGCCCCGGTGACCGTGCTCGTCGGAGCACCGGCCGTCGACTACAGCGGTGAGGCCGTGGAGCGCGTGCACGCGCTCGCCCGCGCGGACGGCCGCTCGGTCCTGGCGGTGGTGCAGGGGTACCGGCTGGTCGTGGTGGTCAGCGGCGAGGTCTTCGCCGGGGGGACGTTCATCTCCGGACTGCTCGACTCGTTCGACGACGGTCCGGTGGTGGTGGGTTCGACGGTGCCGGGACTGGCCCTGGCGCACGAGAGCGCCGTCGAGGCGTTGCGCGGGTACCAGAGCGCGGTGGGCTGGCCGACGGCGCCGCGGCCGGTCCCCGCGTCGGACCTGCTGCCGGAACGCGCGCTGATCGGCGACAGGTCCGCCCTCGACCAACTCGACCGTCTCGTCGTCCAGCCGCTGCTCGACAGCGGCGGCGGGCTGCCCGAGACGCTGGACAGTTACCTGAACACCGGTGGCTCGATCGAGGCCTGCGCGCGCGAGTTGTATGTCCATCCAAATACTGTCCGGTACAGACTTCGGAAGATCTCCACCGTCACCGGGCGGGACCCCGCCGATGCACGCGACGCGTACGTCCTCCGTGTTGCGTTTTCGGTGCACCGCATGATGAAAGCGGGGGTCAAGCCGCTCACATCCGCCACTTCAGTCACACTCTCCCCATGATGTAACACAATGGCCACTGTGACAGATGGGCGTGCAAACTCGCTGGTTTTGTATGGTTCCTACAATTTCAGCGGTGTACGTTCGTTTCCGTCGACACTCCGGAAACCGCCCTCGACAGTGTTGTCTGTACTACGTGAAAGCACTGCTCGCCCCGGGACAGGGGTCCCAGAAGCCCGGAATGCTGACGCCGTGGCTCCAGGCGCCCGGCGTCCATGACCGACTCGCCGCGTGGTCCGAGGTCGCCGGGATCGATCTCGTCCGTCTCGGCACCGTCGCCGAGGCCGACGAGATCACCGACACCTCCGTCACCCAGCCGCTGGTCGTGGCGTCCGCGCTGGCCGCGTACCGGATGCTGCGCGACGGCAACAGCGCCGGCGACGACACTCCCGCTGACGCTTCCGCTGCCGGCTCCGCGATCACCGCGGGCCATTCCATCGGCGAACTCGCCGCGGCCGCCATCGCCGGAGTCCTCACCGACGAACAGGCGGTACGCCTGGCCGCGGTGCGGGGACAGGAGATGGCCCGCGCCTGCGCCATCGAGCCCACCGGCATGACTGCGCTGTTGGGCGGCGACGAGGCCGAGGTCCTCGCCCGCCTCGCCGAGCTCGATCTCACGCCCGCCAATCGCAATGCGAACGGCCAGATCGTCGCGGCCGGCACGCGGGCGGCCCTCGACGAGCTCGCCGCAGCGCCGCCCGCCCGCGCCCGCCTGCGCCCGCTGGCCGTGGCCGGCGCCTTCCACACCCGTCACATGGCACCTGCCCGCGACGCCTTCGCCCAGGTCGCCGCGCAGATCGCCCCGTCGGACCCGACCATGCCGCTGCTGTCGAACAGGGACGGCGCGCTGGTCACCACCGGTGCGGACGCGATGCAGCGACTCGTCGACCAGATCACCCGCCCCGTCCGCTGGGACCTGTGCTCCGCAGCCCTGCGCGACGCCGAGGTCACCGCCATCGTCGAGTTGCCGCCCGCCGGCACGCTGGTCGGCATCGCCAAGCGCGCGCTGCGCGGCGTGCCATCGGTGGCCGTCAACGCCCCCGCGGACCTCGAGGCCATGTCGATGCCCGCCTGACGCGCCCCAAGAACTGCGCACCCGGATCTGCGCATCCTCATCCGATCCGGAACCCGGAACCACAACGAACACGAACAGAAGGGACCACCACCGTGGCCATCAGCCAGGAAGAGATCGTCAAGAACCTCGCCGAAATCATCGAAGAGGTCACCGGCATCGAGCCGTCCGAGGTCACCATGGAGAAGTCCTTCGTCGACGACCTCGACATCGACTCGCTGTCCATGGTCGAGATCGCGGTCCAGACCGAGGACAAGTACGGCGTGAAGGTCCCCGATGAGGACCTGGCCAACCTGCGCACCGTCGGCGACATCGTCGAGTACATCCAGAAGCTCGAAACCGAGGGCGGCGCCTCGGTCGACGCTCAGTGACCGCTGCGGTGACGCACGCCGGTCTGCGGCTGCACCCGGTGGTGGTGACCGCGATGGCGGTCACCAGTTCCGTCGGCGGTGACCTCGAGTCCACGTGGTCGGGGTTGCTCAACGGCCGCTCGGGCATCGCGACGCTCACCGACGAGTGGGTCGAGCGGTTGGACCTGCCGGTGCGCATCGCCGGGCGCCTCGCCGCAGATCCGACCGAATCGCTCAAGAAGGTCGAGAAGCGCCGCCTGGACTACATCGAGCAACTCGCGCTGGTGCTGGGCCGGGACGTCTGGGACCGCGCCGGCAGCCCGGGGGTGGAGGCCGAACGTCTGGGCGTCGCCGTCGGCACCGGGATGGGCGGAATCGAGACGCTGCTGGAGAACACCGCGAAGCTCGAGACCGAGGGGTACCGCAAGGTCTCGCCCATCGCGGTCCCCGCGATCATGCCCAACGGCCCCGCCGCCACCATCGGGCTCGAGATCGGGGCGAAGGCAGGGGTGCACACCCCCGTCTCCGCATGCGCCTCGGGATCCGAGGCCATCGCCATGGCCTGGCGCATGATCGCCATGGGCGAGGCCGACGTCATGGTCACCGGCGGAGTGGAGAACCGCATCAGCGCATTGCCGATCGCAAGCTTCGCGATGATGCGCGCCACGAGCTTCCGCAACGACGACCCCGAGGCCGCGTCCCGCCCGTTCGACAGGGACCGCGACGGCTTCGTGTTCGGCGAGGCGGCGGCCATGCTGGTGCTCGAGCGCGAGGACCACGCGCGTGCCCGCGGGGCCACTGTCCTCGGCCGCGTGTTGGGCGCCGGAACGACGTCCGACGGTTTTCATATCGTGGCTCCGGACCCGGAGGGATCCGGGGCGGCCCGCGCCATGTCGAAGGCCATCGAGTACGCGGGGATCTCCCCCGGCGACATTGCACACGTCAACGCGCACGCCACCTCGACGAGCGTCGGCGACCTCGCCGAGGCGAAGGCCATCCAAGCCGCAGTCGGGGGGCACCCGTCGGTCTACGCGCCCAAGAGCGCACTGGGGCATTCCATCGGGGCGGTGGGGGCCCTGGAGGCTGCGCTGACGTTGATGAGCCTGCGCGAGGGCATCATCCCGCCCACGCTGAACCTGGAGAACCAGGATCCGGAGGTGGACCTGGACGTGGTCGCCGGCGGTCCCCGCAAGGGAACGTTCGACGCGGCGATCAGCAACTCGTTCGGGTTCGGCGGGCACAACGTGTCGCTCGCGTTCGGGCGGGTCTGACGCGGGACACCTCCGCACACGGGCACCCGCACGGCGGGCCCCGTCACAGCTCCGCGAGCTGAGGCGGGGCCCGCCGTCGCAAGCGCGGCACGCCGCCGACCGGCCCAGGGCCTCACCGCGCGCCGACACCGTATACGGTGTCTTTCGATCGAGTCACCGACGCACAGTCCCCGCGGAATCGACGCGCTTGACGCACCGACGGGCCGTGCCGAGCCGACAACCGAAGGACCCCCGTGCCCGACACCCCTCCGAGAGTCACCGTCGTCGTCCCCACCTACAACGAGCGCGAGAACCTGCCGCGGCTGGCCGCCGGGCTCGCCGGACTGGGGCTGCCCGCCCTGCGCCTGCTCGTGGTCGACGACGGCTCGCCGGATGGCACCGGGCAGGTGGCCGAGGGCCTTTCCGGCACGCTCCCCCTGCAGGTGGACGTGCTGCACCGGACGGTCAAGGACGGCCTCGGCCGCGCGTACGTGGCAGGCATGCTGCGTGCCCTCGACGACGGCGCGGACGTCGTGATCCAAATGGATGCGGACCTGTCGCACCCCGTCGGCGCCATACCGGAGATGCTCGACGTACTCGCCCGCACCGATGCCGCGGTGGTGCTGGGCTCGCGCTATGTCGCCGGCGGATCCGTCGCCGAGGACTGGGCCTGGCACCGCAAACTGCTCTCACGCGGGGCCAACCGCTATGTGGACACGATCCTGCGACTCGGGGTGCGCGATGCCACCGCAGGCTTCAAGGCCTGGCGTGCGGACGCACTCAGGTCCGTCGGCCTCGACAAGATCGAGAGCAACGGATACTCGTTCCAGGTGGAGATGAACCATCGCGCAGTGCGGCAGGGGCTGCGGATCGCCGAGGTTCCCATCCGCTTCGAGGAACGCACCGAGGGAGCCTCGAAGATGACCCTCGCCGTGCAGTGGGAGTCCGCGTTGATGCCGTGGCGGCTGCGCTGCGGGCGCGGCTGAGGCCTACCCGGACCTTCCTTCCGCGGCAGCCCGTGCGTCCGGGCGCCGGAGCACGGCGATCAGCCGACGTCGCGGCCCAGCAGCGTGATGTGACCGCCGTCGCCGCACCCGCGGAAACCCTCCAGGGCGTCGTCCCAGGCCGTGCCGAGCGCTGTCTCGAGCTCGGACGCCAGACTGTCAGCGCCTGCCGCGAGCATCGCGCGCAGCCGCTGTTCCCCCAGGACCACGTCGCCGTTGGCGCTGGTGCTGCCGCGCCAGAGTCCCAGCCCGGGGACGTGGCTGAACCGCTCGCCGTCCACGCCCTCGCTGGCGTCCTCGGTGATCTCGAAGCGCAGCATCGACCACTCGCGCAGGGCGCCGGCGAGGCGCGCGCCGCTGCCCACGGGGCCGACCCACTCGATCTCGGCGCGCAGCAGCCCCGGAGCGGCCGGTTGCGCCGACCATTCCAGGTCCGGGGCGCTGCCCAGGACCCCGGTCAGCGCCCATTCGATGTGCGGGCACAGCGCAGCGGGCGACGAGTGGACGTACACCACGCCGTTCGTCGCTTCAGCGAACTGGTTCAGGTTGCGCACGGCAGACCTCCGTTGTAGACGAGGGACGTCTTCCCCAACGACCTCGTGTCTCGCACGGATGTCCGGTGCCGTGTGTGCTATGCGGTGTACAAGTTACCAGTGCGCAACGTGTGGCACCAGTGACGCCGCGCCTCCCCCTGTGCAGCAGTCAACTGTGGTAGCCGGTTATCTCGATGGCGCCGGTCGCCAGAGCACCCAGCACCACCGAGGTCGACACGGTCGCCATCACCCGCCGGCGCGCGAGCACATTGCCCTCATGGAGCCGGTGCTTCTGCAGACTGTCGCCCCGCCGGTAGCAGCCCAGACCGAGCACCACCAGGATCCCGACACCGACGAGAGGCGCTATGGCGGCCTTTCCCCAGCCGACCTCCGCCGCCTGGCGCAGCATCAATGCGGCCACCACCATGGCCGACAGCGCCGTACGCCGCCAGGACAGCGCGGTCCGCTCCGGCTGCAGCCCCGGATCGTCGAAGGCGGAGCTCACCGCGCCACCGGAACGGTCGCGCCGGGCCTGCCCGCCGCGACCGCCCGCCGATCGGCCGCCACGGTCATAGCAGGATCACCGTGACCGCGGCGAACAGCGCGATGACCGTGGCCCCCAACGCCAGGATCGGCACCAGAGTGGATCCCGGCAGCGGCATGCTGCGCCGCATCGCCTGCTGCACGGAGCGCCAATGGAAGTACGAGCCTGCCGCCACAGCGATGGCGAGGATGACGCAACCGAGCGCGATGACCGTGCGTGCCCCCTCCACGTGCAGCGGCTCCACCAGCTGGTGCACCACGACACCCCCGGCGACCAGCCCCAGCGACGTCCGGATCCATGCGAGGAACGTGCGCTCATTGGCCAGCGTGAACCGGTAGTCCGGCTCCTTCTCCTCCGGGACCTCCGGGGTCTGCGTGCCGCCGCGGTCGTCAGGCATCGGCGCCGCCTCCCGTCGCCTTCCCGTCGCCTGCAGCCTTCCCGTCGCCTGCAGCCTTCCCGTCGCCTGCAGCCTTCCCGTCGCCGGCAGCCTTCCCGTCGCCTGCAGCCTTCCCGTCGCCTGCAGCCTTCCCGTCGCCTGCAGCCTTCCCGTCGCCTCCGGTGACGACGGCGTCGGACAGAGCCGGCCAGAGCGGTGTGGCCCAGCCGCCGAAGGCGCGGTCGGTGAGCGCGACGCAGGCGCACCCGGCCGCCGGGTCCACCCACAGGAACGTGCCCGATTGTCCGAAGTGGCCGAAGGTGTGCGGCGAGTTGCGGCCGCCGGTCCAGTGCGGGCTCTTGCCGCCGCGCAGTTCGAAGCCCAGCCCCCAGTCGTTGGGACGCTGCATCCCGTACCCGGGGAGCAGCCCGTCGAGCCCCGGGAACTGGACCGTGGTCGCCTCGGTCAGCGTCGTCGGGTCCAGGAGGGTGGGCCGCTGCAGCTCGGCGGCGAAGCGTGCGAGGTCGGCGACCGTCGAGCGTGCCCCGTGTCCCGCGGGGCCCCGCAGGACCGTATCCGCCATGCCCAACGGGGCGAAGACGCCTTCGGCGAGATACTCGGCGAAACCGATGCCCGTCTCCCGCGCGACGAGCTCCGCCAGCACCTCGTAGCCGGCGCTCGAATAGATCCGCCGCTCCCCCGGCGCCGCGCGCACGCGGTGCTCGTCGAACGCCAGGCCCGACGCGTGCGCCAGCAGATGCCGGACGGTGGACCCCGGGGGGCCGGCCGGCACGTCGAGTTCGACCGCGCCTTCCTCGACCGCGAGCAGGACCCCGATGGCCGTGAGCAGCTTGGTCACCGAGGCCAGCTCGAACACGGCGTCGACCGGGCCGCGCGCCGACACCGCGCCGTCCGCGGCGACCAGCGCGGCCGCGGCGTTGTCCACCGGCCACGCGTCGATCCTCCGCAACGCCGCCGCACGATCCTCCGCACCGCGGCGCGCGCCCACCGCTCCGTCGCCGCCCGCATGCCGATTGTCCCGATCGAGTCGCTCCACAGTCACAGCGTAGGAGACGAGTGCGCCGCGGGAGCGTCACGGGCCGCGGCCGGGGACGACGTCGCGCCCCCGTCGTCGGCTGCCGGCGCCCACGCGACGGGGCCGCCGGCCTCCGGTGCCGTTCCGTCCGAGCCGGCGGCGTCCTCCGGCCCGCCGGTACCGGCGGGCACTATCGTCTCGGTCTTCGTCTCCGAGTAGACGTACTGGCCGCCGCGCAGCCACGAGGCGATGGCGGCGATCAGGCAGGCGACGATCGCGAATCCGAACGCGACCGCGAGCCCGTCGGCGAACGGGCCGGAGATGAGCTGCGGGAAGAAACTGCGCCCCGTCAGGTATTCGGCGTGCCCCGGCGGCAGTTGCGCGAGCACGTCGCCGCCCAGGAGCGAGCCGATGGGGTTGTACCCGAGCAGCGAGGCGAACAGCACCGCCACCGGCGGCAGGGCCGCGATCTGGTCCGCCTTGACGGCCGGGACACCCTGGGCGATCAGGCCGGACGAGAGCGTGTCCGGAAGAGAATGCGACAGGCCGGTGATGATGAGGCTGAAGAAGATGCCGATCGAGAGCACCATGGCGGCGTTCTGGAACGTCGTGGACATTCCGGCCCCCACCCCGCGGCGGTTCGGCGGGAGGCTGTTCATGATGCCGGCCCGGTTCGGCGCCGCGAACAGGCCCATACCCAGCCCGTTGACCAGCAGGATGACGGCGAACTGCCAGTAGACGAAGTCCACCGGCAGCACCATGAGCAGCACGAACGTGGCGGCGGCGATGACCATGCCACCGGTGGCGAACAGTCGGGCGCCGAAGCGGTCGCTGAGCCACCCGGATACCGGTCCCGCCACGAGGAAGCCGATCGTCATGGGGACCATGTAGATGCCCGCCCACAGCGGCGTCGACTCGAAGCTGTACCCGTGCTGCGGAAGCCAGATCCCCTGCAGCCAGATGATGAGGATGAACATCAGACCACCGCGGCCCAGGGCGGACAGCAGGCTGGCCAGGTTGCCCGCGGTGAACGCCCGGATCCGGAACAGGCCGAGCCGGAACATCGGTTCCTCGACCTTCGTCTCTACGAGGCAGAAGATCCCCAGGACGACGCCCCCGCCGATCAGGGCCGTGAGCACCCACGGGTTGGACCATCCCATCGTGTGCCCGGCGTACGGCTGGATGCCGTAGGTGATGCCGACGAGCACGGCGATCAGGCCCACCGCGAACGTCAGGTTGCCCCACGGGTCGAGCTTGGTGCGCTGACGGATGCCGGTGTCGTGCAGTCGCAGATAGGCCCACACCGTGCCGAACAGGCCGATGGGCACGGACACGAGGAACACCAGGCGCCAGCTGATCGGGGCCAGCACCCCGCCGAGGACGAGCCCGATGAACGAGCCGGCGATGGCGGTGACCGCGTTGAGGCCCAGCGCCAGGCCGCGCTGGTTGGTGGGGAACACGTCGGTGATGATCGCGGACGAGTTGGCCATGAGCATCGCACCGCCGACCCCCTGCAGCACGCGCATCACGATCAGCCACCACGCCCCCGCCGTGCCGCCCATCCAGGTGACCGAGAGCATCACCGAGAACAGCGTGAACACCGCGAACCCTGCGTTGTACATCCGCACGCGGCCGAACATGTCCCCCAGGCGGCCGAAGCTGACCACCAGCACGGCCGTCACCACGAGGTAGCCCATGATCAGCCACAGCAGCAGGCTGGTGTTGCCCGGCTCCAGCGGATTCACGCCCAGCCCGCGGAAGATGTCCGGCAGGGCGATCAGCAGGATCGACGAGTTGATGGTGGCGATCAGGCTGCCGAGCGTCGTGTTCGACAGGACGATCCACTTGTAGTGCGGCTTGCCGGTGTCGCGTTCAGCGCGGGCGTGTCTGCGTGTCTGCCGTGTCGGAGCCGTCATGCCCGACCTTCCTCTATCGACTTTCGCGGTCTCGGGGCCGGGCCCACGGTAGTCCGCACTCAATGCATCGTGCACCTAAGTATCTCGCGAATCGGGTGTTGTGGCGACACCCGGACGTCCGGATGCGGGCGCTTCACACCCGTGGCCGACCGCCGGTGGCCGTCTTGTACTGTGATGCTGCACGCGCCGGGGGCAGTAGCTCAGCTGGTCAGAGCAGCGGACTCATAATCCGTCAGGTCGTGGGTTCGAGCCCCACCTGCCCCACATTCGATACCGGTCCGCGACGGGTCTCGAGCGGTTTCGATGCCATGCGGCTTCGCTCTGGACCACTCGACTACGCCCTACGCCGCCGGACTACGCCTCGTCTTTTCGTCGCACCATCTTCGCGATCCACGTGGGCGCGTACGGCGACGTGCATCCCGGCGGCGTCGGGTAATCCTTGCCGGCGCCCGCCCGTTCATCGCATTCCTCCCACTCGCCGCGAGGATTCCATCCAAGGCCGCCATCACGTGTCAGTGCGCCAGAGCGGCGGTGGCGAAGACGCCGAAACCCCCGGTAGATACGATGATCTACCGGGGGTTTCGCTTGCTCCCCCGACTGGACTCGAACCAGTAACCCTTCGATTAACAGTCGAATGCTCTGCCATTGAGCTACGGGGGATCACACCGGCGACAGGCGGTGCCCGCGCCGATCACAGACTCTAGCGCACACCACACCCGGCATGCCAAATCGCCCCCGCCCGCCGCCCGGGTTCCACTCGATGCGGCGAGCGGCGTCCGGTTCCGGCACCCACTATCCTGGCTGGAAGTATGGGTCCGGGGCCTTGAGCCTGAACCTGGGAGCCGGCCGCCGCGCAGGAGGCCGGCCCGCGTCGACGGAGGAGAGCCGATGATCGGGATCGTGTTCGCGGCGGGCGCCGGCTATGTGCTGGGCACCAAGGCGGGGCGGCGGCGCTACGAGCAGATCAGCCGCGCGGCCAAGGCCATTGCGGAGAGCCCCGCCACGCGCACCGCCCTCGACGCAGGCCGCCAAAGGTTGTCGGAGGCGCTGAGCACCGAGCCGCGGTTCACAAGGATCGAGTCGATCGACGACGAGACCACGGTCTATATCCCGGAGGCGGAGGAACAGCGCTGATGACGGCGGGCAGGTGAGCACGAACGGTCACCACCGGCCTCTCACGACCGGCGGCACGGTCAGCCGATGGGCACGTCGTCGCGCGCCCCCACCGCCTGGTCCAGCAGCCCCCGCCGGTACTGCTCCAGTGCCACCAGGTCGCCGAACAGCGCCCGATACCCGTCGGCGTCCTCGGCCGGGGACATGCGCTGCAGCTTCGACTTGAGGTCGGCGATCTGCTCGCCCACCCACACTTCCTGCAACCGGGCCAGCACGCCGCCGATGTAACGGGGCACGTCCGCCTCCGCCACCTGCATGTCCTCCACCGCCAGCTCGGAGACCAGCGAGCGCACCTGCGCACCGGTCATCCGCGGCGTCCCGTCGCCGGGGCCACTGACGATGCCCTCGCCGGTCACGGACACCGCCTCCACCCACTGCCCGCCGCCGAGCCCGGCAGCCGTACCGCCGGCCGCCTCGATCGCCGCACGGACGGTGGCATAGGCCGGGTGCGTGAAGCTGTCCGCGGGAAGCGAATCGAACACCGCCCCGGCGATGCCCGGCTCCTGTAGCGCGGACTTGAGGGATTCGCGCTGCGGCCACAGCGCCGGGTCGCGACGGTCCGGCCGCGGCACCGCGGGCGCCTCCTGCGGCTGCTCGTCCTCCACACCCGACCGGCCCGGGCGCGCCGTCCCCGCGGGCGCGCGCCGGCCGCCGCGGCGCGACTCCTCGCGCACCCGGCGCACCACCTGCGGGATGTTCGGCCAGCCCACCCAATGGTCCGCGAGGCGTGTGGCGTAGCCGTCACGCAGGGCAGGATCCTTGATGCGAGCGACGATCGGCACCGACCTGCGCAGCGCCTCGACCCTGCCCTCCTCCGTGTCCAGGTCGATGCCGGCGATGATCGACCGGATCGCGAACTCGAACATGGGCACCCGGCGCGCGATGAGATCGCGCACCGCGGCGTCGCCGCCGGCCATGCGCAGCTCGCACGGGTCCTGCCCGTCCGGCGCGATGGACACGAAGGTCTGTGCGGTGACCTTCTGATCGCCGTCGAACGCTTTGAGCGCCGCGGCCTGCCCCGCACTGTCGCCGTCGAAGGTGTAGATGATCTCGCCGCGGAAGTAACTGTCGTCCAGCAGCAGCCTGCGCAGCAGGGTCAGGTGGTCGCCTCCGAAGGCCGTACCGCACGCAGCGACCGCCGTGGGCACGCCCGCCAGATGCATCGCCATCACGTCGGTGTATCCCTCGACGATGACGGCCTGGTGCCGCTTGGCGATCTCCCGCTTCGCCAGGTCCAGCCCGAAAAGCACCTGCGACTTCTTGTACAGCAGCGTCTCCGGCGTGTTGACGTACTTGGCCTGGATGGGGTCGTCCTCGTGCAGCCGGCGCGCGCCGAATCCGATGACGTCGCCCGTCAGGCTGCGGATCGGCCACAGCAGCCGGCGGTGGAACCGGTCCATCGGCCCGCGCTTGCCCTGGCGGGACAGTCCCGCGGCCTCGAGCTCTTTGAACTCGAATCCCTTGCTCAGCAGGTGCTTGGTCAAAGTGTCCCACCCCGCGGGCGCATAGCCGCAGCCGAACATCCGCGCGGCCTCCGCGTCGAAATCGCGATCCCGCAGGTACGCGCGCGCCGCCTCCGCATCCGGCTGCGCAAGACGCTCGGCATAGAACTCCTGGGCCGCGGCGTTGGCGGCGACCAGCCGCGCGCGCGTTCCGCGGTCCCGGCGGATCGCCGTGCCGCCGCCCTCGTAATTGATCTGGTAGCCGGTCTTGTCGGCCATCTGCTCGACGGCCTCGACGAACCCGATGTGCTCGATCTTCTGCAGGAAGCTGAAGACGTCGCCGCCCTCCCCGCACCCGAAGCAATGGAAATGGCCGTGGTTGGGGCGCACGTGGAACGACGGGGTCTTCTCGTCGTGGAACGGGCACAGGCCCTTCATCGAATCGGCGCCGCCTCTGCGCAGCGCCACATACTCGCCGACGATGTCCTCGATGCGAACGCGTTCTCGGATCGCTGCGATGTCACGTTCAGGGATTCGGCCGGCCACACGTGCAGTGTAGAGGCGTGGAGTCGACGGGGGCAGGCGCCCTGATGCGCCCGGCGACCCGAGCACCCGTTGCACCCGGCGAGCGCCCGATCACGCGCACGCGGCGGGAGTCAGTCCTCGGAACGGGCGCCGAGCGCCCCTATGCCCAGCCGGCCTGGTCGGAACGGCCATCGCGGTCGATACGCTCGAGCCGGCTCTCCGTGTACGAGGCGATCTGGTCCACCACCACCCGCACGCGGCGCGCGTCGTCCGGGGCGCGTTCCCAGTCGGCGCGCAGCATCGGATCCAGCGACCCCGGCGCGGTGCTCAACAGCCACTGGGCGGCCCTGTGGATCCGCTCGCGCTCCCGGTCCTGCCGCTTGCGGTGGCCCGGATCCGACATCACGTACCGCAGTGCCACCGTCTTGAGCAGCAGCACCTCCGCCGCCACCACGGCCGGCACCTGCAGGTCGGTGTCATAGCGCGTCAGCCTGCCCTTGCCTGCGACGGACCGCGTGCCGGCGATCGCCGCCGAAGTGAACCGGCCGACGAGTTCACTGGTCATCCGCTTGAGAGCCACCGAGGAGGGCAGGGTGCCGTCGTAGACGCCCACCGATTGCACCACCGGCAGCACGGACAGCCTCTGCGCGGCCTCGATCAGCTCGTTCTCCCCCACTGCGGAGAACTCCGACCAGCCCATCGCGGCGAGCGCCCGCTGTTCGGCGGGGTCGGCCAGCGCGCGCAGGTCGATGCGCCCGGAGATCACCCCGTCCTCGACGTCGTGCACCGAGTAGGCGACGTCGTCCGCCCAGTCCATCGCCTGCGTCTCCAGGCTTTGCCGTCCTTGCGGCGCGCCCTGGCGGACCCAGGCGAGGATCGCGGCGTCGTCGTCGTAGGCACCGAACTTGGCGCCGGGGGCCTGCCGCAGCCACGGATACTTCATCGCCGCGTCGAGCGACGCCCGCGTGAGGTTGAGCCCCAGCCCCTCCCCCTGCGGGCCCAGGACCTTGGGTTCGAGGCGAGTGAGGATGCGCAGGTTCTGCGCGTTTCCCTCGAACCCGCCGCAGGACGCGGCCACCTCGTCGAGCGCCCGCTCCCCGTTGTGACCGTAGGGAGGATGGCCGATGTCGTGGGCCAGCCCGGCCAGGTCCACCAGGTCGGGATCGCAGCCGAGGCCGTCGGCGATGCCCCTGCCGATCTGCGCCACCTCGATGGAATGGGTGAGGCGCGTGCGCGGGGTGTCGCCCTCGCGCGGCCCCACCACCTGGGTCTTGTCCGCCAGGCGGCGCAGGGCCGCGCTGTGCAGGACGCGGGCGCGGTCGCGTGAGAACGCGCTCCGATGCTCCGCGTCCGCTCCGGTGAGGCCGGCCGTCTTGGGCGCCTCGTCCCCGATGCGCTCGAGGTCTGCGGGTGTGTATCCGCTCACCGGCGTACCTGGCCTTCCCTCGTCTGCGTCCCGCGTGCACCGCTCGCGGCGTCGTGTTCCGACGCCCGCGCGTCCGGCGCCGTCACTCCTTGATCACATCAGGAAAGTCGGCCTGATAGTGGGTGAGCTGATACCACAGCAGCGCGCCCGTCTCCCGCACGATGCCCTTGATCTGCGCAGACCTCGTGGTCACTGCCGGCCCGCTGCGGGTGGGCGCGACGGTCGCCTCCAGCCCGGAATCGCGTGCCATGGTGCGTGCCCGCAACGAATGCCACGGGTCGGAGGTGATCACGATGGAGTCGACGCGCCGACTCTGCAGCATGGCCGACACCGCGTCGATGCTGCCGAGGGTGTCGGACCCGACCGCCACTGCGAGCACGCTGTCGGCGGGCACGCCCTGCTCGATCAGGTACTGCCGCCCCGCCTCCGCCTCGGTGGTGGAATCGCCCTGGATCTTTCCCCCCACGGTGACGATCGTGGGCGCGACGCCCTCGTCGAACAGCTCCGCGGCCATGTCCAGCCGCGCCTGGAACACCGGCGACGGCGTGCCGTTGTACTGCGCGGCGCCCAGAACGAGGATCGCCCCCGTCGGCGTCCGGTCGTCGATTCGGGCCACTTGCCACACGCGGAATGCGGTGCCGGCCACCAGCAGCACGCCGACGATCAACACGCCCGCGACTCCGCGACGCAGCCACCGTGCCAGCGTGCCGCCGACCCCCAGTCCAGTGTTCATCGCCGACCAGTCTGCCAGCGCACCGGCGCGCGCCGCGACGCCGCACCCCGGGCCGCTCCATCACCCCGGTCTTACGGCTAGGTTCTGGGTATGCGTCCCGCCCACCCCCACACAGTCGGACCCGTCCCCTGCGCACCGACCACGGGCCTTTCCCGCACCGCCGCGGCGTCGGCCCCGGCGCCCCGCCGGGCGTTCGCCTCCGCGGCCGTGCTGGCCGTGGCGTTCCTGCTCGCCTGCACAGCGCTGCTCACGCTGCCTGCCACCGCGGAGGCGGAGGCCCCGTTCCGCCTCCCCCAGCAGATCACCGATCACGCCGGCGCCCTCGGGGACCGCGCCGGCGACGTGCAGAACGCGGTCGACGACCTCTTCGCGCAGCACCACGTGCAGTTGTGGGTGGTATACACCGGCTCCTTCGATGGCATGGACGGCGAGCAATGGGCGCGGCAGACCGCGGCGGCGAGCGGCCTCGGATCCGACACCATGCTGCTCGCCGTCGACACGGGCGACGGCGCGTTCGGTTTCACCGGCTCGGTGACCGGCCTGAGCGACGCGCAACTGTCCTCCGTCATGAACGACGACATCGTCCCGAAGCTCCGCGAGCACGACTGGGCGGGGGCGGCGATCGCCGGGGCGGGCGGCCTGTCCTCCGCGCTCGACGGGCCAAGCTCGGCGCCGCTGATCGTGGGCGTGGTGATCCTCGTGCTCATCATCGGCGGTGCGCTGGTGTGGGTGCAGCTCCGCAAGCGCCGCCGACGGCGGGCCGAGGCCGCGGCGGCGCGCGACACCGACCTCACCGACCCGCGGAACCTCGCCGGACTGTCCACCGAGGCGCTCGACCAGCGCTCCCGGGAACTGCTGGTGGAGACCGACAACGCGTTGCGCACGAGTTCCGAGGAGCTGCGGGTGGCCACCGAGGAGTTCGGCACCCGCGCCACGGAGCCGTTCCGCTCTGCACTCACTGCCGCACAGCGGGCGCTGTCGGCGGCATTCGGCATCCGCCAGCGGCTCGACGACGCCATCCCCGAGTCTCCGGACCAGCGGCGCAGCATGCTCACCGACATGCTCGTGCACACCGGCCGCGCCAACGCCGCGCTGAACGAGCAGGTCGCCGCGTTCGACGCGATGCGCGACCTGGTCATCACTGCGCCTGCCCGCCTCGACGCGCTCACCGAACGCCTGATCGCGCTGAAGGCCCGTCTGCCGCGCGCCCGGTCCACCTTCGCGGATCTGCAGGCACGGTTCGCCGCCTCCGCCCTGGCCGCCATCGAGCCGAACATCACGATCGCCGAACAGCAGGCCGACTTCGCCGACGAGGGGCTCGAGGCGGCGCGCGCGGCGGTGTCCGGCCCGGGTGGCGATCCCACCGACGCGGTACGCGGCATCCGCACTGCCGAGCGCGCCCTGGACCAGGCGGGGACCCTGCTCGACGCAATCGACTCTGCGGAATCCGACATACGGCATGCCGTCGCGGCGATGACGGCGACACTCGCCGACGCGCAGCAAGGGGCGGATGCCGCCCGGAGCCTGTCGGTCTCGGGGGCGGTCCGGGTGGAGGCCAACCGCGTCCGGCTCGACGATGCGCGCGCACGCGTCGAGGCCGCGCTGGCCGACGCTCAGCAGCACAAGGAGTCGGACCCGCTGAGCACCTACGAGGCGGTGGTCGAGGCGGACGCGGCGCTGGACACCGTCTACGCGCAGACCACGGACCGGGTGCAGGAGAACCGGCGGGCGCGAGCGCTGGTGGACCAGACCATGGACAGCGCGCGGGCACGACTGGACGCCGCGGAGAACTTCATCACGCCACGGCGGGGCGGCATCGGGCCGGAGCCGCGCACCCGCCTGTCGGAGGCGCACCGCCACTTCGACGAGGCGCGGCGACTGCGCGACACCGATCCGCAGGCGGCCCAGCGCGAGGCCCACGCCGCGGCGGCCCTGGCCCAGCAGGCACTAGGCCTCGCGCAGCGGGACTTCACCCACTGGTCCGGGCCGGGCGGGTTCGGCGGCTATGGCGGCTATGGCGGCGGCTACCGCGGGCGGCGTTCCTCGGGGGCCGGCGCGATGCTCGGGGGCATCCTCATCGGCTCGATCCTCGGCGGCGGCCGGGGCGGCGGATTCGGTGGTGGGTTCGGCGGGGGCGGGTTCGACGGCGGCGGGGGCGGGTTCGGCGGCGGCGGGGGCGGATTCAGTGGCGGGGGCCGGTTCTGAGGTTCCGCATCCCCCGTACCGCGGCAGCGGACACGCAGCCCGCGCCGAGACCCGGGCCCGAATCCGATGCGGGACGGAGGCACCCCGGAGACGGCGGCTCTCGCGCATCGACGGCCGCAGCGTTCCGGGACACCATCGCCGTCGGCTTCGGCCTCTTCCCCCTGGGGCTGGCCTTCGGCGTGCTTCTCACCCAGTCTGGACTGGCGTGGTGGTGGGCGCCGGTGTTCTCGATGATGATCTACGCGGGGTCGCTGGAGTTCCTGGCCATCGGGCTGCTGCTCGCCATGACGCCGCTGGCGCAGGTGGCCTTGACTGCGTTCATGGTGAATTTCCGCCACGTCTTCTACGCCCTGTCGTTCCCGTTGCACAAGGTCCGCGGACCGCTCGCCCGGACCTACAGCATGTACGCGCTCACAGACGAGTCGTACGCCGTGACCGCCACCCGTCCGGAGGCGGAGCTCACCGGCGGGCGGGTGCTGGGCATCCAGATGTTCTGCCAGCTCTACTGGGTGGGCGGCGGTATCGCCGGGGCCCTGGTGGGATTGGCGATCCCCGGCCGGGTGGAGGGGCTCGACTTCGCACTGACCGCGCTGTTCGCGGTGCTCGCCGTCGACGCCTTCCGGGTGCGCCGAGACGTCCCCACACCGGTGCTGGCGCTCGCCTGCGCGATCGGCGCGCTGTTCGTCCCCTCCGGCGCGTTCCTGGTCGTCGCGATGGGCGCGTTCACCGTCGTCCTGCTCGCCCGGTACGGCGTGCGACGCACTAGGCTGCGGCGCAGTGCGCCACGGGTCAGGCCGTCGGCGCAGGACTCCGGGAGTCCCGACGGGGCGGACGTCCGGGAGGGGGACGCGTGACCATGCCGTCCACCGGATACCTCCTCGGCGCACTCACGGTGATCCTCGTGGTGACATTCGGTCTGCGCGCGCTGCCGTTCGCCTTCGTCGCTCCGGTGCGCTCGTCGTCGCTGCTGCGGTTTCTCGGAGCCCACATGCCCGTGGGCATCATGGTGATCCTCACCGTGTACACGCTGGCGGGAACCCCGCTCACCGTCGCGGGCGCGGCGCCCGCGGCTGCGGCGCTGGCGGCGAGCATCGGGCTGCACCTGTGGCGCTCGAACGCGCTCGTCAGCATCATCGGCGGGACGGGCCTCTACGTGCTGCTGGTGCAGCTGTGGGGCTGACGAGCCCCATCACACCCGCAGGGCCCGTCACTTGCGCGGCCCTTCGCAGCCAGCCGTTGCCTTCCGCCCGCAGCACCGCCTCTGCGCGCGTTCGCGTTCCGCCACCACGGCCGGTTCCGAGAGACTCTCCCTCGCCTCGCGCAGTTCGTCGTTGCGCGTGATCAACGGGCCCCCACGCCGCCACGGCGCTCAGGACCAGCTGCTCCAGGAAAAGATCCTCGCTCTCCCACCCCGGCACGGTGTGCGTGAGCACGGCCGCCGCGACGATCACCGCCACGACGACGGACCATCCGAGCCGCAGGGGGCAGCACCATCACCTCGTCGACCGGGCGCGACGACGTGAAGAGCGACGCGAACAGCTCGACGGTCTCCCGCACGGCGACGTCGCGCAGCAGGCCGCCGTTCTGCAGGACCGCGGCCACCCGCCCCGCCGCCACTGCCGCGGACGGGTCCCCGCCGAACAGCCGTACCTCTCCCGCATCGGGTGTCAGCAGGCCCAGCAGCATATCGATCGTGGTGGACTTGCCCGCCCCGTCGGGCTCGAGGAACGCGACGATCTCGCCGGGACGCACCGTCATGCTCAACCCGTCCACGGCGACCACCGCGGACGCGGAATTGTTTGCGCAGATCGTGCAACTGTATTGCCGGTGCGATGTTCATGTACCGGTCGTGCCGCCCGCGCCCGGCCGACACCCCGTCCGTCGCTCACGGATCGGGCATGACAGATGTCATGATCGCAGTGGTGGCCGTGCGTGCCCCGGCGCCCGCCGACCCGCCCGTACCAGTCCACGCCGACCCACCCGCAGCCCAGATGAAGGCAACAGATGACGCCTCCCAGCGAACCCAGCCCACGCACCCGCCGGCCCCGCAATCCGCTCTCGGCGCTCGCCCGCCGCCTGGGCCGGCACGAGTGGTTGATGCGGCTGGCGCCGGCGATCATCCTGGTCGAGTCGTTCCTGCGCCGCTGGAGCGGAAACCGGATGAGCCTCGTGGGCATCGCGGGACTGCCGTCGGTGCAGATCACGGTGCCGGGCAGGCGCACGGGCATCCCGCGTACGACGGCACTTCTGGCGGTGCCGCTGGACGACGGCTTCATCGTCACCGGGTCCAATTGGGGCCGCGCCGAGGCGCCCGCCTGGGCGTGGAACGTCGGCGCTGTCGAGCATGCCGAGGTGCACGTCGGCGCGCGCGCGGTGACCATGCGGGTGCATCGCGTCTGCGAGGCCGAACGCCCGCAGTACTGGGCGGACATCGTGCACTATTGGCCCGGCTATGCGATGGAGCAGCGGCTCGCGCCGGACCGGCTGTTCCCGATATTCCACCTGCGTCAGCGTGGCGGTACCGCGCGGCCGGGCCCGGCGACGCACGGCGCCGCCCCCGCCGGCGACGAAGCCGGCGGGGGCGGCGGCCGGACGGCG
>NZ_JAENKO010000059.1 GCF_016599145.1 Tomitella cavernea
CCCGCCCATCGTTCGATGCGCTGCAGCGCCGCCGGCGCCGCGGCCGCGGCGCCGCCGCGTGCACGGCCCTCGACCCGGTTGGCGGCGGCCCTGCGGCCGGCCGCCGCATCCCATTTCGCCGCCGCCATGTCCACCAGATCGGTCACCGCCGTCTGCCCGAAACCGACGATGCGTCCACGCCCCTGCGACACCGGCGCCGGGGTCCAGCACAACAGCCCGAACACCTGCTCGCGCTGGTCCAATGTCAGATGGATGCCCTCGCGTCGTTCCCGCCGTACGCCACGCAGCCCGCCCCCGTGCACCACCAGCGACGCCGCGACCCGCGACCGGGTCGCTCCGAGCCGGCGGCGCAGCAGATCCACGCGGTGGTTGCGCAGCATCGCGCGCGCCCCGCCCGGCGCCGCCACCGCGCCCGCATCGAGTGCACGCAGCCGTTCCGCATCGTCGCGCAGTCCGGTGTAATCGCCGATGGCCGGCACCCCGATCCCCGCGCTGGCCCGCACGGTGAGCACCTCGCGCAGCGCGTCCCCGGAACGCCCCGCCACGATGTACAGCGCGGCCAGGTCGGACAGATCCGGCACCGGACCCGGGACCACGGAGCGCGCACACCACGTGTGCAGCGCCGCCACCCGCCCGGCCCGCTGCGCGTCCCCGTCATGTGGCGGCGCGCCGGCCGCCTGCCCTCCGTCCATCGACCTTTCGCCTCCCGTTCACCGCGTTCCCGTCCAGAATGCCGGAATCGCCGGCGACGCGCACCGCGCGGAAGTGCCCACCGGGCGGCCGCAGCCGTGCGATGCTGACGGTGCCATGAGCGACGCACCCGCCCGAGCCCCGCAAGCCGGCGCACACCCGCCCAAGCACGAGACCTTCGACTTGCGCGCACAGACCAATACCGACCCCAAGGGCTTCATTCGGCCGGTCGACGAGTACCGCACCATGCCCTGGGGCCTGTACATGGCGCGCCCGGCCGACCACGACCGATTCCACTATCTGGAGTCCTGGTTGCTCCCCGATCTGGGGCTGCGCGCATCGGTCTTCCACTTCACCCCGGGCAACGAACAGGACCAGGACCACTACGTGGACGTCGGCGTGTTCGAGGACCACGGCGGGAGGTGGACCTCCGAGGACCACTATCTGGACCTGGTGGTCCGGACCGGGACGTGCACCGAGGTGCTCGACGTCGACGAGCTCTTCGACGCCGTCGCCGCCGGTTTCCTGACCGCACGCGCGGCGGAGACCGCGGTGCTGCGCGCATTCGACGCCGTCGACGGCATCGCCGCGCACGGCCACGACCTCACTGCGTGGCTCGCGGCGCGCGGCACACCCATCGCTTTCCGCGATTGAGCCCGATCCGCCGCGGAGGGGGTGCCGGGGTCCTACGCGACGACGTCGACCGTCGCCGGGGCGCCCGGATCCGCGCTGCGAAACCGCGACGCGCCGGACCGGACGAGCCCCGCCCCCCGCATCCGTTCGGCCATCGCGTCGGCCATCACGTCGGCCGTCACATCACCGGCCGCCCGCACCGTCGCCGCGACACCCGCACCGTTCGCGTGCGCAGCGACCTCCGCCGCGTCGCCGCCGAGCGCCGCCCGCAACCGTTGCGCCAGGCGGCGTGCGGCTCCCTCGGCGCCGTCGGGGTTCGCGGCGACGGCGGCCTCCGGCGCGGGCCGCGCCGCCTCCCGTGCAGCCAGGTTGCGCATGAACGGCTCCAGCCGGTGCTCCCACAACCGCCCGACCGCGGGATCCAACGCGCCCGCGGGCCCCGAGTTGTCCAGCCACACGTCGGCCGCCGCACGCCGCTGGTCCTCAGTGGCCTGTGCGGCGATGCGCGCGCGGGCATCGGCCTCATCAAGCCCGCGGCTGCCGACGAGCCGCGACACGCGGGTCTCCTCGTCGGCGTCGACCACGACCACCAGGTGGAACAACGGCCCCATCGCACCCTCCACAAGCAGCGGAATGTCCTGCACCACAATCGATCCGGCGGGCGCTGCGTCGATGTGCTCCTGCGTGCGGGCGCCGATCAGCGGATGCAGAATCGCGTTGAGCCGCAGCCGGGAGGCCTCATCGGCGAACGCCACCGACGCCAGTGCCGGCCTGTCCAGCGCGCCGTCCCCGGTGAGGATCTCGCCGCCGAACTCCGACACCAGCTCGGCAAGCCCGCGCGTGCCCGGCTCGACGACCTCGCGGGCGATCGCGTCGGCGTCGATGACCGTCGCGCCCGCGCGCGCCAGCACCTTCGCCACCGTCGACTTGCCCGCCCCGATACCTCCGGTCAACCCCACTCTCAGCACGCCGTCGAGTCTTCCACACTGCGGGCGCCGCCCACCGGGACGGGGGCGGCGTCCGCACACAAGGCAGGGCCCCGGATCCGATCCGGATCCGGGGCCCTGCCTGCATTCCGCCGGCGTGCGCCGGGGCGTGCGTCGATCAGTTGTTGCCGGCGAGCTTCTCGCGCAGCGCGGCGAGCTGCTCGTCGCTGGCCAGCGAACCGCCGGACGTGGCCGGAGCCGGGCTGCTCGACGGCTGCGACGCGGAGGACGGCGCATCGTCGTCCTCGCCGCCCGACGAGTAGCTGCCGCCGCCCGCGGCTTCTTCCGCCGCGTCGGACGCCATCTTCTCGATCTGCGCGGTGTGCAGACGGTGACGGCGCTCCGCCTCCTGGTAGCGCGCCTCCCACGCCTGACGCTGCTCGTCGAAACCCTCGAGCCATTCGTTGGTCTCGGGGTCGAAGCCCTCGGGGAAGATGTAGTTGCCCTGCTCGTCGTAGCTGTCGGCCATGCCGTAGCGCGACGGATCGAACTCCTCCGTGTAGTCCTCGTTGGCCTGCTTGAGGCTCAGCGAGATGCGACGACGGTCCAGGTCGATGTCGATGACCTTGACCATGGCGTCGTCGCCCACGGACACGACCTGATCCGGGACCTCCACGTGGCGCTCGGCCAGCTCGGAGATGTGGACCAGGCCCTCGATGCCCTCTTCGACACGGACGAACGCGCCGAACGGCACCAGCTTGGTGACCTTGCCGGGCACGATCTGGCCGATGGCGTGCGTCCGCGCGAACTGGCGCCACGGGTCTTCCTGGGTGGCCTTGAGCGACAGGGACACACGCTCGCGGTCCATGTCGACGTCGAGCACCTCCACAGTGACCTCGTCGCCCACCGTGACGACCTCGGACGGGTGGTCGATGTGCTTCCAGGACAGCTCGGAGACGTGGACCAGGCCGTCGACGCCGCCGAGGTCGACGAACGCGCCGAAGTTGACGATGGAGGAGACGGTGCCCTTGCGGACCTGCCCCTTCTGCAACTGGTGCAGGAACTCGCTGCGGACCTCCGACTGGGTCTGCTCCAGCCAGGCACGGCGCGACAGGACCACGTTGTTGCGGTTCTTGTCCAGCTCGATGATCTTGGCCTCGATCTCCTTGCCGACGTACGGCTGCAGATCGCGGACGCGGCGCATTTCCACCAGCGAGGCGGGCAGGAAGCCGCGCAGACCGATGTCGAGGATCAGGCCGCCCTTGACGACCTCGATGACGGTGCCGGTGACGGCCTCGTCCTTCTCCTTGAGCTCCTCGATGGTGCCCCAGGCGCGCTCGTACTGAGCGCGCTTCTTCGACAGGATCAGCCGACCGTCCTTGTCCTCCTTGGTGAGGACGAGGGCCTCGACCTCGTCGCCGACGGCGACGACCTCGTTGGGATCGACGTCGTGCTTGATCGACAGCTCACGCGAGGGGATCACGCCCTCGGTCTTGTAGCCGATGTCGAGCAGCACCTCGTCACGGTCGACCTTGACGATGGTGCCCTCGACGATGTCGCCGTCGTTGAAGTACTTGATCGTCTTGTCGACTGCGGCGAGGAAGTCCTCGGCGGTGCCGATGTCGTTGACGGCAACCTGCGGCGAGGTGGAAGTAGAGGTGGGCATTGGGTGAGTAGCTCCGAAGGGGTTTGTGGTTGTGTTGGCCGGCACGCCCTGCAGTGCGGTCCGACGCATCTGTCGGTCAAGTGGCATCCCGGGCGCTGCCGGGACAATGGTATCCCGGGCGTCGCCGGGACGATGCTGCAGCCGTCGCGCGCGTCCCCCGCGACCCGTTCCGGGCCCGCGCCCACAGTGGACCAACCGAGGACACGCGCACCGCGCGACATTACTAGAGTCGCGTACGTGCAGGCAAATGTGCATTCGAACGAAGACGGAAGCGGCGAGCCCGACCGGCATCGGGGCGCCGAGGACACGCTGGGCGCAGGTCACGTGATACGCGTTGACCTGGGCTCCCGGGACAGTGAGCGGGCCAGTCGGCTTTGGTGGGACGCCGACGCCGACGACTACCACCGGACCCACGCCGGATTCCTCGGTGTCGATGCCGAGGACGGCGACTTCCTCTGGTGCCCCGAGGGGCTGCGCGAGGCCGACGCGCAGCTGCTCGGCCCCACCGCGGGCCTGGCCGGCATGCGGATCCTGGAGGTGGGCTGCGGCTCGGCGCCCTGCGCCCGGTGGCTGGCCGCGCAGGGCGCGGACGTGGCGGGGCTGGACCTGTCGATGGCGATGCTGCGCCGCGGCGCGCAGGCGAGGGCGGGTGGGCGACGGGTGCCGTTGATCCAGGCCGGCGCCGAGCGCCTGCCGGTGCGCACCCACAGCTTCGACGCGGTGTGCTCGTCGTTCGGCGCGGTGCCCTTCGTCGCCGACTCCGCGGGCCTGATGAGTGAGGCGGCGCGGGCACTGCGCCCCGGCGGCCGGTGGGTGTTCTCCGTCAACCACCCGATGCGCTGGGTGTTCCCCGACGACCCCGGCCCCGTCGGCCTCACTGCGGCGGTGCCGTACTTCGACCGCGCCCCGTACGTGGAGGTCGACGACGACGGCCGGCCGATCTACGTGGAGCACCACCGGACCATCGGCGACAGGGTCCGCGAGATCACCGCGGCCGGCCTGGTGCTCGAGGACATCGTGGAACCCGAGTGGCCGGAGCACCTCGAACGCGAATGGGGCCAGTGGAGCCCGCTGCGCGGACGCCTCTTCCCGGGCACCGCGATCTTCTGCTGCCGCAAGCCGGAGTGACGCGGGACCGGAGCACGCGCCCCTCAGAGCAGTTTGGACAGGAACGCCTGGGTGCGCTCGTGCTGCGGGTTCTCGAGCAGCGCGCGCGGCGGCCCGGATTCCACCACCACTCCCCCGTCCATGAACACCAGGGTGTCCGCCACCTCGCGGGCGAACGCCATCTCGTGGGTCACCACCACCATCGTCATACCCGCGGCGGCGAGGTTCTTCATCACCCCGAGAACCTCGCCCACCAGCTCCGGGTCGAGCGCCGACGTGGGTTCGTCGAAGAGCATCAGCTTGGGCTCCATCGCCAGTGCCCGGGCGATGGCCACCCGCTGCTGCTGGCCGCCGGAGAGCTGCGCGGGGTAGGCGTCGGCCTTGGCGGCCAGGCCCACCTGCGCGAGCAGTGCGGAAGCCCTCTCGACGGCGTCCTTCCTGCGTAGCCTCCGGACCAGCATGGGCGCCTCGATCACGTTCTCCAGCGCGGTGCGGTGCGGGAACAGGTTGAAGTGCTGGAACACCATGCCGATCTCGCGACGCTGCCGAGCCGCCTTCGCGGGATGCAGCTCGTAGAGGCGGCCGCCGCGCTCGCTGTAGCCGACCAGCTCGCCGTCCACATAGAGCCGCCCCGCGTCGACCCTCTCGAGGTGGTTGATGCAGCGCAGAAAAGTGGACTTGCCGGAGCCGGACGGACCGATCAGGCACAGCACCTTTCCCCGCTGCACCTCGAGCGAGACGCCCTTGAGCACCTTGAGCGCCCCGTAGTTCTTGCAGACCTGATCGGCGAGCACCATCGGCGGCGCCTGCTCCCCCGCGCGCGTGGTCCCCTCGTCCCGCGTGGTCCCCTCGTCCCGCGTGGTCCCCTCGTCCCGCGTGGTCCCCTCGTCCCTCGTCATCAGTGCGCCCCCGTCGCCTCGGCCTGTTCACGTTCAAGCGCCCTCCGCTGGCGTGGGGTGAGCGTGCGGCTGGCCCCCTTGGAGAAGTGCCTCTCCAGGAAGTGCTGCCCGATCATGAGCACGCTCGTGATCGCCAGATACCAGGTGGCGGCGACGAGCAACAGCGGGATGGGCTCGAAGATCACCCCGGCGATATCGCGTTGACGGCCGTAGAGCTCGAGCGTGTATGGCACGGCGCTCACCAGCGACGTGGTCTTGAGCATGCCGATCAACTCGTTGCCGGTCGGCGGGATGATCACTCGCATCGCCTGCGGCAGCACCGTACGCCGCATGGTCTGCCACCAGGTCATCCCCAGCGCGATCGACGCCTCCGTCTGGCCCTCGTTGACCGACGAGATGCCGGCGCGGACGATCTCCGCCATGTACGCCGCCTCGTTGAGCCCCAGCCCGACGATCGCGAAGACGAACGCCGCATTGAGGTCCTGCAGGTCGATGTGCGTGAACTGGTAGACGAACGGGATCCCCACGTCGAGCCGCTTGTAGATGGCCGGGAACAGCCCCCAGAACACCAGCTGCACATATACTGGTGTGCCGCGGAAGAACCACACGAACAGCCACGACGAGCCGCGCAGGACCGGGTTGGGCGAGAGCCGCATCACCGCGAGCACCACGCCCAGAACGACCGCGAGCGCCATGGACAGGACCGTCAGCTGGACGGTGTTCCACGCGGCGCTGCTGATGCGTTCATCGAACAGGTAACGCCCGTAGGTGCCCCACCCGTACGCCTCGTTGGTGGCAGCGCCGTAGACGAACAACGCGAACAGCACCACGATGATCACGGCCGCCGCCCAGCGCCCCGGGCGCCGCAGTGGCACGGCCCGGATGGGAGCCGGTTCCGCCGCCACCGTGCTGCGCGAGCCGGACCGGGATTCGTCGGGACCGGTCATCACGCGGCCGCGTTGATTCGCGAGGTCGTGATCATTCCTGCCTCCACTCCCCAGTCGTCGGCAATGGTGCGATACATGCCGCTGTCGATGAGATACTGCATCGCCTCCTGCAGCGCGGGCCCCAACGGCGAGCCCTTGCGCACCGGCCAGCCGTACGGCGCGGAATCCTTCACCGGGCCCGCGAAGGCCAGACGGCCGTCGGCGCGCTTGATCGCGTACGCCGTGACCGGCAGGTCTGCGGAGAACGCGTCGACCCGGCCGAGCAGCAACGCGTTGGTGGCGTCCGCCTGGCTCAAGTATTTGATCTTGTGCACGGGCGGCTTGCCCGCCGCCTCGCACGCCGCACTCGCCTCGGGAACCTCCACGATGTCCTCAGTGGTCCCGGTCTGCACCGCGACGCGCAGGCCGCAGGCGTCGCCGGGGTCGATGTGGTCGCCGGTCCTCTGCGCCCACCGGATGCCGGACCGGTAATAAGTGACGAAGTCGACGGCGTTCTCCCGCTCGAGCGTGTCCGTGAACGACGACATGCCCAGGTCGTACGTGCCCGCCTGGACCGCGGGGATGATCTTGTCGAAGTCGGCCTGCTCGTAGCGCACTGTCAAGTCGAGCACCGCCGCAACCGCGTTCATCAGGTCCACGTCGAATCCGACGATCGTGCCCGACGGATCCTTGAACTCGTTGGGCGCGTACGGCGGGTTGGTGCCCACCACCAGCCGGCCGGCGGCGCGGATCTGCTGCGGCACGAGTGCGGCGATGGACGGGACCGGCTCGATGTGCAATGGGGTGCGCTCCGGCACGGTGCCGTCGTTGTTCGTGACGCAGCCCGCCAGCAGCAGTGCCAGCGCGCCCAGCAGGGCGGTACACGCGGCCGCCCACCGCGCAGGGCGGCGTCCCGCTACGGGCCCCGCCTGCGCGGACACCTCCACTGAACTGCGCTCCGGCACGCGGACAGGGTACGCGTCGCCCGCGCTTCCCCCGGACACCGACCTACAGCGACAGCGCGATGCCCACGCGCATCGCCTCGGCACGGCCCTGCCGCAGACCAGCGTCCACCGCAGGCCGCCGCGTGGACGGGTCCATCGGATCGACCCCGATGGCGTTGAGCGACGCGGCATCCGGGTCGATCACCGCGCTGCGCACGGTGGCCCCCAGCTCGGCGAGTTCAGCGTCGAGGCCCGGCCCTGCCAGCGACACGGTGAACGGTGCGACGACGAGGACCTCGGTGCATCCGGCGGCCTGGCCGGCGTGCGTGGGCGAGGCCATCCCGCCGTCGAAGTACTGCCGGCCGTCGACGGTGACCAAAGGAAAAACACCCGGCACCGCGCACGAGGCGGCCACCGCATCCGCTAGCACCACGCCGGAGGACCGGTCCCACACGCGCACCGCGCCCGTCTGCGCGTCCACACCCGTCACGCGAAGGTCCACGTCCTGCGGCCAGGCGCCGGGCACCATGGCAGTCATCGACGCGACGTACGGCCCCTCCGGCACGGTCTGCGCGGCCCGCGCCAGCGCGCCCATGCGGCGCAGCAACTCGTCGCGGGTGCCCGGCGTGCCCAGCACTTCCGCCCACGCGTCCGAGTCCGCCGTCAGCGGGGTCCTGTCCGCGCGGGCGCCGTCGCCACCGGACGTCCGCGGGTTGCGCTGCTCCTCGAGCATCTCCGCCACGTCGACCCCCGCCGCCAGCGACGCGCCCACCACCGAGCCCGCCGAGGTCCCGACGAACCGGGAGACGCCGCCCAGGTGCACGCCGACCTCCGCGAGACCCGCGATCACTCCGACCTCCCACGCGATCCCGGCCACTCCGCCTCCCCCGAGCACCACTGCCAGCGCCATCTGCCGCCTCCTGACCTCGCACGCCCCGGGAACGCCGCCCGCCCCTCGGAACCTACCCGCAGCGCCCGCCGGTCGCCCGCGCATTCGTGCGCAACCGGGTTCCAGCGCCCGCACACCCGGTAGGTTCATCGATGCGGCGGGTGGCGACGCGGTTCCCCCGCCGAAACGAGCGTTCCGGCGCGGCGAGGAGGGATCGATGGGTACCGGGGGTCCGGAGACGGTGGTGCTGGCACAGACGTCCACGCCACTGGAACGCCGGCTGATCGAACAATGGCTCAGCGAGGGCGCGCCTGGTCACGACGGGATCGCGCCGGGCACCGCCGTGCGCAGCCTGCCGCTGTCGGCACGTCGGCTGGCCGCCGCTCTGGTGGACCGCACGGACGACCCGCTGCTGCTCCCCGCGAAGATCACCTGGCTTCCCCCGGAGCGGGGCGGCAGCCGCAGCGCGCGCATCAGCGACGTCATCGCGTTGACCAACCCACGTAACCCCAACCGGCTGATCCAGCGGCACATCGTCAAATCCGCCCCCGACCGCTGGCGGGTCGTCACCGGCGAGCCCGCGCCGCTGACCGAGCTGCGGGCCCGCTACGCGGCCCTCACGGCCTGCGAAGACGGCGGCTCGCCCGACTCGGCCGCCGCGGCGCCGGCGGGTTCTGCAGGCTCCGCGCCGCCGCGAACGGTGACCACGCCCCAGGCCGGCGCGTTCGCGCGGTTCATCGTCAACACCGCGGTCGTGACGCTCGCGCGCAGCGAACGCGAACTGCTCGGCGAGCGCTACAAAGTCCCGCGGGTGGTGGCCGAGCAGATCATGGATTCGCCCCGGTTCCGGCGCCGCGTCGAGGAGCTGGGCCGCGAGCAGGGCCTGACGGAGAAGCAGTCGCTGGAGCACGCGCAGGCCAGCCTGGACAGCCTCGTCGCCGTGCAGAGCCGCCTGGTCTCCGACGTCTTCACGCAGATCATGCACCCGCTCTACGGGAACGCGTGGACGGTGGACGCCGACGCATCGCGGCTGGCGGAACTGCGCGAGCTCAACAAGGCGCGGCCGCTGGTGTTCCTGCCGTCGCACCGGTCCTACGCCGACGCGTTCGTCCTGGGCGACGTCCTGGCCCGCAACGACTTTCCGCGCAACCACCTGCTGGGCGGCGCAAACCTGCAATTCTGGCCGATCGGCGCCATCGCCAAGCGCACCGGCACCGTGTTCATCCGGCGCAGCTTCGGCGACGACACCATCTACAAGGCCGCGCTGGAGGAGTACTTCGCCCACCTGCTGTCCAAGCGGTTCAACCTGGAGTGGTACTTCGAAGGCGGGCGCACCCGCACAGGCAAGCTCCGCAAACCCAAGTACGGTCTGCTCGCCTACGTCGCGAACTCTGTGCGCAGCGGCAGGGTGGACGACGCGCTCCTCGTTCCGGTATCCATCACCTACGAGCGCATGGCCGAGGTGGGCGCGGTGGCCGCCGAGCAGATGGGCGCAGCCAAGCAGCCGGAGGGGCTCAAGTGGATGGCCCGCTATGCCCGCGGGCAGCAGCGGCGCGCGGGGAACGTGTACGTGCGATTCGGCGATCCGATCTCACTGCGCGACCACCTCGCCGCCTCCGGCGACCCGGACCTGGCACCCGTACCGGACGCCGGGGACACGCCCGGCGAGCACGACGCCCGCGCCCGCCTGGCGCTGCAGAAGACGGGGATCGAGGTGGCGGTGGGCATCAACCGG
The DNA here is from genome assembly GCF_016599145.1 of Tomitella cavernea. Classification (GTDB taxonomy): domain Bacteria; phylum Actinomycetota; class Actinomycetes; order Mycobacteriales; family Mycobacteriaceae; genus Tomitella; species Tomitella cavernae. The sequence continues at coordinate 10,416 of NZ_JAENKO010000059.1, forward strand.
GCCACCCCGGTCACCATCAACTCGCTCGTCACCCTGGCGCTGCTGGGCGTCCGCGACCGCGCGCTGACACTGAGCGAGGTGGCCGCCATCATCGCGCCCGTCCGCGAATACCTGGACCGGCGCGGAATCCCCCAGGGTGAACTCTCCGTCCTCGACACCGACGCCGGGCTGGCGAACGTTCTCCGCCGGCTGGCGGACGGCGGTGTCGTCACCGTCTACGACGGCGGTGTCGAGCCCGTCTACGCCATCGAACCGGGCCAGCACATCGTCGCCGCCTTCTACCGCAACAGCGGCATCCACTGGTTCGTCAACCGCGCGATACTCGAGCTGGCCATCGTGCACGCGCACCAGAGCGCCTACAGCGATCCGGCCCGCGCCGGCTGGGAGGAGTCCAAGCGGCTGCGCGACCTGCTGAAGTTCGAGTTCTTCTTTCCTGAACGCGACACCTTCGAGGCCGAGCTGACCGCCGAGCTCGAACTGGTGGCCCCGGAGTGGCGCAGCGCGATGCCGTCGGCCGACGTGGTGCTCGAGCGGCTTGTCGGCACCGGCTTCTTCATGGCGCACCGGACGCTCCGCTCGTTTTTCGGCGCCCAGCTGGTGGTCGCCGAGCGGCTGGCGGCCAGGCCGCCCGAAACGCCGTTCGACCGTGCCGCATTCCTCACCGAATGCTCGGCCGTGGGCCGCCAGATGCTGCTGCAAGGGCGCCTGTACGGACCGGAGTCGCTGTCGCTGGAACTGTTCGCCGCCGCGGTCCAGCTGGCCGACAACCGCGGCCTGCTGGGCCCCGGCGGACAGGAGCTGACGGGCGGACGTGAACAGTTCGCGGAGCAGCTGCGCTCGATCAGCAGGGCGCTGGCCGTCACCGAGTCCCTCGACGTCTCCAACCGGAAGGAACAACCGTGACCGCCGACGACACCACCATCGGCACCGCGACCCGGCCGCTCGACGGGGCGCTGGCACGCATCGCCGCCGCCCCCGACGGCCCCGGCGTGGCGGCGATGTTCGACTTCGACGGCACCATCGTCCACGGGTATTCCGGCGTGCACTTCTTCCGCGACCGCCTGACGGCCGGCAAGGTGGGGCCGCGCGAACTCCTCGGCACGGCCGTCAACGGGCTGCGCGGCACGGACAGCGAGGCCGAGTTCGAACGCTTCGTCGCCGTCGCCTTCCGCGCGTGGGCCGGTCACACCGAGGACGAGCTGCAGCAGGTGGGGCGCGGCGTCTTCGAGAACACCCTGGCCGGGCTGATCTACCCGGAGGCCTGGCGGCTCATCGAAGCGCACAAGCGCAAAGGACACACCCTCGTCATCGCGTCATCGGCGTCGCGCTACCAGTTCGAGGCCGCGGCCGAGGCGCTCGGCGTGGACCACCTCCTCTTCACGCCTCTCGAAGTGGCGGACGGGGTCCTCACAGGGAAGGTGGACGGCGCGTCACTGTGGCGCAGCGGCAAGGCCCGGGCCGCACGCGCGTTCGCCGCCGCGCACGGCATCGACACCGCCGCAAGCTTCACCTATTCCAACGGCGGCGAGGACGTCGAGTTCCTCACCACCATGGGCCACCCCACGGCGGTGAATCCGGACAAGAACCTCACACGTGCTGCCGACGAACACGGCTGGCCGGTGCTGCGGTTCCGGCCGCGCGGTGCGTACAACGTCAAGGACCTCGCACGCACCGCCGCGTCGCTGGGCACGCTGGCCGGGTCGGTGGGCGCCGGGGTGGGGCTGGGCCTGCTCAACCTCGACCGCCGTCTGGGCATCGATGCCGTGTCCGCCATCGCGCCGGAGACGATGCTCGCGACCGCCGGAGTGCGCGTGGACATCCGTGGCGAGGACAACGCATGGAAGACGCGGCCGGCGGTGTTCATCTTCAACCATCAGAGCTTCCTCGACACCGTGCTCATCGCCCGGGTGCTGCGCGAGGGGTTCACCGGGGTCACCAAGAAGGAGATGGCGACCAACCCGCTGTTCGGACCGCCCCTCCGCATCGCCGGGGCCACCTTCGTGGACCGGCGGAACACCGACAAGGCCAAAGAAGCGCTGCGGCCGGTGGTCGACACCCTGCGGTCGGGAACGTCGCTGGTCGTCTCCCCCGAGGGCACCCGCTCGCTGACCCCGTCGATCGGCCGGTTCAAGAAGGGCGCCTTCCACATCGCGATCCAGGCCGGCGTGCCCGTCGTCCCCATCGTCATCCGCAATGCCGGCGAGCTCATGGCCAAGGGCGCCAAGCTGGTGCGCTCGGGCACCGTGGACATCGCGGTCCTGCCCCCCATCGACGTCGCCGACTGGGACCCGGCTGATCTGCAACCGCACATCGACGTGGTCGAATCCCTTTACCGCGATACGCTCAACGACTGGCCGCGCGGATGAGAGGGTGATCGTGCGAAGCTGAGAGGCCGCCACAGGCCCGGCGCCGTGCGTTCCGGGGTGGTGTCATGCCCGCGGTCGCATCAGGGGCGGTCTGCACAGATGAGAAAGGGAACGCGATGACACAACCGGCCGACGCCGAACTGTCGCCGGGCCGCGAGGCCTGGTCCAGACGTTCGGTATTCATCCTCGCCGCGATCGGGTCCGCCGTGGGCCTGGGCAACATCTGGCGTTTCCCGTACGTCGCCTACTCCAACGGCGGCGGCGCGTTCATGATCCCTTACCTGGTGGCGCTGCTCACCGCCGGCATCCCGCTGCTGTTCCTGTACTACTCGATCGGCCACCGGTTCAAAGGCTCCCCGCCGCTGGCCTTCCGGCGCATGTCCAAACGGGCCGAGGGCCTGGGCTGGTGGCAGGTGGGGATCTGCTTCGTCATCGCCGTCTACTACGCGGTCATCATCGCCTGGGCGGCGCGCTTCGCCATCTTCTCCGCCAAAGGCGATCTGTCCAGCCCGGAGAAGGCGGGCTCGGCCTTCTCGGATCTCACCCAGTCGGATCAGTCGTCGTTGGGGTTCGACTACGTTGCGGGAGTCGCGTGGCCGCTGCTGATCACGTGGATCGTCGTGATCGGGATCCTCGCGTTCGGCGTGCAGAAAGGCATCGGCGCCACGTCGCAGTTCTTCGTGCCGGTTCTGGTGGTCCTGTTCATCGCGGTGGTCATCCGGGCACTGTTCCTCGACGGCTCGGGCGCCGGACTCGACGCCCTGTTCACACCCGACTGGGGCGCGCTCTCCGACTCATCGGTGTGGATCGCCGCGTACGGCCAGATCTTCTTCTCGCTGTCTGTCGGCTTCGGCATCATGATCACCTACTCGTCGTATCTCAAGCGCAAGACCAACCTCACCGGCGCGGGCCTGGTGGTCGGATTCTCCAACAGCGCGTTCGAGATCCTCGCAGGCATCGGCGTGTTCGCCGCGCTCGGCTACATGGCCGCGGTCCAGGGCGTGCCGGTGATCGACGTGGCGGACAGCGGCATCGGCCTCGCCTTCGTCGCTTTCCCCACGATCATCTCCACGATGTGGGGCGGCTCGATATTCGGCCTGCTGTTCTTCATCTCGCTGATCTTCGCCGGCATCACCTCGCTGGTGAGCATCATCGAGGTGATCATCTCCGCCGTGCGCGACAAGACGGGAATGGGCCGGGTGCCCGCGACGATCCTCGTCGGCGCCGCGGCGACCATCGTCTCGATGGTCTTCTTCCCCACTCGCAGCGGCGTCACGGTTCTCGACACCGTCGACCACTTCGTCAACGAGTTCGGCATCGTCGGGGCCGCGCTGACCTCGGTCATCGTCGTCACCTGGTTGCTGCGGAAGCTGCCGAGCCAGCGCGACCACCTCAACGGGGTCTCCTCGTTCAAGCTCGGCTGGATCTGGATGGCCTGCGTCGGCGTGATCACCCCGATCGTCCTGGCGTACATGCTCATCGACCAGATCATCGACACCGTGCAGAACGGGTACGGCGACTACGGCGGCGGGCTCGTCGCCGGATTCGGATGGGCGTTGCAGATCGCGCTCATCGTCATCGCGGTGGCAGTCGGCTTCACCGGGTGGCACAAGTCCGCGGACACCCCCGTGGAATCCGACGACGCCGTCGCAGTGAGGAGCTGATCATGGGCGCATCCGCCATCGTGATGATGATCGTGGCATTGGTGACCGTGTGGGGCGGGCTGCTGGTCAGCATCGTCCACCTGCACAACCACCCCGACGAGGAGGAGTAGCACTCTCCTCACCGCCACCGAGTGGGGCGTTTTTCGGTGATCATCGCGATCTGAGCACCGGAGAACGCCCCACTCGGCGTACCTGACGCCCGCCGACGGAACGTCTAGTGCGCCGCCTCGTCCCAGGTGCGGCCGGCCCCGATGGACACCTCCAACGGCACCGACAGCTCGATGACGCCCGACATCTCGGCGCGGAGCAGCTCCTCCACCCGTGCACGCTCGGCCGCCACCACCTCCACGACCAGCTCGTCGTGCACCTGCAGCAGCACACGCGAACGCAGCTGCTCGGCAGCGAGCGCGCGCTGCAGGTTGATCATGGCGACCTTGATGATGTCGGCCGCACTGCCCTGGATCGGCGCGTTGAGGGCCGCCCGCTCGGCGATTTCGCGGCGCTGACGATTGTGGCTGTTCAGGTCCGGCAGGTAGCGGCGCCGGCCATAGATGGTCTCGGTGTAGCCATCCTTGCGGGCCTGCTCCACCACCTCGTGCAGGTAGTCGCGCACCCCGCCGAACCGTGCGAAGTACGCGTCCATCTGCTCCTTCGCCTCGCCCGCGGAAATCTTGAGCTGCTGGGCCAAGCCGTAGGCGCTGAGCCCGTACGCCAGGCCGTAGCTCATCGCCTTGACGCGGCGGCGCAGGTCCGCGGTGACCTCGTCGATGGGCACCCCGAAGGCCCGGGCCCCCACGAAGTTGTGCAGGTCCTCCCCGGAGCGGAACGCCTCGATGAGCCCCTCGTCGCCGGACAGGTGCGCCATGATGCGCATCTCGATCTGCGAGTAGTCCGCGGTGACGAGGGTGTCGAACCCCCCGCCCACCACGAAGCCGTGGCGGATCTGCCGGCCCGCCTCCGTGCGCACCGGGATGTTCTGCAGGTTCGGCTCGGTGGACGAGAGCCGCCCGGTGGCGGCGACGTTCTGATTGAACGTGGTGTGGATGCGCCCGTCGTCGGCGACCGTCTTGAGCAGCCCGTCCACGGTGACCTTGAGGCGGGTGGCGTCGCGGTGCTCCAGCAGGTGTTCGAGAAACGGGTGCCCCGTCTTCTCGAACAGCGTCTGCAGCGCGTCGGCGTCGGTGGTGTAGCCGGTCTTGGTGCGTTTGGTCTTGGGCATGTCGAGCTTGTCGAACAGCACCGCCTGGAGCTGCTTGGGCGATCCGAGGTTGATCTGTTCGCCGTCGATGGCCGCGTAGGCGGCGTCCGCGGCCTCCGTGACCCGTGCGGCGAACTCGGAGCGCAGGTTGTGCATGTGGTCCGCGTCGACGGCGATGCCGGCGGCCTCGAGTTCCGCCAGGACGAACAGCATCGGCAATTCGATGTCCGCGAGCAGCGGGCCCGCCTCGATGGCGTCCAACTCGGCGTCGAACGCCGCAGCGAGGTCGAGCGTGGCGCGGGCCCGCAGCATCTGCTGCTGGGCGTCGCGCTGCAGCGCCGACTCGTCGGCGTCCGGGTCCGCCGTGCCGCCGGCATCGAGCAGGGCCATCTGCTGATCGTCGCCGGGGTCGTCGGCCCGGAGCTCGCGCTGCAGGTACCGGAGCGAAAGGTCTTCCAGGTCGAACTTGCGCTGTCCCGGCCGCAACAGATACGCGGCCAGCACCGTGTCGCTGGTGACCCCGCCCAGCGTCCAGCCCCGCCCGCGCAGCGCGTGGATCGCCCACTTGCCGTCGTGCAGCGCCTTGGGCCGGGTCTCGTCGGCGAGCCACGTACCCAGCGCCTCCTCGTCCTCCGGGGACAGCGCGGTGGTCCGCACGTAGCCGCCGGCGCCGTCGGCCGCGGCGAACGCCAGCGCCTCCGCATCGGCGCCGTACACCTTGTGCGGCGAAACGACGGTGATCCCGTGCCGCGCACCGGGGCCGGCGTGCTCGGACAGCCACGCGGAGAGCGCGCCGGGGACGATCACCTCGCCGTGCACGTCGAAGCCCTCGTCGGCCTCCGGCTCAGTGGACGTGAGGGTGGCGAAGAGTCGGTCGCGCAGGACCGCGAACTCGAGCCGGTCGAACACTTCGTGGATCCGCTCACGGTCCCACGGGGCCACCTCGAGCTGGTCCGGCGTGTACTCCAAGTGCATATCGCGGACCATCTCGGTGAGGTCGCGGTTGGTGAGCACCTGGGCGAGGTGTTCGCGCAGCGACTCGCCCACCTTGCCGCGCACCTCGTCGGCGTGCTCCACCAGACCGTCGAGCGAACCGTACTCGCGGATCCACTTGGCGGCCGTCTTCTCCCCCACCCGCGGGATGCCGGGGAGATTGTCGCTGGGGTCGCCGCGCAGTGCCGCGTAGTCCGGGTACTGGACGGGAGTGAGCCCGTACTTGCCCTCGACCTCCTCCGGCGTGAAGCGGACCAGGTCGGAGACGCCCTTCTTGGGGTAGAGCACCGTGACGTCGTCGGTGACCAGCTGCAGCGAGTCCCGGTCGCCGGTGCACACCAGCACCCGGTACCCGAGCTGCTGCGCCTGCGTAGCGAGCGTGGCGATGATGTCGTCCGCCTCGAACCCGTCGACTTCCATCGTGCGGATGTTCAGCGCCTCCAGCACCTCCTTGGCCAGCGGCACCTGGCCGGAGAACTCGTCCGGCGACTTGGCACGGTTGGCCTTGTACTCGGGGAACTTCTCGGAGCGGAACGTCTTGCGCGACACGTCGAACGCTGCGGCCACGTGCGTGGGGGCCTCGTCGCGCAGCAGGTTGATGAGCATCGAGGTGAACCCGTAGACGGCGTTGGTGTGCTGGCCCGTGGAGGTGGAGAAGTTCTCCACCGGCAGGGCGTAGAACGCGCGATACGCCAGCGAATGCCCGTCCAGCAGCAGCAGAACCGGGCGCGCCTCACCCGGCCCGGATGCGGCGCCCGGCGCTGCGCCGGAGACGTCGGGCTTGCTGGACGCGGGACTCTTCGCTGCGGGACTCACGCCGACGAGTCTATGTGCCCGCTCCGACGACCATCGCCCCCTATGTCGAGTCGCCGATGGTGTCGACGATCGTCTTCGCCACCGCCTTCATGGTGGTGCGCCGATCCATGGCCGCGCGCTGGATCCACGCGAATGCCTGGGGCTCGGTCATCGCGTCGGCGGCCATAAGCACGGACTTGGCGCGCTCGATGAGCTTGCGGGCGTCGAGCCTGTCGGCCAGGTCCTGCACCTCGCGTTCGAGGGCGTGCAGCTCGGCGAACCTGCTGACGGCGAGTTCCACCGCGGGCACCAGGTCGGAGACGAAGAACGGCTTGACCAGGTAAGCCATGGCACCGGCGTCACGCGCGCGCTCCACCAGTTCCCGCTGGCTGAACGCGGTGAGGATCACGACCGGGGCGATGCGGCGCGCCGCGATCTCCGAGGCCGCGTCGATGCCGTCTCGGCGGGGCATCTTGACGTCCATGATGACCAGGTCCGGCTTCAGCTCGGCAGCCAGATCCACGGCCCGCTGCCCGTCGGCGGCCTCCCCCACCACCCGGTAGCCGACCTCGGTGAGCATCTCGACCAGGTCCAGGCGGATGAGGGCCTCGTCCTCTGCGACGAGCACCCGACGGGGCTGCTGTACCGCCCGATCCCTACCGGCGTGCGCGGAGTCGTCCGCCATTTACGCTGCCCTCCGCTTCATCGATCGCCTGCATGCACCGCGCCCGAGACCGTGCATCGCGCTCGGAACAAATCCTATGGCCAGGGCGCCCGGGCCGGACGCGGGAGGCGCGATCAGCCCGACTCACCCGACCCGCTAGGCTGCTAACCGCACACTGCGCACGCAGTGCGGCGGCATAGCGGAGCTGCACGCCCCCGTAGCCCAATTGGCAGAGGCAACGGATTCAAAACCCGTCCAGTGTCGGTTCGAGTCCGACCGGGGGCACCACCAACCACCCGTAACAACGCCCGATCACCAACCCACCAGAGGACGGCCGGGGGTCTGACGTGGGGTGCGACCCGAACGCCGACCCACGATGCCGCCGCAGGATCGAGTCCCGGATCCGGATACTGATGCCGGCCGCTCCGTTTACGTATGCACGCGAGCAGAATCGGGTCGCGCCGCTCAGCGCAGGGGCAGTCGGTTTCTGACAGTTTCAGGCATGGACTTGCCGGGGAATGCGTCACCCGAACTTCACGGCCGCCCATTCCTCGAGTGGTCGCGACCGCTCCGGGTGTCCGAAGCGAAAGGGCGCGGCACGCGTGCGCGTCGATGCGGACCGAGAGCGTGCGGCATCGAAACAGTGCCCACAGGACTCTCACGCACTCGGATGGGGTCGACAGTGCCCCAGCGGCGGCGCGAACAGGACGACGAACCGGGTCGGCTGCCGTCGTCGGACAATGACAATGCGGCGGGGCCGACCGCATAGGGCCGGCCCCGCCGCATTGGAGTCAGAGCCCGAGAGTACTTCCGAGCCCTCCCAGCAGTGCTACGACGGTGGCCGCGAGCGTCAGGCCGAGTGAAGCGAGAATCATTTTTATCCTTTCATCGGAACCTTCGTACACGTTTCATCATCGTGTTTAATTACTCGGAAGTCAATGGTCCGACGAGGCTCACCTAATGTGCCCGCGAAACATCTTCGGTGCCTCACGTACCGATGCCCGCGAAAGTGACGATGCTCAGGGGCATGGGAAGTGGGTTGTCCATGGCCGCGCGAGCGGAGATCACCGCGAAGTACGCCCGGCAGTACGCCCGGGCGTCGCAGAAGGACAAGGGCCGGTTGCTCGACGAGGTCGTGGCGGTCACCGGCTGGTCGCGCGACAACGCCCGCCGGCAGTTGCGGGCCGCCGCGAAGCCACGGCCGGCGCGCCCGCGTCGGCGGCGCCGGCCCCGTAAGTATTCCTACGACGCGCTCAAAGTGCTCCAACGCGTGTGGGCGTTCTCGGGCTACGAGTGCGGCAAGTACCTGGCCGCGGCCATGCCGACGCTGCTCGACTCGCTCGAACGCCACGGTGAGCTCGTGGCCGGAAAGCGGCTCTTCAGCTCTTAGAGTGCGTTGATGCGTGCGGCGAGTTGGCCGGAGTGCAGTAGTGATCGCAAGATGTAGTGGTCGAGGTTGCGGAAGCCTTGAGCGATGCCGCGTAGGTGTTC
>NZ_JAENKO010000060.1 GCF_016599145.1 Tomitella cavernea
CGGGGCGGCGCTCGCGGGCCCGGACGACGGTCGGCCGCACCGTGGGCGCGCGCCGCAGCACGTCCGCCGTGGAACCGGCGCCCGTGCACCTGCCGGCCACGATCCGTGCGGCCGCGCTGCGCCGGGATCCGGCCGCCCCGATCACCCCGGCCGACCTGCGCCGCAAGATCGTCGAGGGCCGGGAGACCAACCTGGTGCTGCTGTGCGTGGACGCGTCGGGGTCGATGGCGGCGCGCACGCGGATGGAACAGGTCAAGGCCGCGGCGCTGTCGCTGCTACTGGATGCCTACCGTCGCCGGGACACCGTCGGGCTGGTGACCTTCCGCGGCGACTCCGCGTCCGTGGTCTTGCCGCCGACGAATTCGGTGGACATCGCGGCCGCACGGCTCCGGACGCTCCCCACAGGCGGGCGCACCCCTCTCGCGGAGGGGCTCGACCGGGCCGCGGAGACCCTGCGCCGGCACCGGCTGCGCGCCCCGGACCTGCGCCCCCTGCTCATCGTCGTGACGGACGGCCGCGCCACGTCGGGCCCCGACGCCGTGCGGAGATCCCTCGCCGCGGCCGATCGCCTGGCCGCCGCGCAGACGCCCGCGGTGGTGCTGGACTGCGAGACTGGCCGTTTCCGCATGGGGCTCGCCCGCGACCTCGCACAACGCATGGCCGCCGAGTACTCCCCCGTCGGCGATGTCCGCGCGGACGCCATCACCGCGGCGGCCGCCCCCTACCTCCAGCACCCGCGCACCGGAAAGGCCGCCTGATGCCCCAGGGAAAGCCCGCTTACGTGCCCGACGACGGCCTGACCACCCGCCAGCGTCGCAACCGCCCGCTCGTCATGGTCAACACCGGCGACGGCAAGGGCAAGTCCACCTCCGCGTTCGGCCTGGCACTGCGCGGCTGGAACCAGGGCTGGTCGGTGGCGGTGTTCCAGTTCGTCAAGTCGGCCAAGTGGCGCCTGGGCGAGCAGTCGGCGTTCGAGGCGCTCGGCGGGCTGCACGAGTCCGACGGCACCGGCGGTGCGATCGAGTGGCACAAGATGGGCTCGGGCTGGTCGTGGTCGCGCAAGGCCGGCACCGACGAGGACCATGCCGCTGCCGCGCTCGAAGGATGGCGCGAGATTCAGGCGCGGTTGGCCGACGAGCGGCACGGGCTGTACGTGCTCGACGAGTTCACCTACCCGATCAACTGGGGCTGGATCGACGTGGACGAGGTGGTGGAGACCCTGGCGGACCGGCCGGGCCGCCAGCACGTGATGATCACCGGCCGCCGCGCCGACCCGAAGCTCATCGAGGCCGCCGACCTGGTCACCGAGATGACGAAGATCAAGCACCCCATGGACACCGGGCAGAAGGGGCAGCGTGGCATCGAATGGTAGGCCCCCGGGATCTGTGGTGATCGCGCCGTGCTGACCCTCCCCCGCGTCGTCATCGCCGCGCCGGCGTCGGGCCACGGCAAGACGACGGTCGCGACGGGGCTCATGGCCGCGCTGCGCCGCAGCGGGCACCGGGTCTCCGGTCACAAGGTGGGCCCGGACTACATCGACCCCGGCTACCACGCGCTCGCGACGGGCCGCCCCGGCCGCAACCTGGACCCGCATCTGCAGTCGCCGGAGCTGCTGGCGCCGCTGCTGCTGCACGGCGCGGCGGGCGCGGACATCGCCGTCGTCGAGGGCGTCATGGGCCTGTACGACGGGATGCTGGGGGCCGACGGATTCGCCTCCACCGCGCACGTGGCCGCCGAGCTCGCGGCGCCGGTGATCCTGGTCGTGGACGTCTCACACGCCTCCCGGTCCATCGCCGCCGTCGTACACGGGATGGCCGGTTTCGACGGCGGAACCCGGCTGGCCGGGGTGATCCTCAACAAGGCGGGGTCGCAGCGGCACGCCGACGAGGTGACCGAAGCGCTCGAGCAGACCGGTGTCCCGGTGCTGGGGGTGCTGCACCGCGACGACGGCATCAGCGCACCGTCCCGCCACCTGGGCCTGGTGCCCGCCGCCGAGCGCGTCGAAGCGGCCGCCCGCCTGGACCGCCTCGCGGCGCAGATCGCCGCGCATGTGGACCTCGACGCGGTGGTCCGCATCGCCCGCGCCGCACCAACGTTGGCCGCGGTGCCGTGGGATCCGGCCGCCGCACTGCCGACGACCCCGGCGGCTGTCCCGTCCGGCCCGCGCCCGGTGATCGCCGTCGCCGGCGGACGGGCGTTCACGTTCCGCTACACCGAGACCGACGAGCTGCTGCGCGCCGCCGGCTGCGACGTGGCGGTGTTCGATCCCCTGCACGACGAGCGGCTGCCGCCCGGGACGGCCGGTGTCTACCTGGGCGGCGGGTTCCCCGAGGTGCACGCCGTGGAGCTGTCGGCCAACACCCCGCTCCTCGCGCACGTGCGCGCGGCCGTCGACTCCGGAATCCGCACCGTCGCCGAATGCGCAGGGCTGCTGTACCTGTGCCGTGAGGTGGACGGCTCGCCGATGGCGGGCGCGCTCGGCGCGTCCGCCGCGATGTCGCCGCGGCTCACGCTCGGCTACCGCACCGCCGTCGCCCCCGCGGACGGGTTGGCAGGCCCCGCGGGCACACGCGTGACCGGCCACGAGTTCCACCGCACCGCGCTCGATTCCGCGTTCGACCCGCCGGCCTGGCTCATCGCCGGCAGCGGCCCTGGCGCGCGCCCGCGGCCGGACGGGTGGTCCTCGCCCACGGTGCACGCCTCCTATCTGCACACCCATTGGGCCGGCTATCCGGTTCTGGCGCAGAGGTTCGCCGATGCCGCTCACCGGGCGCCCGCGCTGTCCGACCCGGTTCCCCGGAACCGTCCTGCGCCGCCCCCGGAGCCCGACCTGCACCACCACGGCGACCGCGAGGCCGCGGAAGGCCTGACCGACCTCGCAGTGAATGTCTCCCGCCTGGCCCGCCCCGCCTGGCTGGACGCGGCGCTACGCGCGTCGTTCGACGACCTCGCCCGCTATCCCGACACCGCGGGGGCCGCAGCAGCACTGGCGGCGCGGCACGGCCGCACCGCCGACGAGGTGCTGCCCACCGCCGGGGGCGCCGAGGCGTTCACGCTGCTCGCCCGCGCCCGGCGCTGGCACCGGCCGGTGGTGGTGCATCCGCAGTTCACCGAGCCGGAGGCGGCGCTGCGCGCGGCGGGGTACGACGGCACGGCCGGTCCGGCCGTGCACCGCGTGCTCCTTCGGCCCGACGACGGGTTCCGGCTCGACCCGGCGGCCGTCCCCGACGACGCCGACCTCGTCGTCGTCGGCAACCCCACCAATCCCACGTCGGTGCTGCACACGTCCGTGACGCTGCGCGCCCTGCTGCGCCCCGGGCGGGTGGTGGCCGTCGACGAGGCCTTCATGGACGCCGTGCCCGGCGAACCCGAGTCCCTGACGCGCACCGCTCTTCCCGGGCTGGTGGTCCTGCGTTCGCTCACCAAGACGTGGGCGATCCCCGGCCTGCGTGCCGGCTACGCGATCGGCGACGCCGCAGTGCTCGCCGACCTCGCCGCACAGCAGCCCCCGTGGTCCGTGTCGGCCCCGGCGGCGGCGGCGATGATCGCGTGCAGCAGTCCCGAGGCCGCCGTGGAATCGGAGCACCGGGCACGCACGATCGCTGCCGACCGCGGTTCCCTGATGGACGGCCTGCGCGCGCTCGGCCTGCACGTGGCGGGCCCCGCCCGCGCGCCGTTCGTCCTCGTCCGATGCCGCCCCGATACGCGGACGATGCTGCGGGCGAAGGGGTTCGCGGTGCGCCGCGGCGACACATTCCCGGGTCTCGCCACCGACGATGGAGCCGAATGGGTGCGGGTGGCTGTGCGTGACCCGGCCACCACCGCCGCGCTGCTCGCCGCGTGGGCGGAGATTCCGTGAGTACGGCGCGTGCGGCCGGGCTGGCCCTCGGGTTCGCCGCGGACCGCGCGTTCGGCGACCCCGCCAGGTGGCACCCGGTGAGCGGCTTCGGCCGTGCCGGACGCGGCCTCGAGCGGCGGATGTACGCGCCGTCGCGGCTGCGCGGCGCCGCGTTCGCCGGCATCCTCGTCGCCGGGCCTGCCGGGCTGGGACTTGCCGCCGGCCGCGCCTGCCGCGGGCGCCCGGTCGCCGAGGCCGTCACCGTCGCACTCGCCACGTGGACGGTGCTCGGCGGGACCACCCTGGCCCGCGAGGCACGCGCCGTCGAGACCCGCCTGGCCCGCGGCGACCTGACGGCGGCCCGCGCCCGGGTGACCCGGCTCGTCGGCCGGGACTCCGAGACGATGGCCGCAGCGGACGTGGCGCGGGCGGCGATCGAATCGGTCGCGGAAAACACCTCGGACGCCGTCGTTGCGCCGCTCTTCTGGGGGGCCCTGCTGGGGCCGGCCGGGCTGCTCGGCTACCGCGCCGTGAACACGCTCGACGCGATGGTGGGCCACCGCAGCGTGCGGTACGAGCGGTTCGGCTGGGCATCCGCGCGGCTCGACGATGCGGCGAACCTCGCTCCGGCCCGGCTGACCGCGCTGCTGGCGGCCCTGTGCGGCGCCGATCCGGCGGGCGCGCTGCGGGCCTGGCGGCGGGACGCGCGCCGGCATCCGAGCCCCAATGCCGGGCCCGTCGAGGCCGCGTTCGCGGGGGCGTTGGGCGTGCGGCTCGGTGGGGTCAATGCGTACCGCGGCGTCGTGGAGGACCGCGGCACGCTGGGCGACGGGCGCACGCCCGAGGCGGCGGATATCGGGCGCACCGAACGGCTCGCGGCTCGCGTGGGGGCGGCGGCGCTGGGTGTGTCGGCGCTGGGCGTGTCGGCGCTGGGTGTGTCGGCGCTGGGTGTGTCGGCGCTGGGCGGGCTCACCCCTCCCTGACTGCCGGCCACTTCTCCGGCCAGAATCCTCCCTCCGGCGGCGCCGCGAAGTACGCTGCCGTGGCCATGCCGACGACGTCGTAGACGAACTCGTCGAGCACAATCCCGTCGACCACCGCGTCCTGGTTCTCCGCACGGGCGGCGAACGACGAGACCACGAACCGCGTGATCAGCCACATCCGCTCTTCCAGCACCGCGGCCGGCAAACCCCGTGCACTGCGACGGATCAGGTCCATCGCCAGCGCGCTGGAGGGGATGAAGCGCTGCTGCTGCCAGTCGCCGATGCGGCCCCACACCTGCGCGACGATGCGGATGAACCGCCGTCCGCGCTCGTCTCGCAACTTCTCTGCGAAGGGGATGGCGAGCGCCGCGATGGCGTCCCGCAGTGCCTCCGGTGAGCCGTCACGCCCCGTGCACAGGATCGCCGTCGTCGCGTCGACGCGCGCGCCGATCTCGTACAGGTGCGTTTGCAGGATCGCCTCGAGCAGCCCGTCCTGGGATCCGAAGTGGTAGTGCACGGCCGAGTCGTTGCGCACCCCGGCCAGCGCATTGAGCTCCCGCAGCCGCACCCGTCCCACACCCGCCTCGGCGTAGAGCTCTTCGCCAGCCTCGATCAACCGCTGCCGCGCGGTGTCCTGGCCCATGCGCACCCCTCTCGAAACCTTCATTGACATAGTAACGAACTTCATTAATATGACTGGCATCACATACCACCGGAGGATCTTCATGGAACCACCGAACAGCACCCGGGCCGCCGGCACCGACGAACACACTGTCGCGGACATCCGCCCCGGTATCGACATCACCGACACGTCCCTCTACGTGGACGGCATCCCGCACGCGCTGTTCGCCCGCCTGCGCGCCGAGAGCCCCGTGTGGTGGAACCCTCAGGCGCCGGGCGTCGGCGGCTTCGACGACTCCGGCTTCTGGGTGGTGTCCACCAACGAGCTCGTCCGCCAGGTCTCCCGGGACGGCGCGACGTTCTCGTCCTGGGAGAACACCGCCACCACCCGCTACGCCGACCATTGCCCGCGCGAGCACATCGACGCCGGCCGCGCCATCCTGCTCAACATGGACGCGCCCGAGCACACGGCACTGCGCGCGATCGTTTCGCGCGGGTTCACGCCGCGCGCCATCGCCACGCTCCGCGCCGTCCTCGCCGCCCGTGCGCGCGGGATCGTCGAGCGGGCGCTGGCGTCGGGCGCGGGGAACTTCGTCGAGCAGGTGGCTACGGAGCTGCCGCTGCAGGCGATCGCCGACATCATCGGCGTGCCGCAGGCCGAGCGCCGCCGCATCTTCGACTGGTCCACCACCATGACCGGACGCGACGATCCGGAGGTCACCGGCGACCCGCTCGAGGCGATCGGGCAGGTCTTCGCCTACGCGATGGGTCTCGCCGCCGAGCGCCGCGATCACCCGGCCGACGACATCGTCACCACCCTGGTCCGCGCCCAGGACGATTCCGGTGCACTCACCGACGCCGAGTTCGGCTCGTTCCTGGTGCTGCTCATGGTGGCCGGCAGCGAGACCACCCGCGACGCGCTCGCCCACGGCCTGCTCGCTTTCCAGGACAACCCCGCACAGTGGGAGCTCTACCGGCGCGAGCGCCCCACCACCACCGTGGACGAGATCGTCCGATGGGCCACCCCGGTGATGTCCTTCCAGCGCACCGCTACCCGCGACGTCGAGCTGGGCGGGCAGGCCGTCCGCCGGGGCGACCGCGTCGTCATGCTCTACGCCTCCGCCAACTTCGACGCGGCCGCCTTCACCGATCCGCAGACGTTCGACATCGCCCGGTCCCCCAACCCGCACGTGGGCTTCGGCGGCACCGGACCGCATTTCTGCCTGGGGCACAACCTCGCCCGCATGGAGGTGGAGCTGATCTTCGACGCCCTCGCCGACCTCGTCCCCGACATCACCGTCACCGGCCCTGTCGTCCGCGCACCGTCGGGGTGGCTCCACGGGCTCAAGTCCGTGCCCGCCGAGTACCCCGCGTGCCCGGTCGCGCATTGAACCCCTGACCCCACCGCCTGTACCCCTCGCCGCCTTACGAAAGGACACCCACCGGAATGCCTGATTACACCGGGCGCACCGCCGTCGTCACCGGATTCGCCTCCGGCATCGGCGCGCGCACCACCGCATTGCTCGCCGGGCTGGGCGCGCGTGTCATCGGCGTCGACCGCCCCGGGGCCGACATCCCCGCCGAGCTCCACGACGCCCTCGCCCTGCGCATCGACGCCGACCTGTCCGCCCCCGAAGGACCTGTCGCCGTGGCGGAACAGCTCGACGGGCCGGTACACCTGCTCGTCAACAACGCCGGAGTCGCCGCGACCCGCCCGTGGCGGGAGGTGCTCGGCGTCGACCTGCTCGCCCCGCGCGACCTCACCCGACTGCTGGCGCCGAAGTTCGCCGACGCGGCCGCCGTCGTCACCGTCGCCTCCCAGGCGGGGCTGCGCTGGCGCGAGAACGTCGCCCGGTCGCGCGCGCTTCTCACCGCAGAGGACTGGGAGCACGCCTTCGCCCTCGCCGCCGCCGAGCCGGACATCCAGCGCGACTGCTACGCCGTCGCCAAGGAGGCGGTGATCGTCGACGCGCTCACGCTCGCCGCCGAGCGCACCGTGCCCGGGCTGCGTGCCAACACCGTCTCGCCCGGCACCGTGCAGACCCCGCTGCTCGCCGACTTCCGGGCCGCGATGGGGAACGAGGCCGTCGAGGGGGCCGCGGCCTGGGCCGGCCGCCACGCCACCCCCGACGACATCGCCGCGGCCATCGCCTTCCTCGGCTCCGACGACGCCGCCTGGATCAGCGGCGTCGACCTGCCCGTCGACGGCGGCTACGGCGCGCTGATCTTCACGATGATGCAGTCCGCCGCGAAGGAGGCTGCCCTATGACCGCCATCGACGACGGCACGCTGATCTCCCGCAACCCGGCCACGCTTGCCGAGGTGGGCCGTTCCCCGTCGCTCACCGGCCCCGCACTCGACGCCGTCGTCGCCCGCGCACGGGCAGCGCAGCCCGCGTGGGCCGCCGACTTTTCCGCCCGCCGCGCCGCCTTGCGCGCCGCCGCCGAGGCGATCACCGCAAAATCCGGGGAGCTCGCATCGTTGCTCACCGCCGAGCAGGGCAAGCCGCTCGCCGAGGCCGGCCAGGAGTTGTGGGTGGCCGCGCACGCGTTCGCCACGCTCGCCGGCACCGCGTGGGAGCCCGAGCAATCGCTCACCGCATCGTTGGGCCGCCCGGTGACCGTGCAGCACCGGCCGTACGGCGTGGTGGCGGCGATCGTGCCGTGGAATTTCCCGCTCTACCTGGCCGCCGCCAAGATCGCGCCCGCGCTGCTCGCCGGCAACACCGTGGTGGCCAAGCCGGCCGAGTCGGTCTCGCTCGCGGTGTCCGCCTTCGTCGACGTCCTGCGCACAGTGCTGCCCGACGGCGTGCTGGAGGTGGTCACCGGCGGCCCCGAGACGGGGCGGCAGCTCATCGACCACCCCGGCGTGCGCATGGTCAGCTTCACCGGCTCGACTCCGGTGGGGCGCAACATCATGGCGCAGGCCGCGGCCACGCTCACCCCCGTCGCCCTGGAACTGGGCGGCAACGACCCGGCGATCCTGCTGCCGGACGCCGACCTCGCCGATGCCGCCGCCCGCCTCTCCGCGGGCGCCTTCCTCAACGCCGGCCAGATGTGCATCGCGCCCAAGCGCATCTACGTGCCAGAGCCGCAGGCAGCGGAGTTCGCCGAGGCCCTTGCCGCCCGGGCGCAGCGCACCGTGGGCGACGGCGCCGACCCCGCCACCACCATGGGCCCGCTGCACAACGCCCGCCAGCGCGAGATCGTCACCGGGATGCTCGGGCGCGCGCTCGACTCCGGCGCCCGCGTCGTCACCGGCGGCGTGCGCGAGCACGCGCTGCCCGGCCACTTCCTCGACCCGACCGTGCTGGTGGGCGCCGGCGACGGCGACGACATCGTGCGCGAGGAGCAGTTCGGTCCCGTGCTGCCCGTCGTCGGCTACCGCGACCTCGACGCGGTGCTGCGCACGCTCGACGCCCAGGAGTACGGGCTGGGCGCGTCGGTGTGGAGCGACGACGCCGATGCGGCGAGCGCGGTGGCCGAGCGCATCGACGCGGGCACCGTGTGGATCAACCAGCACAACGCACTCGACGTGGCCGTGCCGTTCGGCGGAGTCAAGGCCAGCGGCTTCGGCCGCGAGGGCGGCGCCGCAGGGGTCGAGGAGTTCACCACCACGCGGGTGCTCGACCCGAGGCCGGCGACATGACGCCGCATCGCATGACCCCGCACGCCCCCACGGAAACGGAGATGCCATGAACGTCCAGCTCACACCGGATGCCGCCGCCGACACGCTCGAGGAGGCCTATCTCTACGCGTACCCGCTCGTCCTGATGGACGTCATCCGCGAGATGACCACCAACACCGAGACGCCCACCACCGAGCGGGCACCGCTGGGCCGGTTCTTCCACTCCCGCGCCCTCGCCACCCCCGCCATCGACAGCCTCACCCGCCCAAACGCCGACACCCTCTACACCCAGGCCTATCTGGACCTGGGCGACGAGCCATACCTGCTGCACAAGCCCGCCGCCCAGCGCTACCTGGCGATCCAGCCCTTCGACGGGTACTCCAACAATCCCTCGATCCTCGGCACCGGGGGTCTGGGCGGCGACGACGAGGCCGTCTACGCGTTCACCGGCCCACGCTTCGCCGGCGCTCTGCCCGAGGGCGTTCTCCCGGTGCCCATGCCCACCGACTTCGTCTGGCTGCTCGCGCGCGTGCGCTGCCACGGCCCGGACGACACGGCGGAGCCGCACCGCCTGCAGGACGCCATGGACCTCTACCCGCTGTCGCAGCATGGGCGCGCGCACGAGCGTCCCCGCGGCACCTACTCGCCCACCCGCGACTACGTCCCCCTCGAACGCATGCGGACGATGGGCGCCGAGGAGTACTTCCGCCGCTTCAACGCGCTCGCGGTGCGCAACCCCGGAACGGGCGCCGACGCGCCCGCGCTGGAGCGCTTCGCGCCGCTGGCCGTCGGGGCCGGCCTGGAGTTCTCGCTGGACGCGCTGCCCGAGGCGGCGCGTCTACGGGCGAAAGAGCTGCCTCTGTTCATGGAGAGCGCCGAGGTGCGCGACAACCGCCGGATCACCGTGATCGACGGCTGGACCTACCTGGACGACACCGTCGGCCGCTTCGGCACCGACTACCTGTACCGCGCGGTGATCGCATACATGGGCTTCGCCAACCCGGTGGACGTCACCGCCTATCCGTCGATCTTCACCGACGCCGACGGCGCGCCGCTCACCGGCGAACACTCCTACGTCATGCACTTCCCGGCCGGGCAGCTGCCCCCGTACCACGGGGGCGGCTGGTGGTCGCTCACCCCGTACACGCAGGTGGGCCGTCTGATCGCCAACGAACTCGACCGCTACGCGCTCGATGACAGCATGCCGCTGGCCGTCAACCCGGACGGCTCGCTCGACCTGTGGCTCAGCGCCGACGCCCCCGGCGACGACCGCCTCGCCAACTGGCTGCCGGTGTGCCGGGAGGGATTCGGCCTGACCTTGCGCATCTACCTGCCCCACAGCACCGTCACCACGCATGAGTGGACACCCCCGCAGGTGCGGCGCACCGATTCGTCGCAGTAACACCACGCCGGCCGGCCAGGCCTTCTGGCCGACCGGCGCCAACGAGACTCCAGAACATCGGAAAGGCCTGGCATGCCACGCCCATCACACATCCGGGTGGGGTCGCTCCTCGTCGCACTCGCCGCCGCCGCGACATTGGCCGGTTGCGCGGGTGCCGATGTACCCGACTCCTCCGCTCAATCGGTGACGAACGGTTTCATCGGCACGCAGCATGATGACGGAAGCCCGACTCCAGGCGGAACACTCTCGTACGCGACACTGTCCGGCGTCGCGAGCCTCGACCCCGCCGATCGACAGGACAGCGGTTCGACGGGCGGCAGCGAGATGGCCGCCATCTACGACCTTCTGATGCGCTACGACCCCGTCGCGAAGGAGTATGTGCCCCAGCTCGCCCGTTCGCTTGCCCCGAACGCGGACGGCTCGGTCTGGACGCTCTCGCTGCGGCCCGACGCGGTGTTCAGCGACGGCACACCGGTGGATGCGGATGCGGTGGTCTGGAGCATCCGGCGGTACCTCGATGAGAAGGGGACGCAGGCTCAGGTGTGGCAGGAGTCGGTCGAGCACATGCGCCCCATGGATGCGACCACCGTAGAGTTCACGCTCAAACGCCCGTGGCGGCAGTTTCCTTTCATGCTCGCCTCCGGCCCCGGGATGA
This sequence comes from Tomitella cavernea, assembly GCF_016599145.1. Classification (GTDB taxonomy): domain Bacteria; phylum Actinomycetota; class Actinomycetes; order Mycobacteriales; family Mycobacteriaceae; genus Tomitella; species Tomitella cavernae. Next base: position 11,127 of record NZ_JAENKO010000060.1, read on the forward strand.
TCGTGGCTCCGTCCTCGATGGCCACGGGATCCTTCACCGCGATCGGGGCGGGCCCGTTCACCGTCGAGCAGTTCGCACCGCAGAACCGGCTCACCCTCACCGCGAATCCCCGGTATTGGGACGGGCCGCCTCCTCTGGAGAGCGTGCAGTTCCCCGTGATCCAGGGTGAGCAGCCCAAGCTGGACGCCCTCCGCAACGGCGACATCGACGCAGCATACCTGCGTCGTTCCGACACCATCCACAACGCGCTCTCCGCCGACGGTATCGGTTTTCTCAATACGGTGAACATGGGTGCGGTCGGCATGATCAATCAACGGCAAGGACGGGCGGCGTCGGACCTCCGGGTACGCAAGGCCATTGTCGCCGCGATCGATCCCGATCTCTACAACGAGCGCGCGGAGGCGGGTGCGGGAATGCCGGGCAGCGCACTGTTCCAATCCTGGTCGACCTGGCACAGCGATGCACCGGTGAGCGGATACGATCCCGCCGCGGCGGAGAACTACCTCGACGAGGCCAAGGCCGACGGCTACAACGGCGCCCTCACCTACTTCACCACCAACAACTCCCAGACCCAGAAGAACGCCCTGGCCTACAAGTCCATGCTGGAAGCGGTGGGATTCACGGTGGACATCCAGTATGCGCCCACCATCGCGGACTTCATTCGCGGAATCTATGTGGACCACGACTTCGATATCGCGCACTCCGGAATGAGCGTCCAAGACGAGGCGCCCTTCGTCAGGCTGTACGGAAACTTCCACAGCGACTCGGCGTCGAACGTCCTCGGTTACGCGAATACCGACATGGACGCACTGCTGGAACGCGTCCAATCTGCAACGGACGAGGACGCCAAGCGCGTCGCCCTGGCCGACGTGCAGGAACTCGTGAACCGGACAGCACCGCTGGTGACATTGGGCGCCGGCCAGGTCCTGGTCACCTGGCGCGAAGACGTCCATGGGATCACCCCGAGCGCCGACGGCATCATGCTCTTCGACGATGCGTGGGTGGATTCCGGCACCAACGGCTGACCCGCCACCCGCACGGCATCAGTGGAGGATCACAATGACGCGACACCCCGCCCCCGACGGCGTCAACACCACCGTCACCACCACCCGCACCGACCTGGCCGAACTGGCCGCGGCGCTGCAGTCGTGGCTGCGCACCGCCGACGACGATCCGTCCGTCACCGTCGAGGACCTCACCCGCTCGGAATCGTCCGGCATGTCGAGCGTGACGGTGCTCTTCACCGCGGTGCGCGGCAGGGATCGTTCCGAGCAGGTGCTGCGGCTGGCGCCCGAACCGTCGGCACTGCCGGTGTTCCCCGGCTACGACCTGCACCGGCAGGCCGCCGTGACGGGCGCCCTCGCCGACGCGGGCCTGGTGCCCGTGCCGCGGGTGCGCCGGGTGGAGGAGTCCCCGGAGCCGTTGGGCCGCCCGTTCCTGGTGATGGACCGCGCCGACGGCACCGCCCCGCCCGACAATCCGCCCTACGTGTTCGGCGGCCCGTTCGTCGACGCGACGCCCACCGAGCGCGACCGGATGCAGCGCGCCTCCGTCGCCCTGCTCGCCGGGGTGCACGCGACGCCGCCGCCCGACGCGCTGCGCGCCGACGGCGCGGCCGGCACGGGGCTGGCACGCCTGGTGGACGACACCGCCGGCTACTACGCATGGACCGTCTCGGAAGGCGGTGTGCGCGTGCCGATCCTGGAGGACGGGCTGCGCCGGCTGCGCGACGAGCTGCCCGCACAGGCCTCGCCCGACGTGCTCGCCTGGGGCGACGCGCGCATCGGCAACATCCTCTACCGCGATTTCGCGCCCACCGCCGCGCTGGACTGGGAGGGCGCCGCGCTGGCCCCGCCCGAGTACGACGCCGCGTGGTTCGTCTTCTTCCACCGCATGTACCAGGACATGGCCGAATCCTTCGGCAAGCCCGGCCTTCCCGGGTTCCTGCGCGCCGCCGACGTGCTCGAGCAGTACCGGACCGACTCGGGCCGGACACTGCACGACATGCCGTACTTCCTCATGCTCTCGGCGGTGCGGATGGGGATCATCTTCGCCCGCATCAAGGCGCGCTCGGTGCACTTCGGCGACACCCCCGCCCCCACCGACCCCGACGAGTACGTGCTGCACCACCGGATGCTGCGCACCATCCTCGACGACCGCTACGAATGGGAGATCTGATGTACCCCGACCCGCTGGACGAATACCCGATCCACCAGGTGCCGCTGTCGATGGCGCGCACCGAGACCTCCGACCGCAACTTCTACGACCGCTACTACTTCAACGCGCACGACCGGACGGGCCGCGTCTACTTCGTCTCCGGCTTCGGGGTGTACCCCAACCTGGGCGTGGTCGACGCGTTCGCCACCGCGATCCGCGGCACCGACCAGCGCGCGGTCCGCTTCTCCGACGCGCTCGACACCCGCTACCGCGACCAGGTGGGCGGCTACCGCATCGAGGTGATCGAACCGCTGGAGCGCCTGCGCCTCGTCGGCGAGCATCCCGACCTGTCGTTCGACCTCACCTGGCAGGGCTCGTTCCGGGCCGTGCTCGAAGACCGCCACCTGCTCATGGGCGGGCGCCGGCCCAACCTCGACGCCAGCCGGTTCGCGCAGCTCGGCTCGTGGGAGGGCACTTTGAGCGTGGACGGCGAGGACTTCGCCGTCGACCCGGCCGTGTGGATGGGCAGCCGTGACCGGTCATGGGGCATCCGTCCGTCCGGCGAGCCAGACCCGCTCGAGCGCACGGCGGAACTGCGGCCCGACGGGTTCTGGTGGGTGTACTGCCCGCTGCGGTTCGACGACTTCGCCATCGTCATCATCGCCCAGGAGGACGGCGACGGGTTCCGCTCGCTCAACTACGCGGTGCGCGTCGACCGGGACGGGGCCGTGGAGCAGCTCGGCTGGCCGCGCTTCGAGATCGCCTACAAGCCGGGCACGCGCGAGATGGAGTCCGTCCGTATCCATCTGACCGATCGTCGCGGCGAGCAGACCGTCATCGACCTCGAACCGAAGACGTTCCTGACCCTGCAGATCGGCGCCGGCTACGGCAGCGACCCCGAGTGGAGCCACGGCCGATGGATGGGCCGCGACTGGTCGCTGTCCTCCCGCTACGACACGGCCGCACCGGAGTTCGACCAGCGCAAGACCAACGGCGTCGTCGAGTACGTGGTGCACGCGCGCTGCGGCGACGCCGTCGGCTCGGGCATGTTCGAGCACCGCGTGGCCGGCCGCCACACGCCGTCCGGCTTCAACTCCCCCACCGGCATGGCGCGCTGAGCGGGCAGACCGGCGCCGACCAAGCGGATTCTGCACGCCCGAACGCGAGAACGTGCAGAATCCGCTTGCTCGGCGCGCGCGGCCACCAGCACCCGAGCACCCCCGGCGCCTGAGCGCCCCTACCCCCGAGGTGAAACCATGCGCACCACCCGCGGTCTACTGATCGCCGCCACAGCGACCGCCCTCCTTCTCACCGGCTGCAGCAGCGCCGGCACCGCCGACTCCGCGCGCGACATCTCCGAGGTCACCGCGGGACTGCTCGACGGCGCCGATTCCGCCGAGGGAGTCCGGGGCGGCACCGTCTCCTACGCCCCCTTCTCCGGCGTCAGCACCCTCGACCCGGTCCGCCAGGACGGCGGATCGACGGGCGGCAGCCAGATGGCCGCCATCTACGACCTGCTGATGCGGTACGACGCGGCCGCCGACGAGTACGTCCCGCAGCTCGCCGCCGGATTAGAACCGAACGGCGACAACACGGTATGGACGCTCACCCTCCGTGACGGGGCCACGTTCAGCGACGGGACACCGGTCGATGCCGAATCCGTCAAGTGGAGCGTGGAGCGGTACCTGACGAAGAGGGGCACGCACGCACAGCTCTGGTCGTCGTCCGTGGATCGAGTCAAGGTCGTCGACCCGCACACCGTCCGCATCACGCTCACGAAGCCCTGGCCCCAGTTCCCCGCTCTGCTCACGACCGGCCCTGGCATGGTCGTCGCCCCGTCGTCCATGGCCACCGGCGAGTTCCGGCCGATCGGCGCGGGACCGTTCACCGTCGCGGACTTCCAGCCGGGCACCGCGCTCACGCTTGCCGCACGCGACGACTACTGGGACGGCTCTCCGCCTCTGGACACCCTGCGTTTCCCCGTGATCACCAGCGAGGACGGCCGCCTGGACGCACTGCGCAACGGCGACATCGACGCGGCCTACATGCGCTCACCCGACGTGGTGGCGGACGCGCTGACCACCGAGGATGCCGGCTACCTCTACAACGCCAACATGGGCGCGGTGCTGGCGATCAACCAGCGGCCCGGGCGCGCCGCCGCCGACCCGCGCGTCCGCCGCGCGATAGTCGCAGCCGTCGACCCCGCCCTGTTCGACCAACGCGCCAACAAAGGCAAGGGCATGCCGGGGAGCGCGATGTTCGAGCAGTGGTCGCGTTGGGGTCCCACGGAGGCGGCCGGCTACGACCCGGACCTCGCCCGTCGCCTCCTCGATGAGGCCAAGGCCGACGGATATGACGGCGTGCTCTCCTACGCCGGCCTCAACGCCGCCTACGCGCAGTCGCATGCGCTGGCGATCCAGTCGATGCTGGAGGCCGTCGGGTTCACCGTGGAGCTCGACTTCAAGCCCAGCATGGCCGACCTCATCGCCGCCCTGTACGCCAAGCACGACTTCGACATCGGCGAGTCCGGCTTCAACGTCGCGGACGACGCCCCGTATGTGCGGCTGTTCAGCAACCTGCACAGCGGCTCCAGCTCCAACGTGCTCGGCGTCGCGAGCCCGGAGGCTGATCGGCTGCTCGACCGGTTGCAGACTGCCGACGGCGACGAGGCGCGGCAGGCCGCGTTGGACGAACTGCAGTCGTGGGTGAACGCCGAGGCGCCGTTCGCGGCGCTCGGGGCCACCAAGAACTTCGTCGCCTGGCGGGACGTCACCGGCGTGGTGCCCAGTGCCGACGGGATCATGTTGTTCGGCGACGCGGCCCGGACCGAGGGGTGATGGGGATGCCCGAAACTCCCGCGCTCCTCGCCCTGGGCGGTGCACTGTCGGCCGGACGGCTGCGTGTGCCCCTCATCGCCGCGCCGATGCTCGGCGTGTCCGGCGTCGACCTGGCGGCCGCCGCATGCCGGGCGGGGGTGGTGGGCGCGTTCCCCACGGCCAACGCCCGCACTGTCGACGAGCTCGACCACTGGCTGACCACGCTCGACGCCGTCGTTGCAGAGGCGACGGACGCGGGCACGCCCGCCGCGCCGTACGCACCGAACCTCATCATCCGGCAGCCGCGGCTCACCGACGACCTCGCCTGCCTCGCACGGCACGACGTCGAACTCGTCATCACCAGCGTCGGCGCCCCCGGCACGGTGATCGGCCCGCTGCACGACGCGGGCACCGCCGTATTCGCCGACGTCGGCACCCTGCGGCACGCCGAGCGGGCGGTGGCACAGGGCGCCGACGGGCTGATCCTGCTCACCGCGGGCGCAGGCGGGCAGACCGGATGGCTCAATCCGTTCGCGTTCGTGCGCGCGGTGCGCGGCTTCTTCGACGGTCCGCTGGTGTTGGCCGGCGGGATCTCCGACGGGCACGCGCTGTGGGCCGCGCGCACCGCGGGGTACGACCTGGCCTACATGGGGACCCGCTTCATCGCAGCCGAGGAGTCGCTGGTCTCCGACGGGTACAGGCGGATGCTCGTCGACAGCAGCCTCGACGACGTGGTGCTCACCCGTGCGTTCACTGGCCTGCGCACCAACATGCTGGCGCCGTCGATCCGCGCGAACGGCCTCGACCCGGCGCGCCTCGACGAGCAGATATCCGTTGCCGATTCGGCGCAGGTGTTCGGCGGCGCTGCTCCGCCCGGGCCGCGCAGATACAAGGACATCTGGAGCGCCGGGCACTCGGTATCGGGCGTGACGGGCGTGCACAGCGCCGCCGAGATCGCGGAGCAGACCTGGCGCGAGTACGAGGCGGCCCGCGAGGCCACGAGGAGGGACCTGCGATGAGCGAGCAGACGGCTGGCTGCGCGGGGGTGCATCAGCGCGGTCCCACGATGAACAGCGCGGTGTTCGCCGCGCTGCGCCGGTACCCGGACCGCGTCGCGTTCTCCTGGGACGGCGGACACTGCACCTACCGCGAGGTGGCGGACATGATCGGCCGGTTCCAGGCAGTCCTGGCGGCACGGGGGTGCGCAAGCGGCCAGGTGATCGGGCTGCTCGGCGGCAACCGCGCGGAGGTCTGGTGCGCGGGCGCCGCGGCCGGCGGCCTGGGCATGGCGACGACGTGGCTGCACCCGCTGGGCTCCACCGCCGACCGGCTGTTCCAGCTCGACGACTCCGGGGCGTCGGTGCTCCTCGTTGACGAGCGGCGATTCCCCGACCAGGGCGGCGAGCTGGCCGCGGCGTGCGCCGAGCGCGGCGTGGACGTACTCTCCCTCGGCCCGTCCCCGTTCGCCGCCGACCTGGCCACGCTCGCAGAGCGGCACGGGCCCGCCCGGATCGCCGACCTGGCCCGCCCGGCCGACCTGTCGAACATCGGCTACACCGGCGGCACCACCGGCACCCCCAAGGGCGTCGAGCGCAGCCACGCCGCCAACTCCGCGGTCACCGGCGCGGTGCTGGCTGGATTCGAGCTGCCGCCCGTGCCGCGGTTCCTGGCCGCGGCGCCGATCAGCCACGTGGGCGGGTCGAAGGTGGTGCCCACGCTGATCCGCGGCGGCACGGTGCACCTGGTCACCGGATTCGACCCGGGCGCGACGCTGCGCGCGATCGGGGAACACCGGATCAACTGCACACTGCTGGTGCCGTCGATGATCTACGCGCTGCTCGACTCGCCCGCGTTGGGCCACACCGACCTCTCCTCGCTCGAGCTTGTTCTCTACGGCGCCTCCCCGATCTCGCCCGACCGGCTCGGCGAGGGGCTGGACAGGCTGGGGCCCGTGTTCTCGCAGATGTTCGGGCAGACCGAGTGCTACCCGATCTCGCTGCTGCGGCGCGACGAACACCGAGTGGACGAGCCGGGGCTGCTGGCGTCGTGCGGCTTCCCGCTGCCCGGGGTGTCCGTGTCGATCCGCGGCGAAGACGGGTCCGAGGTGCCGGACGGTGAGCCAGGCGAGCTGTGCGTGCGCGGCGGGCCGGTGATGGACCACTACCACGGGCGCGACGACCTCACGGCCGAGGCGCTGGCCGGCGGTTGGTTGCACACCGGCGACGTCGCACGGCGCGACGAGCGCGGCTATCTCTACATCGTGGACCGTAAGAAGGACATGATCATCTCCGGCGGGTTCAACGTGTATCCGCGGGAGGTGGAGGACGCGCTCGCGGCGCACCCGGCGGTGTCGGCTGCCGCGGTGTACGGCGTGCCCGATGCACGCTGGGGCGAGGCGGTGACGGCGTCGGTGGTGCTGCGGCCCGGGGCGGCGGCAGGCGAGGCCGAGCTGATCGCGCACGTCCGGGAGCGCAAGGGGCCGGTCCTCACACCGAAGTCGTTGCAGATACTCGATGCCTTGCCGCTCACGGCCGTGGGCAAGATCGACAAGCGGAGGCTGCGGGGTGAAGCAGCGGGCTGACAGTGGTCCCGCATCGACCAAGTGGAATCCCGCATCGAACAAGTGGAACTTGCCCGTACGGACGCGAGATCGTGCGAAATCCGCTTGCTCGACGGGGCACCCCTCACCCCGCAGGCACCGCCTTCGCTCCGCGCAGGAAGGCTTCTTAATAATTGCATTCCAGCGTCGCCTGGATAATCCTGGCGGACAGCATTTCTATAGGGTACTCATCTTGGATGATGCTGCAAGAGTCGCCACTCCGAAGTGCGATGTCAGTCTGGGTGAAGCCGGGGACGTAATCGCCATCCTCTCCGAAGTTCGGCAAGGAATCCTGCACGGGGACGGTATTGGTCACGTCGATAATCTTCTCAGCTAAAATGCTCTTAGCGTACTCATTCGCCTCGTGATCACTCATCTGCACGCCATCCAGGCTGAGTGAGCTTGTTCCCATCGTCGACAGGCCCCCGAATGTCGCTGCCACTACGAATGACAGCGATGATGCGCCGATCAGCATGATGTTCTTCACTCCGTCCGCAATACCGACGTCCCGGTTCTTGATCCGCGAGCATATGAGCAGAGAAATGAATACCAATAGGGTGATTGTCGCCGCTATGCACACCAACACCATTACGGAGTTGGAGGAGTCTGTCACCTTAGGCACCTTGAAGACGATCGTGTGCACGAGTGTTCCTTCTTCTATTGAAAGGTATAGCGGCCCTTCCGGACCCGGAGTTAACTGGCTCTACGGAATGCAGAGTGCGTAGACGGGTGTCCAGCGAGGTGAGGGGGGACCACAACGTGTAGGCGGGTCCTGCGGTGTGAAGATGAGAGTTGCGAAGCTCCCCATCGACCACCACAGGACCCGCCTTGCAGCCTACTGACACCGTCGCCGACACGATCTGCCGAACCGTCGAACTCGGCGTCAC
>NZ_JAENKO010000061.1 GCF_016599145.1 Tomitella cavernea
CTGAACACGGTGTCGACGATCTTCGCGTTCGTGCTCGGCGCCTCGACGCTGCCGTTCCTGTGGAACGTGTTCAAGAGCTACCGGTACGGCGAGGTCGTCACCGTGGACGACCCGTGGGGCTACGGCAGTTCGCTGGAGTGGGCGACGTCCTGCCCGCCGCCGCGGCACAACTTCACCGAGCTGCCGCGCATCCGCTCGGAGCGTCCGGCGTTCGAGCTGCACTACCCGCACATGGTCGAGCGCATGCGTGCCGAGGCGCACGTGGGGTGGGGCGCCCGGCACGAGGAGGAACCCGAGGAGCTGGTGGAGTCCGGCCCGCCACAGCGGTGAACCGTGCACCCCTCGGCTACCCGGCGCTCTCCCCGTCGGCGGGGGCGGCGTCTCCTCGCCGATCTCCGCGCAGCGTGGTCCACAGGAACTCGTAGGCCAGCGCGGCCTTGAATGCGTGCTGGGCGTTGTCCGCCGCGCCGCCGTGGCCGCCCTCGATGTTCTCGTAGTACCAGACCGGGTGCCCCTGCTCGGCCAGCGTGGCCGCCATCTTGCGGGCGTGCCCGGGGTGCACGCGGTCGTCGCGGGTGGAGGTGGTGAGCAGCACCGGCGGGTAGTCGGCCGCCGGGTCGGTGTTCTGGTAGGGCGAGTAGCGGGAGATGTAGTCCCATTCGGCCGGGTCGTCGGGGTCGCCGTACTCGGCCATCCACGACGCGCCGGCGAGCAGCCGGTGGTAGCGGCGCATGTCCAGCAGCGGCACCTGGCACACCAGCGCGCCGAACAGCTCCGGGTACGCGGTGAGCATGACGCCCATGAGCAGGCCGCCGTTGCTGCCGCCTTGGGCCCCCAACAGCGAGGGGGTGGTGATGCCGCGGGCCACCAGGTCGCGCGCCACCGCCGCGAAGTCCTCGTACACCCGGTGCCGGCCCGCCTTCACCGCTTGGGTGTGCCACTGCGGCCCGTACTCGCCGCCGCCGCGGATGTTCGCCACCACGTACACCCCGCCGCGCTCGAGCCAGCCCGCGCCGGTGAGCCCCGAGTAGCCGGGGGTCAGCGCGTTCTCGAAGCCGCCGTAGCCGTAGAGCAGTGTCGGCGCGGGGGTCCGCTCGGCGCCGGGCTCTGCGCGGGCCCCTGCGCGGGGCGCGACGACGAAGTAGGGGATGCGGGTGCCGTCGTCGGAGACGGCGAAGTGCTGGTCGACTGCGAGGCCAGCCGCGTCGAAGAAGCCGGGTGCCGACTTGAGTGGCGCCACGCCGGTATCCACTTGCCCGTGCAGCAGGGTCGCGGGCTGCAGGAACCCGGTGGACACGACGAACACCTCGTCGGTGAAGTCGGCGTCGGTGCCGATGACGCTCACCGTCGCGTCGGCGGGCACGCCGTCGATGGCGCGGGCCGCGGCCGGGTCGGGCCGTTCCAGGTCGAGCACGACCAGACGGGTGCGCACGTCCTCGAGCACGGTGAGCAGCAGGTGGTGGCGGGTGACGGTGAAGTTCTCCAGGCTGCGGTGCGCCTCCGGCTGGAACAGCACCGTCATCGCCCGCCCGCCGCGGCGGTAGGCGGCCAGGTCGGCGCGCAGCAGGGTCCCGGGGGAGTACTCGGCGCCGCCCACGGCCCAGCCGGAGCGCAGGAACACGAACAGCCACCCCCGGTGCAGCGACACCTCGGAGTCGCCGGGCACGTCCAGCGGCTCGGGCTCGGCGCCGGGGGCGAGCAGGTAGCGCTCGGTGGTGTAGAAATCGAGGGCCCGCTCGGCCAGGTGCCGCTCGTAGCCGGGGGTGTCGTCGTAGAAGACGGAGACGGCGACGTCCTGCCGCGTGCCCTCGAACACCACCGGGGCGTCCTCGACGGCCGTGCCGCGGCGCCACAGGCGGGCCGTGCGCGGGTAGCCGGAGTCGGTGAGCGACTCCTCACCCACGTCGGTGCCCACGTAGACGGTGTCGGCGTCGATCCAGGAGAGCTCGGACTTGGCCTCGGCCAGTGTGAACCCACCCTGTTCGGGGGCGATGAATTCGCGCGTGGCCATGTCGAACTCGCGCACGACCACCGCGTCGGCCCCGCCGCGGGACAGGGAGACGAGGGCGCGCGGATGATCCGGGCGGGCATCGGGATCCTGCGGGTCCCACACCCGCAGTACCGAAGTGCCGGCCCACATCCAGTTCTCGCCCTCGGCGTCGGCGAGGGCGTCGAGGTCGATGATCACGTCCCACTCGGGGGCGTCGGAGCGGTAGGACTCGAGCGTGGTGCGGCGCCAGATGCCGCGGACGTGCTGGGCATCCCGCCAGAAGTTGTACAGGTACTCGCCGCGGCGGCGCGGGAAGGCGATGCGCGAATCGGTATCGAGGATGCCGCGCAGACGGTCGCGGGTGGCGGCGAACCGTTCCGTCTCGGTGAAGCGGGCTGCCGTCACCGCGTTGCGTTCGCGGACCCACGCCAGTTGCTTCTCGCCGTCGACGTCCTCGAGCCACAGGTGCGGGTCGGCGGGTTCGGGCGCGTGCGCCGGGGTGCTCGCGGTGGTGTCCATGCGGACATTGTCGCAGCCGAGTAATGCGGGGCGGTGCGGTGTCTCCGGGAAGTGACGGGTGCGGGGAAAGACACAAAGGTGAGGTGAGTAGCGTGCGTGAGCGATGACGATCACTGCGTGACACTCTGTGGGGAACGGCACTCTTTCAGATTGAATAGGCATATCGGCGCCGTTGCCGGATCGTTATGACGCGCAGATTGCCTTGTGCGCTGCGGTTTTCTGTCGTTCTTCCGAGGCGGGCGCGGCAATCTGAAGACGGAGAATCTCACCCGAATGAAATTGCGCGAGGTTAAGGTGCCATCTAGGGTCGGACTCGTTCACGCAGCAGCGGCCTAGTTCCGGGTGCGCCGAAAGGCTTACCCCGCAAGGTCATCCATGGAAACGCGTGACACGGACAAAGGAGTTTCACATGCTCGGTTCCATCGACGGCATCCTGAACACGTTCAAGGGCATCTTCGACGACTTCGCGGGCGCCGGGTCGACCGCGTTCGACAAGGTCTTCGAGCTGGCCACCGGCAGCCTCGGCAAGTAACACCTGCGCTTACGCGCTGAGCCAGGAGGGCCTCACCTCGCGGGTGGGGCCCTCCTGGTGTCTCGGGGGTGTCGACGAAGTGTGGTGACGGTCACTGCCGCGGCGGCTAACGGTGTGGTGTGGGCGGCCCGATGTACGTAGTGACGGGCGCGGGGTTGGCCAATTCGGTTGGGCCCCACGTCAGTTCATGTACTTGATGTAGATCTCTGAAGGAGTTTCACATGCTGGGTTCCATCGCCAACGTTGCCGACACGTTCAAGGGCATTCTCGATTCGTTCGCGAGCGCGGCCTACGGTTCGTTCAACGACATCTTCGTGCTCGCGACCGGCAGCCTGCGCTGAAACGCCTGAGCTCGCGGCTCGTTTGAGCCGACGCTTCCCCTGAAGTGGAGGATCCGGCCCCCACGTTGCGAAAACGTGGGGGCCGGATCATGTGCGTGCTGCTGAGAAGGGGAAACGAGCACTCGGCTACCCCCGCGCCCCCGCCACACGCCCCGGCAGGTCGGGATAGCGCTGCAGGTGCGCCCCGCCGTTGATGTCGAGGTTCTCCCCGGTGATCCACGACGCGTCGTCGGACAGGAGATACCGGATGGCGGCGCCGATCTCGGCGGGCTCGCCGGTGCGGCCCAGCGGAGTGTTCTCCACGTACTCGTCGCGCACGCCCGGGATCTGCATCGCATGCGACGTCAGCGGGGTGACGACCAGCCCGGGGGCCACCGCGTTGACCCTGATGCGCCGCGGGGCGAGTTCCAGTGCCGTCACTTCGGTGAGCATGACGACCCCGGCCTTGGCGGCGCAGTAGGCGGACAGGCCCGCACCCGGCTGGCGCGCGTTGAGCGAGGTCAGCGTCACCAGCGAGCCCCCGTCGGAGACCCGTTTCCCGGCGTGCTTGAGCACGAGGAACGATCCGGTGAGACACACGTCGATGGTGCGCCGGAAATCGGCGGCGTCATGGTCGACCACCGGCGCCATCGTGCTCACCCCGGCACAGTTCACCGTGCCGGTGAACCCGCCATGTTCGGCGACCGCCGCGTCGAACAATGCCGCGACACTGGCCTCGTCGGTGACATCCACGGGCGCGATCCCGTCTCCCGCGTGCACGTCGGCGCGGACGACGACGTGGCCCGCCTGTTCCAGGACATCGGCGGTGGCGGCACCGATCCCGGACGCCGCGCCGATGACGACGGTGACCTTGGCGTAGCTCATTACGGCCGCCGTACCCACGCGGCGAGCACGTTGCCGCCCGGCTCGCGGAAATGAAAACGCGTGCCGCCGGGAAAGTCGAACGGCGCGGTCGTGACCACCCCGCCGGCCGCCTCGACGGAGCGGCGGGTCGCGTCGAGGTCGTCGACCTCGATGATCGTCAGCGGCCCGGACGGCGCCTCGGCGGCGTCCTGCTGGAATCCCAGGCTCTGCTCGCCGTCAAGTTGCACGTCGGTGTATTCGGGGCCGTACTCGCTGTGCTGCCAGCCGAAGGCTTCCTCGAAGATGCGGGCCGAACCGGAAGCAGTCGAGGTGGGGAACTCCACCATCGTCAGTCGCGCCATGCGGTCAGCGTATGGCACGACGGCGACGGCTGCGCCTCAGCAGCCCCCGTCGCGCAGTACGTGCCGGCCGGCCCGCAACGAGGGTTATCGCGCGGACGTCGTCGTTCCCCGCGCCCTCTGGTCCCGCCGCCCTGCTGTCTGTCGCCAACGGGGCGGCGGCGAGCGAGAGCTGCTCTACGACTCCCGAGGCCCTCTCTGATCCGCTTGCCCGTTTCGACGCCGCGCCCGCCGTCGCGGCGGGGGTCATGATCGGAACCTGGCGCGGTTCGGAGTCCCGAGCGGCCACGCGTTGGACGGCATGCTCAACACCAGCGGACGGTGGGGCGAACAATTCATCGACGACGAACCGGTCGACCCGCTGCTGTTCGCTACCGGCGACGGCGCGGTACGACCCGCTACCGCGGGGCCGACACCGCGACAACGGTGTATGACCAGCTTCCGATCGGCGGCGTGTTCCGCAAGCTTGATGAGGACCGCGTCATCGGTGCGACGGATCCGCGCGGCTCGGCGGCACCGTACTTCCTCCTGCCTCCAACGCGACGACTCGCCTCCGATCCTGCAGCCCGAAGCCAGACCTACTGCTGCACGCCGGGGACTTGGGGCGGGTGGGGGATGCGCGCGCGGTCGGGCCGGAAGCCGTGTTCGACGCCCCAGAGCACCGCCTGCGCCCGGCTGGTCACCCCGATCCGCCGGTAACAGTTGCGGATGTAGGTCTTGACCGAGTTGATCGACAGGTGCGCATGCTCGGCGATCGCGCTATTGCTCAGCCCCTGGGTGATCAGCGCGAGAACCTCGGCTTCGCGTTGCGTCAGCCCTTCCTCGCGGCCCGGCCAGTCTCCGACGACCACCCTCGTGCCCGGCACTCCGGCATGGACCTGCCGGACGCCCCGGTGAACCTCCTCGAGGGCGACGACCAACTGCCGTGCCGGAAGGGACTTGGCCACGTACCCGCTGGCCCCGTTCGCGAACGCCGACTCGACAAGCAGCGCATCGAGATTCCACGAATACACCGCCACCTTGTCCACCAGCGGATTGGCCGCCAGCGCGCGCACCTGGCTGCGGTCGCCCTGCGGGTTCGCGAACGAGTCGTACAAGGCGATGTCCACCCGGCCGTCGACACGGGTGTTCGCATCCAACTCGACGACCTCCACCCGGTCCCCGTAGGTCCGCAGCATCACGGCCAGCCCGCGGACCACGACCTCGTAGTCATCGACCAACGCCACGCGAATACCACCCACACCGGACACTGTATCCGATAAAACTTCACCCCTAAGGGTGAAGCAGTACCCCCTTGGTGCGCGTAGCGTCGTTGTTGTGGCCGGTGGGACGCGCGACGGCCCCGCGGGGGTTGTCGGCGGGAGAGGCGTCTGCACCCCGCAACAGCCATCCACATCATCCATCAGGAGGAAACCATGGGAGTACAGGACAAGTTCACCAACAAGGCCGAAGAGCTCAAGGGGCGCGGCAAGGAAGCGGCCGGCGCCGCCACCGGCGATGACGACCTCAAGGACGAGGGTCGAGGCGATCAGGCGTCCTCGGGTGTGAAGAAGGGCGTGGAGAAGGCCAAGGACAAGGCCAACGAGGTGGCCGACAAGATCACCGGCGACCACTGAACGCCATGCGCTTCGGTATCACCGTGCACGACGTGCACCTCGACGAGGACGACGGCGGCGCCGGCGAGGACGAGCAGTCGTCCCGGGTCGAGGTCCACATCATCGCCGTCTACCACAGCGACGTGTGCGCGGTGCGCGACGCGGTGACGCCGCTGGTGGCCGCGCCGGTCGACGTAATCGTCGGAGACCTCGAAGCGCCCACCGACTTGCCCTAGCCGGGCGACACCGCCCGCACCCCTGCAGAGCTGACCGACATGTTCGGCGACAGCACGCCGCCGGCTCGTATCCACCTGCATACCCGCCGTCGTCGCAGCCGGACCCGCCCGGTCCGCTGGCCGCCCGGACCTGAGGCGACGCCTGTTCACCACGAAGACAGACCGGTGGCCGTGGCTGCGGCAGCGCCCGGGCGGCACGGACGTTTTCTTTCATGCCGACCGGGTACGCATGTCAGGTCGCCGCGTGCCGACACCTTGTGGCCGTGACAGACGGTTCTGCGCAGGTTGCCGTGTGCGGCACTGCACCAACGTCGTCGTCGACGGCCGCAACGCGTGGAGGCCGGAGATGCGCGCAGCGACAACGCAGACGCAGAAAACGCAGACGCAGACGCTGAAAACCCACTCCGGGCCTGCCGTCGGACCGGGCCCCAGGCGATGAGGGACGGGTCCCGCAGGCCGCATAGCAAGGAGGAACTGTGAGCCGCACTCAGATGCAGGAACGCAACGTCCCGGCGCGTGACACCGGGCGAACACCGGCGGCAGAATCCGGCAGGCCCCGCGACAACGAGGCGAACGAGTCGTTGATCGCGCAGCTCCGCGTGCTGCAGGCGCTGACACGCAGGGAACAGCAGACGGCACAGGCGCGGGAGACGCAGGCGCGCACCCAGGCTTTGCGCGCCCGGTTCGCCAAGACCGCGACCGACGCCCGGCGCCATTCCGACCGCATCGCCTCCGCGCTGCGCGGACTCGATGCGGTCCCCGATGTGGTCACCCCGGCGATCGGCCGGATCGTCGCCGCCGGGCAAGCTCTCGTCGAACAGGGCGAACCGACCCGCGAAACGCTGTTCGACGACCTCACGCTCGCACAACAACTCCACGACCGCGCCCGCTACACCGCTGCCCTGGCCGACGCGGCGGGCCGCCGGCAGATCGCCGCACTGGCGCGGGACCTCGCCGACAGCCACGCAGGCACCGCCGCGTGGGTGCGCGAGGCGCTCGACAAAGACGCCGCGGGCGGGCCGCCCGTGATCGCCCCCACCGCGGTGCAGCGATCGGTGGTGTGGGTGACGCGCATCGCAGGCTACCCGGCCCGAGTGACCGCGGAGCAGGTCAATGCCGTCGCCGATCGGCTGCGTAGCGTGCAGCGCCGCATCGGCGGGGCCACCGCGGCCGTGGACGAGTCGTTGACGGCCGGCCGGGATGCGAGCCTGGCCACGGCGCAAACGATCGCCGAGCGCGACGATGCCACTGGCACGGCATCAGCGCTGCGCGCGGCGCGCACGGCCGCCGGTGCCCTGCGCCACGATGAACTTCCGGTGAGCGACTACGACGACCTGACCGTCGCCCAAGTCGGTGACGCCGCCGCACAGCTCACCCGGCCGGAGGATCTCACGGCGCTCGTGCGTTACGAGCAACACCACAAGGACCGCACCGGCGCCGTCGACGCGTTGAATGCCCGCCGCGATGCGATCGCCGACGCTTCGCGCTGACACGTGTCACGATGCCGGCCGGCCGCGCACATGCCGTCCGGGCCGCCTCCTGCGCACGGATAGTTGCACATGGCGACGGAGGCGGCAGCCGGCTTCTCTTGCCTCCCAGCGCCGTTTCCGATCCTCGTGACGAGCGTCATGATGGCTGGCATACTTGTGAGCAGCTGCCCCTGACCCCGGCATGCCGACACTGATCGGTTATCGCAACGGAGGGGTGCCCGATGTCATTGGTTTCACCGCTGAGTTCCCTGTCCGGCGCGGACGACGGCGCCCCTGCGTCGGCCGCCGTCGCCGCAGCGCCGCATCGCGCGGCCGTGGCGGCGACCGGCCGCGCGGAAGCACCACCGCGCCCGTTGGTCGTGACGGGTACCGGCATTCCGAGAATCGTGGCGGTGCGCGGCGACGTGGACGCCGCAAACGGGGCTGAACTGCAAAGCCAGATTGCGATGCTTCCCGACTGCGATACGATCGTCGACCTGGTCGGGCTGCAGTTCTGCAGCGGCGGCTGCCTCGAGCTACTGCTCGACTACAGCGCGCGGCTCGCACAGTCGGGTGCCGCACTGCGGCTTGCCGCCTGCCCGCCGTCGCTGCACAGCATCATCGAACGCCTCGGGCTCCAGGATGCGCTGCCGGTGTACGCATCCGTCGCCGAGGCCAAGGCCGAGTTCCTGCGGGTGATCCGCTGACGTGGGATGCGTAATTTTCTGCGGAGCCGGCTACTCCGCAAGTGTGCATCTCCGTGGTTGAGGAGCGCCTGATGCAGTCCGTGCCGTGCCGTCCGCAGCGGTCCGATTTCGTCGTCGTGGCCAACCGTCTGCCGGTGGTCGGGGAGCCGACGGAATCGGGGGAGCCGTCCTGGCGGCGCAGTCCCGGCGGCCTGGTGACCGCGCTGGAGCCGGTGCTGCGCCGCGCGCAGGGCGTATGGATCGGGTGGGCCGGAGAGTGCGACCGCCGGACCGCACCGTTCAGCCACGACGGGATGCGCGTCCATCCGGTGAGCCTCAGCGCCCGGGAACTGGCCGGCTACTACGAGGGGTTCTCGAACGCGACCGTCTGGCCGCTGTTTCATGACACGATCGTCCCGCCGACGCTTGATCGCGGCTGGTGGCAGAGCTACGTCCAGGTGAATACGCGCTTCGCGGAGGCCGCCGCGCTGGCGGCGGCACCGGGGGCGACGGTATGGGTGCACGACTATCAGCTTCTGCTGGTGCCGGCGATGCTGCGCACGCTGCGGCCCGATGTGACGATCGGCTTCTTTCTGCACATCCCGTTTCCCCCCGAGGAACTGTTCATGCAGTTGCCATGGTGGACGGAGATCATCGACGGCATGCTCGGCGCCGACCTGGTCGGCTTTCAGCTGCCGCGCGACGCCGAGAACTTCCGGCGGACCGCCGCCATCCGAGGCTCGGCGATCGACCCGCCGGGAGCCGACGCGATCGGGCGCATCCATGTGGGTGGACGCGTGGCGTGGACGGGTGCGTTTCCGGTGGCGGTCGACGCCGCGGGGCTGACCACTCTGGCAACCAGCGCCGCCGTCCGCGGGCGGGCACGGCGGATACGCGCGGAACTGGGGCAACCGGACACTGTCATCCTCAGCGTCGACCGGCTCGACTACACCAAAGGCATCCCGGAGCGACTCGCCGCGCTCGACGCGCTGTACAAGCAGGGGCGCCTGATTCCCGGACGCCACGCGACGGTGCAGATCGTCACGCCCAGCCGCGAACGGATCCCGCAGTACCGGGAGCTGCGCAGACGGATCGAGATCGAAGTGGGGCACATCAACGGTGCGTACGGAGCGCTCGGGCGTCCCGCGGTGCACTACCTGCACCGGTCTGTGGGCCGCGAAGAATTGGCGGCATTCCTGGTCGCAACGGACCTCATGCTGGTGACGCCGCTCCGGGACGGGATGAACCTGGTGGCCAAGGAATACGCCGCCTGCCACCCGGACGCGGACGGTGCGCTGATACTCAGCGAGTTCGCCGGGGCCGCCGCCGAGCTGCACGGGGCATACCTGGTGAACCCGTACGACACCGACCGGCTCGCATCGACGGTCGACGCCGTGCTGAACGACCCCGTCGCGCAACGGAGTCGACGCATGGACACGATGCACCGACAGGTCCGCCGTCATGACGTGCATGCGTGGGCGCGCAGCTACCTGGGCGTCCTGCACCGCGCGCGGGCGGGGCGCACTGTCCTCGGCGTGAGCACTCGGGGTGCTGCGCTCCCGCACGCGCCCGCAGGCGCATAGACGCACGCCCCGGCCGGGGCGCGTCTGCGCGCGCTGGACGCACGCCGACGGGGCCATGCCGCGGATCCCGACGATGCTGCAGCGGCCGATCGCCGCTGCTGACCTGCGGGACAGGCGAGCAGGGCGGCGGAGCCGAAGCGTGCAAAGGGCCCGGCGTCGCGGGTGGCTCCCGCGACGCCGGGCCCGGGCTTGCCCGCCGCGATCAGGACGCGAACGTGCTGCCCAGGTTGACGGTGTCGATGTTGGTCGACCCGCCGTTGATGCCGCCGCCGTTGATCGAGCCGACGGTGGCCGCGGCCAGCCAGTCGGCCAGGCTGCCGAAGCTCGCGTCGCCGATCGCGGACTGCAGGAAATCGCTGGATCCCATGGGTTCCCCCTTCGTCGTGCCGGCGCGATCCCGGAATCGCCAGGGACGCCGACCATCCTGTGATGTGCAGTACACACAGAATCAGCAAATTCAACGAAAAGCAACTCGCGGGTCATGTGCTCGCTGGACACCGACTCCAGAGTCATCGATGAAGCGGTGCACGTCCGGGGATTCGGCGGCGCCGAGGCCGATCGTCGAGCAGACGAGCCCGGCCATGGCGATCTGCTTCCATGCCGGGCACCGGTTCAGTCGGCGGTGCGTTTGGCGTAGGCGCGCAGGGCGAAGGGCGCGAACGTCATGGTGAGCACGACGGTCCACACCAGGGTGGTGATCACCGGGTAATGCAGCGGCAGCGCGGCGTCGGGGCCCGCCGCCGGTCCGTTGCCCCACAGCACCCGCAGCGATTGCACCAGCGATGACACGGGGTTCCACTCGGCGATGGTGCGCAGCCACGTCGGCATCGGCGCCGTCGGCACGAAGGCGTTGGACAGGAACGTGATGGGGAACAGCGTCGCGAACATGAACCCGTTGACCGCCTCGACCGAGCGCAGCCACGAGCCGATGAGGATGCCGAGCCAGATCATGCCGAACCCGAACAGCAGCACCAGGGCGAACGCCAGCAACGCTTCTGCGGCCGAGTTCCGGATGCGCCAGCCGATGGCCAGGCCGGTCAGAGCCATGACGACGATGCCGATGGACGAGTGCAGCAGGCTCGCGATGCTGCGGCCGATGAGCACCGAGGAGCGGCGGATCGGCAGCGACCGGAACCGGTCGATGATGCCCTTGTCCAGGTCCGCGGTGATGCCGGTGGCGACGATGAACGCGGTGAACACGATCGTCTGCCCCATGATGCCGGGCAGCAGGAACTCCTTGTAGGACGGCCCGCCGGTGTTGGTGATGGACGCGCCGAACACGTACGCGAACAGCACCACGAACATGACCGGCTGGATGGTGACGTCGGAGAGCATCTCCGGCATGCGCTTGGTGTGGATCAGGTTGCGGCGGACCATGATCCACGATTGCTGCCAGATCCCTGTGGGGGCGGTGGTCACCGGCCCGGCGGAGACGCGGTCCGGTGCGGTGGTGGTCATGAGGGCTCCCGTGCGGTGTCGTCGTCGGCGGAATGGCCGGTGAGGGAAAGGAACACGTCGTCGAGGCTCGGCCGTGCCAGGCCGATGTCGTCGACGGAGATGCGGTGTGCGCCGAGCCGTTCGGCCACCCGTGTGAGGTCGTCGAGCCCCTCGGCGGGAGTCGTCAGCCTGCGCGCGGTGTGGTCGACGAACACGTCGCCGCCGGCCTCGCGGAGCAGCGCCTCGGCCGCCGGGACGTCGTCGGCGTCGGTGAGGGTGAGCACCAGGCTGGCGGCGCCGGCCTGGTCTTTGAGCTGCGCCGGGGTGCCCTCGGCGATGACCCTCCCCTTGTCGATGACGATGATGTTGTCCGCCAGCTGGTCGGCCTCCTCCAGGTATTGGGTGGTGAGCAGCAGCGTGGTCCCCTGCTCGACGAGCCCGCGCAGCATGCCCCACAACTCCGAACGGCTGCGCGGGTCCAGGCCGGTGGTGGGCTCGTCGAGGAACAGCACCGGCGGCGCCGCGAGCAGCGACACGGCCAGGTCGAGGCGACGCCGCATGCCGCCCGAGTACGACTTGACCTGTTTATCGCCGGCGTCTTCGAGGGAGAATTGCGCGAGCAGTTCCCGGGAGCGCCGTGCCAGCTCCCTGCGCCCGATCCCGTACAGGCCGCCGATCATGCGGAGGTTCTCGCGGCCGGTGAGGATCTCGTCGACGGTGGCGGCCTGGCCGGTGAGGCCCATGCTGCGGCGCACCTTGTCCGGCTCGGTGCGCACGTCGTAGCCGGCGACACGCGCGGTGCCGCTCGTCGGCGGGGACAGCGTGGTCATCATGCGGACGGTGGTGGTCTTGCCGGCGCCGTTGGGCCCCAGCAGGCCCAATACCGTGCCCTGCGGGACGGCGAAACCGACGTGGTCGACGGCGGTGAGGTCGCCGAACTTTTTGACCAGGCCCACCGCCTCGATGGCGACGGCGCCGGGCTGCCGGGGGCGGCCGGCACGGAGGGTGCTTGTCAGCGTGGGTGTCATTGCTGCCTCGGTGTAGTGGGACGAAAGAGTGCGCACAGTGGTTGACCGCCCGGGCCGTGGAAAATCATCGGCAGGTCATGTGACCGCGTACAGGACGATCACGAGGACGGGCGCGGCGAGGTCGTACCAGAAGATGAACCCGGCGTTGCCCGGCGCGAAGTTGCGTTCCACCACCATCTCCTTGACGTGGCCGACGGCGGCGCCGAGGTAGAACACGGCGAACGCGATCACCGCGGCGAGCTGGAACTGCCGGTCGAATCCGCTGCCCGCGAGGATGCCCAGTACGCCCATGCTCACGCCGGCGAGGCCGACCTCCCACTGGAAGGGGCTGCGCGTGCCCCAGCCGATGGACTCGGCGATGGGATCGGGGAGCAGCAGGTGCCCGCAGCCGACGACGAGCGAGTTCACTCCGGCCAGCCACGTGAGCGCGTTGAGCAGGCTGTGATCGGCGTAGCCGGACGTGCCGGACGCGGCGAGCTGGACGATCTCGGCGATGATGAAGCCCGCGACGCCGATGAAGGTGGTCATCCCCAGCAGCCGAAGCAGCAGGGGAGGAGCCTCGTCCGGTGCCGGTGCCGGTGCCGGTGCCGCGGGTGTGCTGGTGAAACGGGTGGGTCGAGTGTGCGTCATGGCGTGTCCCAGGGGGTGCGGGTGAGGGGTCGGGGTGTGGCGGCCGGTGCGGTGACTCTGCCGGTGCGGTGACTCTGCCGGGGCTCAGGCGGCGGCCGGGTCGGCCTCGGCCGTCACGTTGACCTCCGGACCGCTGGCGCGGTCGGCGTCGGCGAGTGCGGGTATCCCGTAGGCTTCGCGCAGTTCCGCCAGCGGGCGCGGTGCGACGGTGAAGAACCGCCAGCGCGGGTCCAGCACGTCCACGCTCTGGGCGCGGCCGCGCTGCCACGCGACGAGGAACTTGCGGGGATCGAGGGCCCCGTGCTGGGCGCCGATACCGTTCACCTCGACGCCCACATGCCATTGCAGGATCACCGGCAACAGGTGCGCGGCCAGCGCGTCGCGCCCGTGCATGCCGCCGGTGAAGGTGCTC
Source organism: Tomitella cavernea (assembly GCF_016599145.1). Taxonomy (GTDB): domain Bacteria; phylum Actinomycetota; class Actinomycetes; order Mycobacteriales; family Mycobacteriaceae; genus Tomitella; species Tomitella cavernae. The sequence goes on from NZ_JAENKO010000061.1 coordinate 13,661, forward strand.
ACCAACAGCTCGCCCTGCATCGACGTGTCGTAGCCGGAGAGCACGTGCAGGCCGTCGTGCGGGACGGCGAAGACGTCGTGGAAGGCCCCCTCCTGCCCCGGGAAGCGGAAGCCGTGCCGGCGGAAGTGCACCCAGAACGCGTGCCCGAAGCTCCCGTGCGGATAGGCCTCGAGCCCGGCGAATGCGGCGGCGACGCGCTTGTCTGCGTCGGTGCGCCCCGTGTACGGAAACAGGTCGGGGTCGCCGTGCGGGTCGCCGAGGCCCGGGAAGGTCGCCGTATTGCGGCGGACCATGTCGGCGAGCGCGCGGTCGTATCGTCCCGCGGCGAGATCGGCCACCTGCCCCACCCACGCCGCCTCGATCCCCAGGGCGGCGGCATAGTCGAGGACGAGGTCGAGCCGGTCGGGTTCGATCATCGCATCCGCCAACGCCGCGATGGCCACCAGCTCGCCCGTGCGCGCACGCAGCGTGGGGGCGGTGCCCAGCACGCGGGGCAGCAGGTCGGGCGGCACCACCGGTATCGGGCCGTCGAGGCGGAGCGTGCGGCCGAAGACCCCCTGCGGGGTCGCGGCGATCAGCTGTGCGCCGCGGCGCGGCGGAGCGGCGTCCGGGGCCACGACGGCGGACATCGCTCCCAGCGCCGCACGAATCTGATCATCGGTGGCCGTGCCGAGTGTGCGGGACTCCATGGTGTCCGTCCCCGGATCATGAGGGTGGGTCAGACGCGCGACGACGAACCGCGCATCGGCGGAACGCCCTCGCACATCGCAGAGTGGAGGCGCATCGAGCAGACACCGATTTTACACCCGGACGGGCGCTGGAATCGATGCCGACTTCTCAATGCGCACGCCCCGCCATGGCGCCTCATGAGGCGGCCGGGGCACGGCGCGCATGGCGGACGATGATCCCGCGACGGGGGGCGAACAGGTAGGCGGCGGTGAACACGGCCGCCTGGGTGAGCACCACCATCGCGCCGGACGCGGCGTCCAGGTGGTAGCTGAGGTAGATGCCGGTGACCGAGCAGGCCGCCGACAGCGCCGGGGCGATCAGCAGCATGCGGGTGAACCGGTCGGTGAGCAGGTGCGCTGTCGCGCCCGGGACGATGAGCATCGCCACCACCAGGATCACGCCGACCACCTGCAGCGCCACCACCGAGGTCACGGCCAGCAGCCCCAGCAGGATCGCGGACAGCCGTCGGGTGGACAGCCCGATCGCGTGCGCATGGGTGGGGTCGAACGCGTACAGCATCAGATCCCGTCGTTTGACGAGGATCACCGCGGCCGCCACCGCTGCCAGCACGGCGACTTGGACCATGTCGGCGTTCGCGATGCCCAGGATGTTGCCGAAGATGATGTGGTTCAGGTCCACGTGGCTGGGGGTGACCGACACCAGCGCCAGCCCCAGCGCGAACAGGGCGGTGAACACGATGCCGATCGCGGCGTCCTCTTTGACCCGGCTGGTGGTGCGTACCACGCCGATCAACACGACGGCGAGAACGCCGAACACGATGGCGCCGAGCGCGAACGGGGCGCCGAGGATGTAGGCGAGGACGACGCCGGGCAGCACGGCGTGCGAGACCGCATCGCCCATCAGCGACCAGCCGACCAGCACCAGCCAGCACGACAGCAGCGCGCACACGATAGCGGCGATCACGGTGGTGACCAGTGCGCGGACCATGAACGGGTACGACAGCGGTTCGGTGAGCATCTCGATCGGGTTCACATCGGCTCCTCGATGCCGGCGTGCGCGGGCTGCTCGAGGCCGGCGTGCGCGGGCTGCTCGAGGCCGAAGGCGTGGGCGATGTTCTCCGGCCGCAGCACCTCGGCGACGGAGTCGTGCATGAGCACGCGGTGGCGCAGTAACGCGGCCTCGTCCGCCAGCGCGGGCAGACCGTGCAGGTCGTGGGTGGAGACGATGATGGTGCGCCCGTCCGCGGCGAGGGCGCGCAGCAGCGCGGTGATCGTGGCCTGCGAGCGGGTGTCCACGCCGGCGAACGGCTCGTCGAGGAGCAGCACGTCGGCGCCCTGGGCGATGCCGCGGGCGACGAATGCGCGCTTCTTCTGCCCGCCGGAGAGCTGTCCTATCTGCCTGTCGGCGTGGTCGGCCAGCTCGACGCGATCGAGCGCGTCGGCCACGGCCGCCTTGTCGGCCCGCCGGGGCCGGCGCGCCGGGCCCAGGCGGCCGTAGCGGCCCATCATCACCACATCGCGCACCGAGACGGGAAAGTCCCAGTCGACGTTCTCGGCTTGCGGCACGTAGCCGACGAGGCCGCGTCGGCGTGCGGCAGCCGGGGCCATCCCTGCGATCCGCACCCGCCCGCTCTCCGGGACGATGCGTCCCATCAGCGCGTTGAACAGCGTCGACTTGCCGGAACCGTTCATGCCGATCAACCCGCATACGCGGCCCGGGCGTACGGCCAACGTCGCGTCGTCGAGCGCCGTCACCGCCCCGTAGCGGACCGTGACCTTGCGGGCCTGCACCGCATGCGGTGCAGCACCGGGCTGCTGCTCCGGTGCAGTGTGGTCATTCGTCACTCGCGTGCTCCTGTCAGCGCGTCGGCGATGGTGTCGGTGTCGTAGCGGATCAGGTCCAGGTAGGTCGGCACCGGGCCGTCCGGTCCGCTGAGCGAGTCGACGTACAGCGTGCCGCCGAACTCGGCCCCGGTCGCCTCGACGACCTGGCGCATCGGCTTGTCCGAGACGGTCGATTCGCAGAACACCGCGGGCACGTCGTTGTCTCGGACGTGATCGACCACCGCGGCGACCTGCTGGGGCGTGGCCTGATTCTCCGCATTGACCGGCCACAGGTACTGCTCGGTGAGCCCGGCGTCGCGGGCCAGATACGTGAACGCCCCCTCGCACGTGACCAGCACCCGCTGGCTCTCCGGGACGGCGGCCAAGCGCCGGGCGAGGTCGTCGTCGACCTGCTGCAGCTGCCGCTGGTATTGCTGCGCGTTCGCCTGGAAATCGTCCGCATGCGCCGGGTCCAGTCCGGCGAACGCGTCGGCCAGGGTGGCGGCGTAGGCCTGCACGTTGGCCGGCGACATCCACGCGTGCGGATTCGGCCGGCCCGCGTAGGCGTCCCCGGTGATCGCGATCGGCTCGACCCCGGCGGACGCGACGACGTGCGGGGCATCGGCGTCGGCGAGGAACCGGTCGAACCACAACTCCAGATCCAGCCCGTTGTCGACGATCAGATCCGCCCGCGCCGCCTTGCGCACGTCGCCGGGGGTGGGCTGGTAGCCGTGGATCTCGGCGCCCGGCTTGGTGATGGACTCGACGTGCAGATGATCTCCGGCCACCTGGCGGGCGATATCGGCCAGCACGGTGAACGTGGTCAGCACCACCGGTCGATCGTCGTCGCCGGCACCGGCCCGCGGCGCACAGCCGGCCAGCAGCGCCACTGCCGCCACCGCCACGACGCCCCGTAATACGGATGTACGACAACAAAAGTTCGGCATACCGAAAACTCTAGAGCAGTGCGGGCAGCGGACTGCCTCCGGGCCCCGCTGCTTCCGCGGCCAGTGGTGATGTTCCGCGTCGCTGGTGAGCACAGTCGTCAGCGAGTGCTGCGGGGGCCGATCCTGCTCGGGCGAGCGGTGCACGGCGAGGACGATGCGTTCCAGGGCGCTCGGCCCCGACGCCTATCTGGAATGATAATCATGCGCAATAATCCGGTTGCCGCTCATTCCGGGGGTCTGCGGGTCTTCGGTCGATGCCGGTGTCTCGCAGTGCTCGCGCAGTGAAGGTTGAGCACCTGCGCGGCAGAATCCGCATCGCGGTCAGGCCGATCCGAGGCTGCCCAGCGAACCGAGGGAACCGGCGCCCGTGCCACCGCCGGGGCGCAGAGTCTCGTCGAGCCAGTCATAGACCCGCTGGTGGTAGAGCGCCCGGGCATGCGACTCGCAGTGCCCGCCCGCACCCTCCGCCGCGGTGAACTCGACCAGCGTGGCATTGGAGCCGATCGCGTCGCGCAGTGCGGGGGCGCCCGCGCTGAGCGGGTCGTTCTCCGCCGCGGTCAGCAACGTGGGGCAGTCGATGCCGCCCGCGACGGCGCTGATGTCGAAGCGCGTCAGGTCGGCCAAGTAGTCGAAGAGCGTGTCCTTCCCGTGCACCCAGAGGCCGCGCTGGATGATCTGCCAGCGGGGCGCCGCGGGACCGTTCACGCGCAGGTGCTCCTCGATCGCAGCGAGCTGGCCGATCAGCCGGGGGGACGCGGTCTCCGGGAAGCCCGCGGCATCGTCCGGGGACATGAACTTCAGCAGTGTCCGGCTCTGGTCCAGCGCGCCGGGGTCGGCGATCAAGGCGGCGATCCGATGCTCGCCGCACGCTGCGCGTGGTGCCAGGAAGCCCCCGAAGCTCCAGCCGGAAAGCACGATGCGGTCCGCGTCGACGTCCGGTCGCCGCAGCACCTGATCGATGGCGGCGCCCACCACCGAATCCCAGTGCGGGTGGATCGGGACCCCGTCCCTGATGAGCATGCGGCCCTGTCCGGGGCCATCGAAGACCAAGATGTTGTAGCCGCGCTCGACGGCGGCGGGGACGTGCGCGAAGAACATCTCCTGCGCGGTGCCGTCGTAGCCGTTGGTGTAGACGACCGTGGGCCGGCGGGCGCCAGAGTCGTCGGGCCGGCAGAAGTAGCCCTGCATCAGATGGCCGTCGAGGGGGATCTCCACCGGCGTCACCGGATACGGCAGCAGTGCCGCGCCGGATTCGAAACACCGGGACTGCTGCTCGAAGGAGGCCGTCAACCGATCGCCGGGCGAGCCGAACAGGGCGAAGGCCGCGATCTGGTGATAGGTGCAGGCCCGCAGCCAGGCGCCGCGCGCGCTGACCGCGTGTCCGCGTGCGGCGCAGTCCCGTGCCTGCGCCGCAGACCGTTCGGCCACCGCGGTCCACTGCGAGAACCAGGTGTCCATGTCGCCGTCCGGCACCCCGGCGGCCGCCACGAGGATCTCGCCGAAGTCCGCCCCTGCGGCGGCGACGCGCACCAGCGCCCGTTCCGCCCAGCTGTTCCACAAGGCGTTGTCGCTGATCATGCCGGCCACGGAGGCTCCTTCTTCAGTGGGGACGGCGGCCCGGGCGGGCGCCGCGGTGGCGGCGGGGGCCGCGAACAGTCCGTATGCGGCGGGCAACGCGGCTCCCGCAGCGGCGCCCCACAGGACCGTGCGGCGCGGGACGGAGTTGCGATCTGGTCGAGTTTTCAATCCGGGCCTCTTCGCTGAAGGTGAGATGAATACAGCGTAAGGACGAGTCGTCGGCGGATCATCTGTCAATGCGCGGAGAGTTCGGTGTCAACCAGGGCGATTGGCGAAGGCGACGGCGAGCTCGATGCGCGTCTGCAGCCCCAGCTTCGTCAGCACATGGGAGACATGGGTCTGCACGGTCCTGGGGGAGATCCCCAACCGGTCGGCGATCTGCGGGCCGGTCAAGCCCTGGCCCACGAGCGCGGTGACGCGGGTCTCGGTGACGGTCAGGCTGTCCCAGCCGCTGGTCGGCTTGCGGCGGGCCGCGGTGGAGCCGATCCTCAGCCCACGCGCGCGCAGGCGCGTTGCGACGCGTGCGACGGACGTGGGAGCGCCGGCACCGTCGAAGAGAGCCTGCGCGGTGCGGGCATGGGTGCGTGCACCGCGCAGGTCACCGCCTTCGGCGGCACGGCAGGCGGCCTCCTCCCACGCGCCGGCTTCCTCCAGCGGCATCCCGAGCGCCCGGAACCGCGCGGCCGCGGCGACGGCGTGCGGCAGGGCGGCGGCCGGGTCGGGTTCCGCGCCGG
>NZ_JAENKO010000062.1 GCF_016599145.1 Tomitella cavernea
CGGCCGACCGGGCCGCGGCGGACAGCGCCCGCCGCCACCGCATCGCGGAGCGCGCCGGGGCGGCGGCGCGTCGGGAATCTTCCTCGCTGCGCAGGCACCGGCGCACGCTGGCCGCGCGCAGGGCGGAGCTGCGGACCACCGAAAGCCTTCCCGCACGGATGGCGACCCTGCGCACGGGGCTCTCGCGTGCGCGGGTGGAGCTGGGGCACGAGGTCGCCGCCCGCAGCCGTAAGGCCGCCGCGGACGTGCGCGAAGAGCTGGACGTGGCGGACCGGGACCAGGTGGGCGGCTACCCGTCCGTGCTGGGGCGCCGGCTGGCGGCGATGGGCGACGAGTTCGCGGCCCTGGTCGAGCAGCGCATCGCCGCCGCCGTGCCGGCCTCCCCGGCTGCTCCCGGCTCTCCTGCCGCCCCCGACTCGCCCGCCGCGGCGCCCCGGCCGTTGCTGCCCGCGCCGCCGGGGCGCCGCCGCCGTGCCACGGAGGACCGGCTGATGATCCTCATGGGCGCGTCGGGCGGGCTGGGGATCGGCCGGCTCGTGACGGCGGGCCCCCTGGCGGGCGGACTGGTGGGCGACGGGCCGTGGGCGGCGCTCGCCTGGCCGGTGACGCTGGTCCTGGGCGGGCTCGTCGCATGGTGGATCGTCCGTGCACGTGCGCACCTGGGCGCGCGGGCACGGACACGGCAGTGGGCCAACGAGACGATCGCCGAGTTCCGGGCGGGCTGGGAGCAGCACGTCGCGCACCGGGTCCTGGACGCCGAGTCCGCGGCGGCGCGTGCGGCGGGCGAGGCGCATGCGCGCGAGACCCGCGAGGTGGACGAGCGGCTGGCGGACATCGACGGCCGCCTGGCCCGGGTGCACGGCCGGCTCCCGGTCCCTGTGGATGACCGCGCGCAGGGCGCCGGCAGGGGAAGTACCGTGGCAGCCGGGCACGCGAGGGGCGCGGCGCGCCGGGGGAGCCGGTGAAGCCAGGGGATCCAGGGGAACCAGGGGATCCAGGGGAACCGGGGAACCAACGGTTCCAGGGGAGAGGAGCACGCGATGTGGCTGGGCAATGATCTGCCCGAGGACGGGATGGACGGGGGCGAGGAGTTCGCCGCGGCGCATTCCGACGCCGACGGGATCTCGACGTGGCCCGCCGCCGAGGGCGGGGCGGCGGGCGCGGGGGACGTGCTGGCGCACGAGCCTCTGCCGTTCGACACCATCACCGCGGTGGACATGGACGGCGACGGCGTGCTGGAGACGATGATCGTCCACGACGGCGAGCAGATCACCGTCTCCTACGACCTGGACGGGGACGGCCACACCGACTACGAGACCGTCTTCGACGGCGAGGGGCACGCCGTGTCGTGGCAGGACCGGCAGGACCCTGACGGGACCTGGCATTGGCGGCGCGTCTCGGGGTGAGCACGCATCCCGCGGCGCGTGGGCCGCCCGCGGTGGCCGGGTCCCGGGCTGCGTGGGCATACACGCGCGCGGCATCATGTATGCATGACCGATATCACCAGCCCCCGGCTCGAGGGCAAGGTTCTTGTGGGGCCGGAGCGTGACCGCGTGCTGAGTTTTTCGGAGTTCGGCGTGCCGCACGCGCGCCCCGTGGTGTGGCTGCACGGCACGCCCGGCAGCCGACGGCAGGTCCCCGTGGAGGCCCGCGAGTTCGCGGCGCGGGAGAACGTCCGCATCATCGGCATCGACCGCCCTGGCATCGGATCGTCCACGGCGCATGTGTACACATCGTTCCACGAGTTCACCGACGACCTGGCCGTCGTCGCCGACAACCTGGGCCTGGACGAGATGTCCGTGGTGGGCCTGTCCGGGGGCGGGCCGTACACGCTGGCCGCGGCACGCTACCTGCCGGACAGGGTCCGCTCGTGCGCGGTGCTCGGCGGCGTGGCGCCCACACGGGGCGAGGACGCGGTGGACGGCGGGCTCGTCGGGTTCGGCGCCATGGTGGCGCCGCTGGTCTCGCTGGGCCGGGTGCCCATCGGTATCGCGCTGACCTCGCTGGTGCGCGTGGTCAAACCGTTCGCATCGCAGATCATCGACGCCTACGGGTTCCTCTCGCCGGAAGGCGACCGCAACCTGCTGGCGCGCCCGGAGTTCAAGGCGATGTTCATCGACGACCTGCTCAACGGCAGCCGCAAGCAGTTCTCGGCGCCGTTCTCGGACATCATGCTGTTCTCCAAGGAATGGGACTTCCGCCTGGCCGACGTGGACAAGCCGGTGCACTGGTACCACGGCGACGCCGACCACATCGTGCCGGAGACCCACGGCGAGCACTGCGTGCGGATGCTGCCGCGGGCGGACATGACCCTGCTGCATGGTGAGAGCCACCTGGGCGGGATGGGCGTGGCGGAGGAGATCCTCGCCCGCGTGCTCGCGGACTGGGACCGCCCGTAGCCGCGGCGCGGAGGCGGGCCTGCCGAACTGCGGCGATGCGTGTCGCCGGCGGCCGGTTCCGCGCCGCCGCGGTCCGGTGCGGGACCCGATTCGGAGAATATTTGCGAACGGCGTTAACCTCGTGTCAGGACTCCCGGCGCCCGTGTCCCTCGGGCCACGTGCCGGCGGCCCCTGGGGAGGGGGCGGTGGCACGCGGCAGACGAGCATTCGGGTAGCACCCCAACCGACGGGGCGCAGCCGAGTTCGCGCCACCTGAATTGCACCGACCGGCCGGGATTCCCGGCCTCGGCGTACCCGGCGGGCGCGGGCGAGGCTCCGGCCCCACTCCAGGAGAGGCTGATGACCGCAGCGACGATTCCAGGTTTGAACTCAGCGGACGACAACCCGCCCACCCGGCACGCCGAGATGCTCGCCTGGGTGACCGAGGTTGCCGAGCTCACGCAGCCGGACCGGGTCGTCTTCGCCGACGGCTCCGACGAGGAGTGGGAGCGCCTCACCGCACAGCTGGTCGACGCCGGGACGTTCACCAAGCTGAATGACGAGAAGAAGCCCAACTCCTTCCTCGCGCTGTCGGACCCCGCCGACGTCGCACGGGTGGAGTCCCGCACCTTCATCTGCACGCAGACGGAGGAGGGCGCCGGCCCCACGAACAACTGGATGGAGCCGGAGGAGATGCGCACGCTGATGCGCGGCCTCTACGCGGGCAGCATGCGTGGACGCACCATGTACGTCGTGCCGTTCTGCATGGGCCCGCTCGGTGCGGACAAGCCCAAGCTGGGTATCGAGATCACCGACTCGCCGTACGTGGTGGTGTCCATGCGCATCATGACCCGCATGGGCCAGGCCGCGCTGGATAAGATCGGCACCGACGGCGAGTACGTCAAGGGCCTGCACTCGGTGGGGGCGCCGCTGGAGGCCGGCCAGGCCGACGTGCCCTGGCCGTGCAACGAGACCAAGTACATCACGCACTTCCCGGAGTCCCGTGAGATCTGGAGCTACGGCTCCGGCTACGGCGGCAACGCGCTGCTGGGCAAGAAGTGCTACGCGCTGCGCATCGCCTCCGCCATGGCCCACGACGAGGGCTGGCTGGCCGAGCACATGCTCATCCTCAAACTCATCTCCCCGGAGAACAAGGCCTACTACGTGGTGGCCGCCTTCCCCAGCGCCTGCGGCAAGACCAACCTGGCGATGATCGAGCCCACCATCCCCGGCTGGCGCGCGGAGACCCTGGGCGACGACATCGCCTGGCTGCGCTTCGGCGAGGACGGGCGCCTGTACGCGGTCAACCCGGAGGCCGGGTTCTTCGGCGTCGCGCCGGGCACCAGCATGGCCTCCAACCCCAACGCCATGAAGACGGTCGAGGGCGGCAACACCATCTACACCAACGTCGCGCGCACCGATGACGGCGACATCTGGTGGGAGGGCATCGGCGGCGACAAGCCCGCGCACCTCACCGACTGGCACGGCAACGACTGGACGCCGGAGTCGGGCGAGAAGGCGGCCCACCCGAACTCGCGGTACTGCACGCCCATGTCGCAGTGCCCGATCCTCGCGCCGGAGTGGGACGATCCGCAGGGCGTGCCGATCTCCGCGATCCTTTTCGGCGGCCGCCGCAAGGACACCGTGCCGCTGGTGACTCAGTCGTTCGACTGGCAGCACGGCACCTTCATGGGCGCCACGCTCTCGTCCGAGCAGACCGCCGCCGCCGAGGGCAAGGTCGGCAACGTGCGCCGCGACCCGATGGCGATGCTGCCGTTCATCGGCTACAGCGCCAACGACTACCTGGCGCACTGGGCGAACGTGGGCAAGCAGGCGGACGCGGCCAAGCTGCCGGAGATCTTCTACGTCAACTGGTTCCGTCGCGGCGACGACAAGAGGTTCCTGTGGCCCGGCTTCGGCGAGAACTCGCGGGTGCTCAAGTGGATCATCGAGCGCATCGAGGGCAAGGCCGACGCCGAGAAGACCGCCATCGGGTACGTACCCACCGCCGAGCAGCTCCACCTGGAGGGACTCGACGCGGACATGGGCGACGTAGACGCGTCGCTCAAGGTGGACGTGGACGAGTGGAAGGGCGAGATCCCGCTGATCGAGGAGTGGTTCGACAAGCTCGGCGATGTGCCCTCATCGGTGCGTGACGAGCTGGAGGCGCTCAAGCAGCGGCTGGGCTGAGTCCCGCAGACCATGAAGGCCGGCCCCGGACGGAATCGCATCCGCCCGGGGCCGGCCTTCGTCGTACGGGCCGCGCCGGTCAGCGCCGCTCGTACGCGGCGGGGATCGAGCCGAGCCGGCCGGCCTGGAAGTCCTCGAACGCCTCGAGCACCTCGGCCTTGGTGTTCATCACGAACGGCCCGTACATCGCGATGGGCTCGCGGATGGGCTCGCCGCCCAGGATGAACACCTCGAGCGCCTCCGTCCGTGAATCCTGTGTCTCGGCGGCGCGCAGCGTCACGTGGTCGCCCTCGCCGAACACGGCCAGCTGCCCGGTGGTGACGGGATGGCTGCCGCCGCCCGCTCCATCCGAGCCCGCCGAGCCGTCGCCGGCGAGCACGTAGGCGAGCGCGTTGAACCGCGTGTCCCACGGCAGCTTGACCTCCGCGCCCGGCGCGATGGTGGCGTGGATGAGGGTGATGGGGGTGTAGGTGCTGCCGGGGCCCGCGTGGCCGTCCAGGTCGCCGGCGATCAGGCGCAGCAGCGCGCCGCCGTCGGGCGTCGACAGCAGCGTGACGTGCTCGGAGCCGATGTCCTGGTAGCGGGGGTGCGCCCGCTTGTTCTCCCGCGGCAGGTTCACCCACAGCTGGACGCCGTGGAACAGGCCGCCCGAGACGACGAGGTGCTCCGGCGGGCGCTCGATGTGCAGGATGCCGCCGCCCGCCGTCATCCACTGGGTGTCGCCGTTGGTGATGCTGCCGCCCCCGCCGTTGGAGTCCTGATGGTCGAAGACCCCGTCGATCATGTAGGTGACGGTCTCGAAGCCGCGGTGCGGGTGCCAGTCGGTGCCCTTGGGCTCGCCGGGGGCATAGTTCACCTCGCCCATCTGGTCCATGTGGATGAACGGGTCAAGGAAGCGCTGGTCCACGCCGGCGAACGCGCGCCGGACGGGGAAACCCTCGCCCTCGTGCCCCTGGGGTGCGGTGGCCACGCCCAGCACGGGGCGCGGGGCGTTGCCGGGGGCGGTGTCGTCGGGGATCTCGCGGACGCGGGGCAGAGTGAGGACGTTGTCGACGGTGATGGCGGGCATGGTGGCTCCTCGGGTCGCGGGCCGGCGTGTGCGCCTGCCCCAATGTAGTTGATTACGCAACTACCTGCTGTTCGCTACAACGTGTGAGCATCGGCGCTATTCCCGGGCGGGATGGCGGTTCGCCGCCACGAGGATGAAATGCTGCACTGGAGGGCGATGCCTTCGCGCGGCGCGCCCCGGAACCGGTCGGCGACGACGCAGGCAGACTCGACAGACCTGAGCGAAGAACTGAGAGGCCGCAGACGATGGCAGACAGCACCGAGACCACCGAGCACCCCGCCGAGGGGGAAGCCTCCGCGCCGCCCGTGCTGGTCGAGCGTGAGGGGCGGGTCCTCGCCATCACCCTCAACCGGCCCGGCAACGGCAACGCCATCGACTTCCCGTTGGCCGACGCGCTGGCCGAGGCGGTACGCCAGGTCGACGACGAGACTGGCGCGGTACTGCTCCTCGGGGCGGGCAAGCACTTCTGCGTAGGCGGCGACCTCGAGGAGTTCGGGGCGGCCGACGAGCCGGGGCCGTTCCTCGACGCGCTGGCCACCCGGCTGCACGAGTCGGTGGCCCTGCTCTCGGAACTCGACGTGCCGGTGGTGATCGGCCTGCACGGCGGTGTCGGCGGGGCGGGCATGAGCCTGGCGGGCATCGGCGACGTGGTGGTGTGCGGCCGTTCAGCCAAACTCCGCCCCGCCTACCTGGCAGTGGGGCTCACCCCGGACGGTGGCATGAGCTGGACGCTGCCGCGCACCATGGGGCGTGTCCGCTTCATGGACCTGGCGATGACCGGATCCGTCCTGCGGGCCACCGATGCGCTGTCCATGGGCGTGGTCAGCCGGGTGGTGGACGACGACGAAGTGGTCGGTGAGGCGTCGCGCCTCGCCGCCCAGCTGGCCGGCGGGCCCACGGCGTCGTTCGGCCGTCTCAAAAAGCTCGTGCGCGACGGCGAGCAGCGTGACCTGCGCTCCCAGCTCTTCGCCGAGGCGACCGCGATCGGCGTCAGCGCCGGATCCCCCGACGGCCGCGAGGGCGTTGCAGCGTTCCTGGCGAAGCGCTCGCCCAAGTTCCAGGGCTGACCCTGAAGGCGTTTCGGACCGACCGACTCGCCCTGTTGCCTCATGTCAAGATGCCCGCGTGGCGGGAGTCGTTGCCGGGGCCTTGGTCGACGGGGTCTGCTTGCTGGTTGCGAGGGTGATCAGCTCGCTGGTCACTGCCTGGATCTCGCGTTGGACTGCTGCCGGGTTGATCGACGCGTGGGTCGTCTCGAGGAATCGGCGTGTCTCGTCGGACACGGACTCGTGGCCGATCGCGCGACGGTGCGGGGTCGTGGCGGTGTCGTAGCGTTTGCTCACCTTGGCACCGTCCCGGACCTTCGAGATGAGCTTCTGCTGCGGATAGAAGTAGTTCGTCAACTTCGACTGCAATACCCAGATCCTATTGAGCAACACCAGTTCTGCCTCGGTGTCGTAGCGTAGATACCCGACGATCGTGCGGACGATCGTCCAGTTCTTCTGCTCGACGTGGGCGCCGTCGTTGGAGTTACCCGGCCGCGACCGGGTGAAGGTGATCTCACGCTCGGCGCACCAGGCCAGCAGGTGGTGATTGATGAACTCCGATCCGTTGTCCGAATCGACCCCGAGCAGCGGGAACGGCATGATCTGCGCGATCTCGTCAAGCGCGGCGATCACCCACTTGCGAGCCTTATTGCGCACCGAGCGGTTCTCGGTCCAGCCGGTCGTGATATCGGTGACCGTCAGCGTGTAGGCGTGATCTCCGACGGCGTTGCCGCCCTCGTGGCCGACCAGGTCGATCTCGACGAACCCGGGCACGGCGTCGTCCCACTGCGCCCAGGTGTGGATCGGGATCTGCGACTTGAGCAAGGAACCGGGCTTGGTATGCGACCGCCCTTTGAGCTGGTGTCTGTGGCGTTCGGTGGCCAGGCGCCGGTCGATGGTCGCCGCGGACATGCCGGACAGCAACGCCGCGGTCTGATCGTCGATGTCCAACTCGCCGAACTCTCGGAGCACCAGCACCAGTTCCGGCAGCATCGGGGCGAGTCGCTTACCGACCGGCATACCGAGCACTGCCCAACAGAACACCAGTGCGGCAATGACTTTCGGACCGTACTTCGGCGGCCGTGGTGTGCGTGGCCGCACGATCCGCGGTGTCAGCGCCTCGCGAAGTGCTCGGCGGGCGTGATCCCGGTTCCACCCGGTCGTGGCGCACAGCTCGTCGAGAATCGCGGTCTTGTCGGTCTTGCCGGCCCGCTTGTAGCGGGTGGCGATCGCCTTGGTCACAGACTTGCGCTCAGTCATGGTCAGCCCCATCTGCAAGGCCTACGACGACCCCGGTCCCGACGAGTGGCGACACGCCGCTACGCGGGCATTCTCAGGTGAGGCAACGAAGGGGCCTACGCGGGCATTTTTGATGAGTCAACGCGCCCGCTTGCCGAAACCGATTTCATGGGCGATGATATCCGCGAAGCGGTAACGAATATCACTGCGACGCGACCTGTCGGGGGCTCGCGGCAGTCCGACGGCAGGGGTAACGGATGAGGATCGGGAAGCTCAAGAAGCTCGGAATCGGCGTGGTCGCGGCCGCGACGATGGCTGGCGGGGCCGCACTGGCCGCACCCGCGGTGGCGATGGCGGACGCGCCTACGATCGCCGTCGAGCAGGACGGCAACGACGTCACCGTGACGACGACGGATGAGAATACGAGTGGGATCACCGCGTGCATGCCGGTGCTGGTGAGCGGTGAGACCGCACTGCAGTTGCTCGTCGCATATCAGGCGGGAGACTACGGCACGATCGCGGATCTGCTCGTCAATGGCGATCATGTGCAGTACGGCGAGATCGCGTCGCACGTCACAGTCTTCGGCACGGAGATCTTGCCCAACCCGTCCGTGACCGAGTGGACCCCCGCGAACGGCGTCTACGTTCTCGTGGGCGGCTGCTCCGAGCTCAGCCTTCACGCGATCAAGGATCTGGTCACCGGCGGCCCCGGCGCGTTGCTGGCCAACCTCGGTGACGACATCACCGTCCGCCCGCTGATCGTGCCCAACGGCATCGGCAGCATTGAGCCCGCGCTGAACTTCGGCAGCCTGCTGCTCGAGTCCGGCGACGCCCTGTCCGCCCTGAGCTCCGACGGACTGCTCACCGGGCTGCTGGGGGCCGGCACCGGCAGCTGACCTGGTCGCTCAGCCGCAACTCTGCCCCGCACCCGCAAGGTGCGGGGCAGAGTTTTCTGCACGTCCGGGCATCTGCGCCGATCCGTATGCGGAAACCGCCGGGTCCGGCCCGATCCCGACGGTTTCCGCATACGGTGGCGGAGTCGGGATGCTAAGTTCCGGGGCGGCAGCGGGCAGCGGACGGACGGTCCGGCAGCATAGGACGCATGGGGGAGAGCAGGGGGAGGGTCCGCGCGCGGGCCGGAAGCGGGCTGAGCGATCGGCGGCTTCGCGAGCATCAGGTGCGGCTGCTCCGCGGGGTGTACGCCGAGCCGGGCACACAGAGAACGGCGCGCATCATGGCCGAGGCCGCGTGGCTGTACGGCCGGGGGCGGGGCGTGCTCGGCGGGCGGTCGGCCGCCGCGGTACTCGGTGCCAAATACCTTGACGAGCGCCGGCGACGGGACCGCCCAGCACCGGCTACAGCGCCGTACCGCTATCGCGAGCACGAGTGGGGCGCCTATGAGTACTTCGACCCTGAGCCGCCGGTGCTCATCCGACCGCGCTCCGGTAGCACTCGCCGCACACCGGGGATCACGGTGTGGACCGCCGATCTTCCCGCGCACGAGGTCGTTGCAGTCCGAGGCATGAGCGTGACGACGCCGGCGCGCACCGGGTTCGACCTGGCGCGGCACCCGGCGTCGGTGGGCAGCCGCTGGGATGCTTACTCCGACGAGGACTTCCTGCGTCGGCTGATCATGCTCGACGCTTTGTGCAACGCCACCCGCATTGAACCCGCCGCGATCCTGGACGTGGCAGGGGCCCATCCACGGGCGGCGGGCCGCGACAGGCTGCGCGCGGTCCTGCCCCTTGTCGACGGCGGTGCGGCTTCGCCACCCGAGACCCGCTTGAGATTGCTGCTCATCAGGCGCGGGTACCCCCGGCCGTGCACGCAGTTTCCGGTCCTCAACGAGTACGGGCAGCTGCATGCCCGCATCGACCTCGCGTGGCCGCAGTGGAAGGCGGGCATCGAGTACGACGGCGACTGGCACCGGCGCTCGGAGGACAAGCACTCATCGGATATCGCGCGGTATGCGGAGTATCGCGACATCGGCTGGGATGTGCTGCGCGTGGACAAGCGCCTGCTCGCCATGCAGGCGACCCTGTTGGGGTATATCGACAGCATGTTCGCGCGGGTCGGTGCCGCCTGGTGACCTGCCGGCCCATCTCGTTCGCCGGCCGGGTGCACGTATGCGGAAACCGCCGGATCATGCAGGAATCCGGCGGTTTCCGCATACGGTCGGCGTGCAGAGCGCCGCCCGCACGGATCAGGCGCTGGTGTAGCCGGCGGGCATGAGTACCGACTTGATCTCGCAGAACGCGTCGATACCCTCAGGCCCGCATTCGCGGCCGATGCCGGAGCTCTTGTACCCGCCGAACGGCGAGCCCGGGTCGAAGGCGTACCAGTTGATGCCGTAGGTGCCGGTGCGGATCTTGCGCGCCACCTCGAGGCCATGGTCGACGTCGGTGGTCCACACCGAGCCGGCCAGGCCGTAGTCGGAGTCGTTGGCGATGGCCACGGCGTCGTCCTCGGTGTCGTAGGGGATCACCGACAGGACGGGCCCGAAGATCTCCTCGCGGGCGATCGTCATCGTGTTGTCGACGTCGGCGAAGATCGTGGGCGCCACGTAGTACCCGTCGCCCAGGCCCTCTGGGCGCTCCCCGCCGAGCACCACGCGCGCCCCCTCGGCCTTGCCCTTGGCGATGTAGCCCTCGATCTTGTCGCGCTGGGTCTTGTTGATCACGGGCCCGATCTGTGTGGCCGGGTCGGTGGGGTCGCCCACCTTCATCATCGCCTCGACGATGCCCTTGAGCGCCTCGACCACTTCGTCGTACCGCGAGCGCGGGGCCAGGACGCGGGTCTGCGCCACGCACGCCTGACCGGAGTTCATCAGCCCGCTCATCGCCAGCATGGGGGCCGACGCGGCCAGGTCGGCGTCCTCGAGCACGATGGCGGCCGACTTGCCGCCGAGCTCCAGCGAGCAGCGCTTGAGCTGGTCGGCCGCGCTCTGCCCGATCTTGCGCCCCACCGCGGTGGATCCGGTGAAGGTCACCTTGTCCACATCCGGGTGGTTGACCAGGTACTCGCCGGTCGCGGCGCCGCCCTGAACAACCGACAGCACGCCCTCGGGCAGTCCGGCGTCGGCGAAGATCTCGGCGATGGCGTTGGTGGACAACGGAGCGTCCGGCGCCGGCTTGAGCACCACCGCGCAGCCGGCCATGATCGCGGGCGCCAGCTTGTTGACGGCGAGGAAGATCGGCACGTTCCACGCGGTGACGGCGGCGACGACGCCGACGGGCTCGCGGATCACGCGGGACTCGCCGAACATCCCGTGGCGGGTCTCCTCCCAGGGGAACGTCTCCGCCAGGGCCGCATAGGCGCTCAAGGTGGCCAGAGACGGGGTGATCTGCATCATGTCGACGCCGGCGTGCGTGGCGCCCATCTCCGACGACGTGAGAGCGATGAGCGCGTCCTTGCGTTCGGTGATCAGCTCGGCGGCCTTGGTGAGGATCGCGGCGCGCTCGGCGGGCGAGGTGCGTCCCCAGGCGCCGTCGTCCACCATCGTGCGGGCCGCGGCAACGGCGGCGTCGACGTCGGCGTTGCCGGCGGCGGGCACGCTGCCGACGTGCTCGAGGGTGGCGGGGGAGGTGACGTCGATACGCTCCGAGCCGTGGGGGGCCACCCACTTTCCGCCGATGAACAGGGTGTCGTAGTCGGTCATCCGTTCTCCTTGTGTGTGCAGTGCGTTGCGGCCCCGGACTCGCGGGTCGGGGAGAGCCCTGTCACACAGGGTAGAACGTGTTACAGACTCTGGCTAGAGGTGCGTGCTGAACAGGGCCTTCTCCATCTGTGAGCGCTCTGTGAGCGCCGTTTCCTACGGTGCGCGTCACATGCTCGCACCATGCCTGCCGCGCGAATCGGGGACTGTCCCGCACCGGTGCGCGCGGGTGGCCGGAGAGGAGTGGAGAACGATGACCACGAGAAAGACCACCAAGGCGGCGGCAGTGGCCGCGGTCGGTGCCGCGGCATGGGCGGTGGCAGTGCCGGCGGCGGCATCGGCGGCGCCCAGAAGCGTGAACACGGTGCTGAATGGACCTGCGCTCACCGCGGCCCCGGCGGGCGCGGTCACGGCCGTCGCCTTCCACGTCCCGCCCGGCGGCCCGAGCACCGTGTGCATGGGCCCGATCGTGTTCACCGGAGAGGTGCACCATGCCAGGGTGCAGCAGTACCTGGAGTCCGGCGGGACGGACCTGACGCAGCTCGGCGTAGTGGTATCTCCCGCCGGCGGGCCCATTCCGGCGCACCTGTACGTGTTGCGCCCTGGCACCACGCACGACGCCCCCTACGCGTTGGGCGGCGGGCAGTACATGGCGGTCGGGGCGTGCTGGTCGGACGCGGCATCGGGCGTCGGCACCGCGACCGGCTGGGTGCGCGCGATCGACGATCCGGGCGCCGGCGCGCAGACGATCGGCACCGGTTCGCTCTGCGACATCGCCGGTGCGCTCAACCTGCATGCCGTCGTCGACGTTTCGGCGCTCCTCGCCCCGGTGGAGCAGGCGGTCGCCGACTTCAACGCCGTCGTCGGCGGGCTGTGACGGCCCGTCCGGGGCGGTTCCGCGGAACCGCCCCGGACGGCGCCATGCGGATCCGGTCAGTGCTTGCGTAGTGCCAGTACGAGGTTGCTCACGAGCAGTTCGCGCAGAATCGGTACGTGTACGAGCCGCCAGGCCCAGCGGGGGTGGTAGCGGGGGAATGCGGCGAGCAGTTCGCCCGACGGCGCGGAGCGGGCCCACGCGAGCCCGTCGCGGCAGTGCACGGCGAACAGTGAGGTGCCGAAGCGGTTCTTGGGTTCGTGCCTATGGATCCGGCGGTAGCGCCGCGCCGCGCCGTTGCGTGCCGGTATGGCAGTGCCCGAGCCGTGGATCGCCACCCCGGCCAGGTCGATGTCCGGCGCGTGCATCTCCGGCGGGTCCGGCTCGACGGGCACGTATCAGGCCCCGACCGTGCCGAAGGCGTCGACGAACGGCGGCGGCCCGGTATGTGGATCCGGGCCGCCACCGTGGGTGTTCAGCTGCCGGTGATTCCGAGGCTGCCGAAGACATCCAGTGACGCGAACGGGCCGGGCGACGCAGGTGGGGCCGATTCGGCGTCGGCTATTCCGTCGATCGCGCCTGAGGTGTTCGTGCCCTCGGGGTCCACTGCGAACTCGATCGAGGCGGCTTCGGTGCCGTCGAGTTCGTCGACGGTGAAATGGTGGATTCCGGGCTCGAGATCCTCAGGGAGCGTGCACGAGAAGCTGAGGGTTCCGGTGCTGTCCGATGTCGCGGTGCTCTCGCAGAACACGGTGGAGTGCCCGGCCACCGAGTATTCCCGGTCGGGCTTCAGGCCGGACACTGTCACGACGACCTGTGTGCCGGGGACGTAGGCTGCGGACAGGTCGACGACGTCGAACGTTCGCGTATACGCCGTGGCTGTGTAGTCTCCGGGGGCAGTTCTGTCCTCGATGCAGAAGACTGCAGCGGTGTAGGTCCCGGAGGGCAGCATGCCCAGGTTGGCATTCTGAGAATACGATATCAACCGTCCGAGATCGGGAGTGATACGGGACGGATACACCAGTGCGCCGGCATCGGCAAGCAATACATCGGCGGGGGTTGTGGTCGGTTCAAGATATGCTGTCGTGACCCGCATCGCATCGTCCGCATCAATCGTGGGTAGGCCGGAGTACACCTGAGGCGTGAAGCAGAATGGGCCGAGGTTGTCCGTCGGGTCGCTGTCGGTCGGCGCGCCGACGTGGACCCGCGTAATGGTCCCTGTGGTCTTCACCGTCAGCATCGCCGAGTCCGCCACTGCCGCAAAGGTGAGGTTGTTCAGTATTTCCTCGATGTTGGTACCGGGCTCGAACGGCTCCTCAACTCCGTCCTCGACGGAAGCGGGGCCGCCGCCCTCGATGCCCCCGGGCGCCGCTGCGGCTGTGGCGGGCAGTGTGATCGCGAGGCCGCACATTGCAGCGGCGGCGAGCGGCAGAGCCCGCTCGGCAACGCGGGTCAAACGCATTCCGATCTCCATCCTTTGAGTGAATCCAGGAGGAGACTAATGCGTTCGGTCAGATTGTGCTAGCCACAATGAATATTTTCGATCAATTGATTGACGTACTGCGGATCCGGTCAGTGCTTGCGCAGTACTAGTACGAGGTTGCTCACGAGCAATTCGCGCAGAATCGGTACACGTACGAGCCACCAGGCCCAGCGGGGGTGGTAGCGGGGGAATGTGGCGAGCAGTTCGCCCGACGGCGCGGAGCGGGCCCACGCGAGACCGTCGCGGCAGTGCACGGCGAACAGTGAGGCGCCGAAGCGGTTCTTGGGCTCGTGCCCGTGGCGCCGGCGGTAGCGCCGTGCCGCGCCCTCTCCGCCGAGCACGTAGTGCCACATCCCCGTTTCGTGGCCGCCGAACGGCCCCCACCAGAGCGTGTAGGACAGTACGACGATGCCGCCGGGCCTGGTCACGCGGAGCATCTCGTCGGCCATCACCCACGGCTGGCTCACATGCTCGGCGACGTTGGAGGAGAAGCAGACGTCGACGGCGCCGTCGCGTACCGGCAGGGCGGTGCCCGAGCCGCGGATGGCCACTCCTGTCAGGTCGATGTCGCGGGCGTGCATCTCCGACGGGTCCGGCTCGACGGGCACGTAGCGGGCGCCGACAGCGTGGAAGGCGTCGGCGAAGTAGCCCGGCCCGCCGCCCACGTCGAGCACCGTGCGGCCGTCGAGCCCGTGGCCGGCGGCGCGGTGGTAGAGGTCGTCGACCATCCGGGCGGAGTCCTGCGCGAGGGGGCCGTAGAAGCTGTCGGGGTCGGATTGTTCGAAGCGGAACGCGCCGAGCAGGCGCGCCGACCGCCGCAGCGTGGCGCGGCGGGCGAAGCGGGCTGAGGCGGCGGAGGCGCGTGTGCGCAGGGGGAAGCGGGGCACGGGTCGAGGGTAGTGGGGAGGGGCCGTGGGCTGCTGCGTGGTGATCGCTGCCGGTGCCGGTGCAGCCGTCATCCGTGCGGCTGACATACGAAGACAGGATATGCAACTGATGTGAATTAACGTAGCTTCGAACGGTCGCTCGCATCAGCGCGGCGGGCGCGGATCGAACGAGGAGGACGTACATGAAGACATTGCGAATGGGAGCGGGCATCGCGGCGGCCGCAGCCGCGGCGATGGTGGCAGCGCCTGCGGTGGCGAACGCGGCGGATGCGCCGACCGTCGACGTCAATGTGAACGTGAGTGAGCTGACCGCGACGAATACGGGGGCGACAACCAAGGTGACCTTCGCGCCGGGTACGCCTTCCAACGGCGAGACCTGTATGGGGCCGATCGTTCTCCAGGGGCAGCTCACCGAGCAGCAGATCGACCAGATCAGCGATACGGCGATCTCCGGCGATGACACCGGCGTCGATCCCGGGCAGTTCACCGCCGTGCTGCCGGACGGACTCAAGTCCGCGCTCGAAAGCGCCGGGTTATACACTTCCTTGCTCAACTATATGGCCCAAGGCGACGAGTCGAAGCTCGACATGCTCCTCAGCTCAATGTTCAGCGTTGTCAACGCGCCGCTCAACGGGATGATATCCGACGTCGACTTGCCCGACGGGATGACGTACTCGGATGGTTCTAACACCTTCACCTACACGCTGGACGCGGACGATAAGTACACCGCGATCGGTGAATGCTTCACCGGCGAAACCACCGGCGAAGGCGACGACGCCGTGACGACGATCACCGATGCGGACCTCTACATCCTCACCATCGGCTACAGCGCGGATACCAACACCGGCGGCGACAACACCGGCGGCGGGAGCCTCGGCAGCCTGTTCGGGAGCCTCAGCGGCAGCTAGTGACGGCGCGATTGCGCCCGCGGCGGCCCGGCCGAGATCATCGGCCGGGCCGCCGCCATGTCGTGACTGCTGAACTCCGAACCGGTGAGCTGTCACAGTCGGGCTTGTCGTCCTGTCGGCCTGGTTCATAGCGTTCGTCTGGTCGATGAAGCAGTGGTGCGGGCGGACGCCCGCGGTGAGGAGTCCGAACGGATGAGGTTGCGACGTGCTGCCAGTGTCGGTGCGGTGGGAGCGGCGGTGCTCGCGGCGGGGCCCGGTATCGCATCCGCGTCGATAGCGGAAAAGCTCCCCGACATCCAGATGCGCCTGGACACCGCAGAGTTGACGGCGGCCGCGTCCGGTGCGAACACCGGCGTGACGTTCGCGCCGCCGACCGGCCCGGTGAACACCACCTGCTACGGCCCGTACGTGTATATGGGCGAGCTGGACTCGAAGGTCAAGGAGATCATCCAGGGGTTCATCGAGCGCAAGCAGCAGAGCGAGGGGGACACGGGCACGGGCACGGGGGACGCCGGCACGGGGGACACGGGGACCGGAGATGCCGGCACGGGGACCGGAGATGCCGGCACGGGGACCGGAGATGCCGGCACGGGCGACGGCGCCGCACCCGCTGCGGCGCTCGCGGACACGCAGGCGACGGAGGACGATCCGCTCGCCGACGACGACACGGCCAGCAAGGTGTCCCCGGTCGATCCCGATGCGGCGACACGTGTGGATCCGGGCGCGCAGAACACGGTCGAGTACGCGCTCGGCGACGGCGCCTACACGGCCCTGGGCACTTGCATCAGCGGCGGCACAGTGCCGGGCAGCGGCACGGGGGCTGAGGACGGCGAGAACGGGGCCGGCACCACGGATCCGAGCGTGCACGCCACCGTCTACCTGCGGGCCGTCAACTACGAGTTCGGCGTGGTCGGCCAGCTGCTCGGCAGCCTCGACACCGGCAGCGTCGGCAGCCTGGCCGAACTCTTCGGGTGACCGGCTGTTCCGGCGACGGCGCCCGCGCCTCGTGGCCCGGCGCCGGGCCAGCCGTTATCCTGCATGCGTGTCCGTGCGAGAGACCGGTGGAAACCCTGCGCCAGGGGCGGCGGCCGTTGGTGCCGTGACCGGCGCCGACGGCCCGACTGCGCGGCCCGAGGGGCCCGGCCGGGTCCGCGAGGTGCTCCTGTTGTGCTGGCGTGATTCCGGACACCCGCAGGGCGGCGGCAGCGAGCGGTATCTCGAACAAATCGGCGACCAGCTCGCGCGGCGCGGGGTGCGCGTCACTCTGCGCACCGCCGGGTACGCGGGAGCGCCTGCGCGGGGGCGGCTGGGCAGCATCGGCGTCAGCCGCGGCGGCGGTCGGATCACGGCGTATCCGCGGGCGCTCGCGGCGATCGCGCTGGGGCGTATCGGGGTCGGCCCGCTGCGCGGGGTGCGGCCCGACGTCGTCGTGGACACCCAGAACGGGATCCCCTTCTTCGCGACGCTCGTCGCGGGCGCGCCGGTGGCGGTGCTCGTCCACCATTGCCACCGTGAGCAGTGGCCGGTGGCCGGGCGCGCGCTGGGCCGCCTGGGCTGGTGGCTCGAGTCGGTGGTCTCGCCGCGGCTGCATCGGCGCAGCCAGTACCTGACGGTGTCACTGCCGTCCGCGGAGGAGCTGGAGTCCCTCGGCGTCGACGGCGACAGAGTGGCCGTGGTGCGGGCGGGCCTCGACCAGGTGCCCGCCGCAGTGGCCCCGGGCGGCCCCGCGACCCGCACGGCGCACCCCGGCCTGGTCGTGCTGTCACGTCTGGTGCCGCACAAGCAGATCGAGGACGCGATGTACGCGGTGGCGCGTCTACGGCCTCTGATGCCGGACGTGCGGCTCGACGTGATCGGCGACGGCTGGTGGTCGGAGCCGCTGCACCGGCACGCCCGTGAGCTGGGCGTGGCCGACGCCGTCACCTTCCACGGGCACGTCTCCGAGGAGCGCAAGCATCGGTTGCTGGCGCAGTCGTGGGTGCACGTGATGCCGTCCCGCAAGGAGGGCTGGGGGCTGGCCGTCGTGGAGGCGGCCCAGCACGCGGTCCCCACAGTGGGATACCGCGGATCACGCGGGCTCACCGATTCGGTGCTCGACGGTGCGACAGGGCTGCTCGTCGACGACCGCGAGGAGCTCGTCGCCGCGGTGTCCGAGCTGCTGCGGGACGCCAACCTGCGCGTCGACCTGGGTGAGAAGGCGCGCATCCGGGTGCAGGAGTTCGCCTGGGAACGGTCGGGCGCGGCGTTCCTGAGGGTCCTCGAGGAGGCGGCGGGCGGAGGCAGGGTCAGCGGACTCGTGGGGGCGGCGGCCGAACGGTAGGACGCGTCCGTGCGCTGATGAGTCGGCAGCGTCACGGGGCGATCAAACCCGTCGTCGGGACCGCCGCCCGCGCCTGCGCCTCCGCAGTTCGGCACCCCACAGCAACGCGGCCCCCGTGACCGCGGCGGCCAACCACAGCGCGTGCCCGGCCCACGCCCATCCGCGCTGCGCGGCGGTGGCACCCCGATCCGGCACGGGCCCCGGGATCCGGTAGAGGCTCACGTCCGGGTCCGCGTAGACGAGCTCGGCGCGGGCGAGGGTGGCGGCGCTGTCCCCCGACGCGCCGGGTGTGCCGTGCTGCACCAGCACCCACCGCACGCCCTTCTCGGCGAGCGCCGCGGGGGCCGCGCCGCCGAGCAGGGCCTGTTCGGCGGCGCGTGCCCGGGCTCCCTCGCCGCCCACCGTGGTGTCACCGACGAGCAGGTCGCCCGTGACGAGCACGTCGGTCCGGAAGTAGCGGGGTGCCGGGTCCAGCACGGGGCCGTGGGTCCACGGGAACGCGCGGAAGGACCCGGCGGGGAGGGTCACCATCGCGCCGTCGTCGGGCTTCGCGTCGACGATCGTCCGCACCGCGTCCCAGCCTGGCGGATAGTGCACGGGCCGCAGCGCGTCGCCGACCCCCCACGCCAGCGACGGCAGCGCCGCGATGAGTACCGCGCTCGAGACGGCTGCGGCGCCCGCGCACGCTCCCGCCGATCCGAGCGCCGACAGCACGCCCGCGCGCCGGCTCCCGCGCCGATTCTGTGCGACGCGTGCGCGGAGTCCCGGCAGGCGCCTCGGCAGCCGCGCGAGCGCGCGCACCCCCAATGCTGCGGCGAGCGCGTAGCCGGGCATGGCGAGCGCCACCCACTTCTGCGCGTCGCGAAACAGGCCCGCGCCCGGCACGGTGTCCACCGCCCAGCGTGCGACTGCGAGCCCGGGCGCGGTCGCCGAGAGCGCCGGCAGCGCCACCGCCAGCACCGCCAGCACTGCGACCGCCGCGATCACCGGGTGGGCGCGCCGCCGCCACACTCCGCGCACGCCGCATGCGACCAGCGCGAGGAGCGC
>NZ_JAENKO010000005.1 GCF_016599145.1 Tomitella cavernea
TTCACATCCGCACGCTCAGGCAGGGCATTTCCCGCACTATCGGTGACCAGATAAATACTCGTATACGTCGAGAACGCCTTGTTGTACTGCAACACCGTCACCGCCACGAACCCGATGACCAACGCGATGAGGACGACGCCCCAGATGCGCCGGCGCGGCACGGACGTCTCGAGCAGGGTGAATGATTCCGAACTCAATATCTGGCCCCTGCGCGTCGTCCGTCTGCGGTCTTCACGCCCGCGGCCCGGCAGGCGCTGCAGGCGCGAAGATTGCTGTACCTGTCGGTATCACGATAACGGTGTGCGCGGCGTCCTCCGCGGGGGGTATCCGACGTCCCTACCCGCCTGACATTCTTCGTGATACACGTCACGACCTGCGCAAACAGTGCTGTCACGCACTTTTCGGCGGAGGGGCGCCCGCCGCGTCAGCCGATCTCGACGAGCACGACGCCCGCGGCGATCACGCCGATGCCGACGAGCATGCGCCTCGTGAGCGGGTCGCCCCAGATCGCCCGGGCCAGGAGGGCCACCATCGCGATGCCGGTGGCCGTCCAGATGCCGTAGGCCACGCCGATCGGCATCCCGGCCTCCAGCGCGCCGCCGAGGAACCCGAAGGCGAGCACGTAGCCGAGCACCACGGGCAGCAGCCACGACTTCCTCTCCAGTCCCCTCGAGGCGCGCAGCGACAGGGTCGCGAACAGTTCGGCGGCGATGGCGGCGGCCAGCCACACCCCCGCCATCAGGGCACCAGTTCGGTCGCGTCGCGGTCGGAGCCGGGAGACCCGGTCTCCACGAGCACCACCCCGATGATGATCAACGCGATGCCGGCGATCGCCGCGGCACTGAGCGTCTCGCCGAAGATCACGGTGGCGAGCATGGCAGTGAGGGCGACGCCGCTTGCACCCCAGATGCCGTAGACGACGCCGATCGGCAATCCCGACCGCAGCAGCCACGACAACAGTGCGAAGGCGGTGACATATCCGGCGGCGACCAGTGCGTACCACGCGGCGTGGTCGGTCGCTGCACGCAGCGACATGGTGCCGAGCACCTCGGCCCCGATGGCACCGACGAGCATCAGCCACCTGGACATACCCGCTCCTGTATCACGTCCGCACGGTCGATGGGCGCACACCGCGTGGAAGGTCACCGGCCGTTCTCCGAGGCGACGCGCAGGGTGCATGTCCGACGATACGGGCACTGCCGGAGTCGCCGGCACGTGTGCCCGACGTTTCGCGTGTCCGCGGAAGCTCTGTCGGAGGTTCGGCTGTGGACGTCTACTCCCACGCCTGCCGGGAATCGAGGTGCCGACGCAATTCCATGGCGTCGTGCAGAACCCGACCGACGACGAGCACCCCGCGGTCCTCCCGGCAGATCAGGAAGTGACGCGGACGGTGGACGGTTCCGCCCGGAGACCGGGTGCGGCTCTGCATCAGATGCCGGGAGAAAACGCCCTCACCCAGCTCGGGCCGGTCCCTCCGCCCGACTCCGGCACCGGGGGCGGCAGCATCGCGGAAAGCCGCGACGATGAGGGCCACGTAGCGCTTGCGCGCCTCCTCGCCGAATCGCTCATGAGACCAGGCGAGGATCGAGATGATGTCGTCTTCGGCGGCGTGGGTGAGTCGATACGCGGGCATCAGTCCGGCGATGACGTCCCGGCCGCGCGGACGCCGAGTTGCCCGAGGAAGTGGTCGAGGGACCGGTCATCGACGTCGTCGAAGCGTCCCGACGCCAAATCAGACCAGCCCTCCTCCGCGGCGCGGCGCAGAACGGCGACTCTGGCGGCCTCTTCCGCCTCCTCCCGCTCCAAGAGCCGAAGGCCCTCGCGCAGAACCTCGCTCGCATTCTGGTACCGCCCGGACGTCACGAGCGAGTCGACCCACTCGTGCTGGTGCTGAGTCAGGACCACGTTCCTCGTCGCCACGTGGATCACCTCCATTGGCGTTATATGCCAGTGCGGGCCGCCCTCGATATCGGCTCAGCCCGCACGCGTCAGCCGATGTCGAGGGCGGAGAGCAGCACCGTGACCACCGTCGCGACCGCGAGCACGCCGTGCAGGCCCACGACGGCGACGGGGAAGCCCTTCTCCGGCGCGGCGTCGGCGCCGGATGCGGTGCCCTGGTAAACGGGGAGCCAGCGCGCCACCATGGCGAAGCCGGCGAGCGCGATGACGACCAACAGGGCGAACGACACCCACGCCAACGCGTCGGCATCGATGACGACGTAGATGATCCACAGGACCAGCCCCGCCGCGGCCAGCAGGAAGTGGGCGAACACGACCGGCGCGGGCAGGCGGCTGCCGCCGCCGGGCTTCGCGCCGCCGCCGGCGATCCATTTGGCCAACAGGATGAATCCGCCGATGGCCGTGATGATCCAGAGGACGAGTGCGGCGATCTCCATGACAGTGCTCCTTCGGTAGGGATTCGGCGGGCGGCGCTGCCGCAGCGTCGAAGTCGTGTGTGCGGCGCCCTACGCGCGGGCGTCAGCGGCGGAAGCCGTCGGCCTGGGTGCACTCGTCCACCACACGGACCCCGTAGCGGTAGGCGAGCTTTCCGCCCAGAGCGCCGGCGGCCACGAGCACGACCAGGCAGACGATGGTGAGCACCAGCGGGCCCGTGCCCACCGTGCCGTCGAGCCCCGAGGCCGTGCGCCACCAGAAGTCCAGGGCGAACCCGACGGTGACCGCGAGCATCAGCGACATGTGCGTGAGCCCGGTGCGTAACGCCTTCGTCCCGGTGGGGATGGCGAGCAGGTCGAGGAAGCCGACCGTGGCCGCGGCGAGTGCGCCGAGCACCCCCACCGCGATAAGCCAGGCTGCGCCCTTGTTGAGAAAGTCCGGGTCGCCGACGATGAACGATCCGATGTCGAACACCAGCGACGCCGCCCAGGTGCCGATGGGGATCGTCACCAGGATCGGGTGGAACGGGTGCCCGTACGGTCCCGTGAGTACCGCGCTGACCGGCTGCTTCGCCTGCAGCGCGTACTCGGTGGGGATGATCTGCTCACTCATGGCGGACTCCAGTGCCGGATTGCGGTCGAGGGTTCAATGGCGGATGAGGCCGAGGAACTCGCGCCGCGCCGCGCCGTCCTCACGCAACAGTCCGCGCATGGCCGACGTGGTCGTACGGGTGCCGGCGGCGTGGACGCCGCGAATGGACATGCACATGTGCTCGGCCTCGATGACGACGCCGATCCCCCGCGGCGACAGGTTCTCGCCCAGCCAGTCGGCTACCTGCATGGTCAACCGCTCCTGCGCCTGCAGGTCGCGGGCGAACAGCTCGACGACGCGGGCCGGCTTGGACAGCCCGAGGATGCGCCCGCCGGGCAGGTAACCCACGTGCGCCACCCCGCGGAACGGCAGCATGTGGTGCTCGCACAGCGAGGTCATGGGGATTTCGCGCGCCAGCACCAGCTCGTGGTAGCCCGAATCGTTGGGAAAGGTGGTGGGGTCGAACTCCCGCGGCGTCAGCAGTTCCCGGTAGGCGTCCGCCACCCGGCGAGGCGTCTCACGCAGATGCTCGTCCTCGGGGTCGCGGCCCAGGGCACGCAGCAGGTCCGCCACGGCCCGGCCGGCCGCGTCGCCGTCGATTGCGGGGCGCACACGCGCCGCGCGCAGTTGCCGCCCATATCGGGGGTCGTCCGGCTGTACGCCGACGTCGACAAGGGATGAAACCGTCATGGGACCTCGCTCGGAAGGGTGCTTCGCGTCACCGCCTACGTTCTAAAACCTGCACTTATTGACGATAGATGTGAAGAAGTTGTACCAAGCCGTCTTGGTTTTACACTGGGGATATGGAATCCATGCACAAGCGTGGCGGGTCCGGCGACGGGACTGCAGACGTCGCGGCGGTCTCGGCGCTCGACGAACCCACCCGCGGGCATCTGTACGACCTGATCTGCGATGCCGCGGTTCCGATCGGCCGCGACGAGGCCGCAAACGCGCTCGGGATTCCGCGCAAGACGGCGGCATTCCACCTGGACAAACTCGCCGAGGTCGGGCTGTTGGAGATCAGCTTCGCCCGGCGGGGCGGACGCAGAGGGCCGGGGGCTGGCCGGCCGTCGAAGTTCTATCACCGCGCACAGCGTCAGATCGCCGTGCAGATTCCGGCGCGTGCCTACGAAATGGCCGGGAAACTCCTCGCCGACGCGGTGGCAGAGTCTGAGCGCACAGGTGACTCCGCGCTGAGGTGCCTGTCACGCGGCGCGGCCGCGTTGGGCCGCGAGATCGGCGCCGGTTCGGGCGCGACCGTCGCCGACCTCATGGCGGTGCTCCGCAAGCACGGCTACGAGCCGCGGCTCGAGGACGGGACGATCGTGCTGGCCAACTGCCCGTTCCACTCCCTGGTCCGGGATCACACCGCGATGGTCTGCGGAATGAACTTGGATCTCATCGGCGGCGCGATCGAGGGCGCACGCTGCGAGGGGTGCCATGCGCGACTCGAGCCGCACGACGGCTACTGCTGCGTGCGGATCGACCCGGCTTCCTGATCCCGCCCGCACCCGGTCACCTCAGCCGAAGATCTTCTCCGTGTACTTGGCGATGAGGCCGGTGTAGAACCGGGGCGCCGCGCGCACGAGCAGGTCGAGCGTCTTGGCGTCGTTGCCGACCAGAACGCGCGCGCGACCGGCTTCCACGCCGTCGATGATCGTGCGCGCGGCCTTGTCGGCCGGCAGCTTCAGCAGCTTGTCGTTGTAGGTGCGCACACGGACCCGGTCGCGGTCCGTCGGCTCCTCGCCGCGCGCCTCGGCCTGCGCGAGCGCCGCGGACGCGATGTTCGTCTTCACGCCGCCCGGGTGCACCACGGTGACGGCGACGGGCCGGTGATCGGCGAGCATCTCCGCACGCAACGTCTCGGTGAAGCCACGGACGCCGAACTTCGCCGTGCAGTACGGGCCCAGCTCCGGCTGCGCCATGATCCCGTTGAGGCTCGAGATGTTGATGACGTGGCCGTCACCCGATGCGATGAGGTGCGGCAGGAACGCCTTGGTGCCGTGGATGACCCCCCACAGGTTGATGCCGAGGACGCGGTCGAACACGGCATAGTCGGAGTCGAGGATCGAGTGGCTGCCTCCGGAGATGCCGGCATTGTTATAGATCTGGTGCACCACGCCGAACCGGGCGACCACGTCGTCGGCGAAAGTGGCGACGTCGTCGCGGTTGCTCACGTCCAGGTGTGAGCCGGACGCCTCGGCGCCGAGGGCCCGCACCCGCCCCTCTGTCTGCGCGAGCCCCCGGTCGTCCACGTCGGCCAGCGCCAGTATCGCGCCCCGCCGCGCCAGTTCCAGCGCCAGCTCGCGCCCGATACCCGACGCCGCACCAGTGACCACCGCGACCTTGCCGCTTACGCTTCCCATCCGCGCCTCTCCGTTCCGCCGGCACCACACCCGGCGCTGTGGGTCTACATCGGGGATTCCCGTCCGCACTGCGCACGACAGTATCGGACCGGACACCACGGCGTGCCGGTCCCGAGCTCCGGGGGTACGAGACCTGAATGCCGCCCCGTCCGGTGGTAGAACTGCGGTATGGCGCATCTGACGGTGGAAGGCGAGGACCTGGTGGTGCGACTCTCCCCGATCGAAGTCGCCGGGGCCTTCCACCGCTCCCCGCGGGTTCCGCTGCGCTGCGTGACATCGGTCGAGCCGTCCGACCTCATGTGGGGGGAATTGCGCGGATTCCGCGCCCCCGGGACCGGCTTGCCGCGGGTGATCGCGCTGGGCACCTGGCGATCCGCCGGACACAAGGACTTCGTCGCCGTCTACAAGACCACCGGGGTGGTCGTCACGCTTGAGGACTCGGAGTGGTCCCGCCTGCTGGTGTCGTCCGCGGACCCGGACGCCGTGTGCACGCGGATCCGGCGACCGCGGCGCGGTCAGCCGTCCGCCGGGCCGGCCGAATGATCGCCGCCGCGCCCGCCAGACAGGTCCGCGCGGCGGTATCGGGCGGTTTCACGTGAAACTTGCCGCGCCCGACGGTGTCCGCCGATGGTCGCGGACGGCACGGTGAACCATCGCCGCGACGAACCGCCCGGCCTCGACGCTGCGGGAGCGCTCCTTGCTGCCCGGGCGTCGACCAAGTCGTTCTCTGATGCCCCCGTGCCGGTACAGCTCCTCACCCGACTCCTCGCCGTCGCCGTTGGTGACCGTGCCGACGGCGGCCGCGCCTACCCCTCTGCGCACGCGCTCCACCCGGTGGACGTGTTCGTGGCGGTGGGCAAAGTCGACGGCCTGCAGGCAGGCGCCTACCGTTTCGACAATCCCGAGCATGCTCTGACCCCCGGTGCACGCGGCGACCACCGGCGCGCGCTGGCGCAGGCCACGCTCGACGCCGGGTGGGCAGCAGAATGCCCGGCGCTGCTCCTGCTGACGGCAGACCTCGATGCCGCCGACAGGGCATTCGACACCCAAGGCTCCGCACGTGGTTCGCGGTATTGTTGGATCGAAGTCGGCGCGATCGCCGAGAACATTCATATCTGCGCGGCCGCTCTGGGACTCGGCACTGTCTTTCTCGGCGGTATCGACGATGACGCGATGCGCACGGCTGCCGAGCCTATCGTCGAAGGATCCCGGTCCGTGCTGGGCCTGATGCCTCTCGGCTTCGCCGCACGCTGACCCGCCGCCAGCACGAGCAACATCGCGCCCGACGAGGAGACGGCGAGGGCGGCGGCCAGGTTCGCGATCATCACCATGCGCAGTGCAGTGCGCAGCAGAAGACGTGCCAACAGGACGAAGATGAGTCCGGCCCGCAGGACGACGGCGATCCCGGTATCACGTCGATCACGGTCAACGGTGGCCTATGGCCGAACGGAGCGAGCGTTATACCCCGTCGAAGAAAAGTCCAACCGATGATGTTGTGGAGACTAGGGGAATCGAACCCCTGACCTGAAGCTTGCAAAGCTACCGCTCTACCAACTGAGCTAAGTCCCCGAGGTTGTGCCGCGTTGCGGTCCGGCACAGTTTACAGCCGGTGCCAGGTTTCCTGCCGATCGCGAAGGAAGACGAGGTAGCCGACAACGGCTGCGACCACAGCACCGGCGGGAAGGAGAAACCGCACGACCGGTGTCCCTTCGTCGGCGCCGAGGGTGGGCCTAGGAGGACTTGAACCTCCGACCTCTTCGTTATCAGCGAAGCGCTCTAACCGCCTGAGCTATAGGCCCTCGAACGAATCCCGACACTACCGTACGCCTCCGCCCGATCCCAAATCGGGCGCCGACGAACGATGACGGTGCAGGTCGTCCACGTTTTCAGTCCCGGTCCGCGAGCGTCACTTCGACGCCGCCGACCATCTCGGAGGACATGTTGTAGATGAAGGCGCCGAGCGTGCTCAGCGCGGTCATCAGCACGATGTTGATGATCCCGAGGATCGCCGCCACGCCGAAGACCTGCCCGGGCCCGACTAGCGCCGAGCTCGACTCTTCAGTGGAGATGATGTCGGACACACCGGAGTTGAGCCGGTCCCACACGCCCATGCCGTCGAGAACGACGTAGATGATGGCCACCGCCACCATCCACACCAGAAACAGCGCCACCGAGACCACCAGCGACACCTTGAGGGCCGACCAGGGGTCGATGGACCGCAGCTGCATGGAGGCGCGCAGGGGGCCGCGCCCCCGCCGCTTGCCGACGGTGACGGCCGTGCGCTGATGCGGTTCGGGCTCGAGCTTCGTATCCGCCGGCGCGGGATGCCGCACCTTGCCCAGATCCGGCATCTCCGTCGCCGCCAGGCTCGACCGGTCGATGTGGCTCGTGGGCCCGTCGATCCCGCCCCCAGGCTTGGTGGTCGCCGCCGGACCGCTCTCGGTGCCCGAGGACGCCGCAGCCGTAGTCTTCTTCGGTCCTCCGCTTGCCGGCCCCCCACCGGCCTCCCCGGGCTCCCTGCCCAGCAGCTTGGCCGCAGCCGTACCCGAAATGATGGGGCGCTTGGCCGGCTGCTGTTCGGCGCGCCTGGGCACGCTGGCGCTGGCCGAGGCGATCGTGCGGCCCTTGCGCGGGGCGTCAGCGCGCTGCGCTGTAGCTCCCGTCTCCGTCGCGGTCCGCTCCGCCGCCCCCTGCGCCGAGGGCGTGCCGACCCCGACCCCCGTGGCCTTCTTCGCCGCTGCGGCCGACGCCGTATCCGCTGATCCAGCGCCCTGTCCGGGCTTTTCCTGCTCCTCAGACATCTCGCGCTGGTGCACACGCTCCCGCATGCGCTCGGCCTCCTCGACGCGAACCCGCTGCGCCGGATCCTGCCCCTGCCCGGGGTCCGTCGTGGCAGCCCGTGGCTGCTCGGGCTTGGCGCCCGAGCCGGGGCGGGAGGCCGGCGTCTCGTCAGGGCTCACTTACGACTCCTCGGGTGCGTCGTTTCCGGTGGCGTCCTGCACAACATCTTCGGGCTCATCGGCGTTGCGTGCAATCGCCAGGAGCGTGTCGCCGTCGCCCAGGTTCATCAGACGCACGCCCTTGGTCTGCCGCCCCGCCTTGCGGACCTGCTTGGCGAGGGTGCGGATGACGCCGCCGCTCGAGGTGATCGCATACACCTCGTCGTCGAGATCCACCATCAGCGCGCCCACCAGGTCGCCGCGCTTGGGATCGTGCTGGATGGTGAGCACGCCCTTGCCGCCGCGGCCCTGCGTCGAATAGTCCTCGATGGCGGTGCGCTTGGCGTAGCCGCCGGAGGTGGCCACCAGCAGGAACGTGCCGCGGCTGACCGCGGTCATCGACAGCAGCGCGTCGTCGTCGTTGAACCGCATGCCCTGCACGCCAGAGGTGGCGCGGCCCATGGGGCGCAGCACGTCGTCGGCCGCGGAGAACCGGATGGACTGGCCCTTCTTGGACACCAGCAGCAGCTCGTCCTCCGAGGAGACGAGGCGTGCGCCCACCACCTCGTCCTCGCCGCGGAGGTTGATCGCCACCAGCCCGCCGCTGCGGTTGGAGTCGAAGTCGCTCAGGCGCGACTTCTTCACCAGCCCGCCGCTTGTGGCAAGCACCAGGTACGGCTGATCCTCGTAGGTCTTGATCTGGATGACCTGCGCGATCCGCTCCTCCGGCTGGAACGACAGCAGGTTGGCCACGTGCTGACCGCGCGCGGTGCGCGAGGTCTCCGGCAGCTCGTACGCCTTGAGCCGGTAGACGCGCCCCTTGGTGGTGAAGAACAGGATCCAATCGTGCGTGGAGCACACGAAGAAGTGCGCGACGATGTCGTCCTGCTTGAGGTCGGCCCCGCGCACGCCCTTGCCGCCGCGCTTCTGCGAGCGGTAGAGGTCAGTCTTGGTGCGCTTGGCGTAGCCGGTCTCAGTGATGGTGACCACCACGTCTTCGCGGGCGATCAGGTCCTCGGCGCTCACATCGCCGTCGGCGGGCACGATCCGGGTGCGCCGGTCGTCACCGTGCTTGTCGACGATCTCGCCCAGCTCGTCCTTGACGATCTGCCGCTGACGGTCCGGCCGCTCGAGGATGTCCTTGAGGTCGGCGATCTCGCGTTCAATCTCCGCCAGGTCGTCGACGATCTTCTGCCGCTCGAGAGCGGCCAGGCGGCGCAGCTGCATCGCCAGGATCGCGTCGGCCTGGATCTCGTCGATGTCGAGCAGCTCGATCAGGCCGGCGCGGGCGATGTCGACCGTCTGGGATGCGCGGATCAGCGCGATGACCTCGTCGAGCGCGTCGAGCGCCTTGACCAGCCCGCGCAGGATGTGGGCGCGCTCCTCGGCCTTGCGCAGGCGATACCGGGTGCGCCGGACGATGACCTCGAGCTGGTGGGCGACGTACAGCCGGATCATCTGGTCCAGGCGCAGGGTGCGCGGCACGCCCTCGACGATCGAGAGCATGTTGGCCCCGAAGCTCGTCTGCAGCTGGCTGTGCTTGTACAGGTTGTTGAGCACCACGCGGGCGACGGCGTCACGCTTGAGGGTGACCACGATGCGCATGCCGATGCGGTCGTTGGTGTGGTCCTCGATCTTGGAGATGCCGGCGATTTTGCCATCCCGCACCTGCTCGGCGATTGAGCTGATCAGGTTGTCCGGATTCACCTGGTACGGCAGCTCGGTGATGACGATCATCGTGGGGCCCTTGGGCTCCTCCTCGATCTCCACCACGCCGCGCATCTTGATCGAGCCGCGGCCCGTCCGGTAGGCGTCCTCGATGCCCTGTGTACCGGTGATGAGGCCCGACGTCGGGAAGTCCGGCCCCTTGACCCGTTCCATCATCGCTGCGAGCGTGGTCTCCTCGTCCGCCTCCGGGGTGTCGAGGCACCAGAACACCGCCTCGGCCAGCTCTCGCAGGTTGTGCGGCGGGATGTTGGTGGCCATACCCACCGCGATGCCGCCGGAACCGTTGGCGAGCAGGTTCGGAAACCGGCTGGGCAGGACCGTGGGCTCCTGCGTCTTACCGTCGTAGTTGGGGATGAGGTCGACAGTCTCCTCGTCGATCTCGCGGAGCATCTCCATCGCCAACGGGGTCAGGCGGGCCTCGGTGTACCTCATGGCGGCTGCCGGGTCGTTGCCCGGGGAGCCGAAGTTGCCTTGCCCGTCCACCAGCGGATACCGCAGCGACCACGGCTGGGCCATGCGCACCAGGGTGTCGTAGATGGCCGAATCGCCGTGAGGGTGGTAGTGGCCCATCGTCTCGGCGACGGAGCGTGCCGACTTCACGTAGCTGCGGTCGGGCCGGAAGCCGGACTCGTACATCGCATAGAGCACGCGGCGGTGCACCGGCTTGAGACCGTCGCGTACCTCGGGCAGCGCGCGCCCGACGATGACACTCATGGCGTAGTCGATGTAGCTGCGCTGCATCTCCTGCTGAATGTCCACCGGCTCGACCCGGTCGTGCGAACCCTCCGGCGGCAGCGTGGTGTCGGTCATTGGCTCCTCTTCTGTCCAGCCCGGTCGTGTCGTGCCGTGCCGTCCCGCGGCACGCGTGACCCTGGCGCAACCGTTCAAGTCTATAGGCGGGCGCCCGTCCACGCTGGTGGTGGGCGATGCGGCACGTCTTCCACAACGTCCATGCACGCGGGCGGGACGCCGGAACCGTAACTTCCCCGGTAGGACGGTCGCCGCACTGCCGTCCCTTCCACGATCGATCGGACGCACCACCGGACCGGTGACCGTGACGGTAGTGCGCATCGGCGCACTGGTGCCGCGCTACGTGCTTGCCACCGCGGGACCCGTCATCCACCCGAGTCAAGCGTCATTTCATTCCCGAAAACCATTGTTGCCCAATATTTTCCGCGGTGCACACGACATCTCCGGGGCCGCCGCCTGACCGTCACCCACTCTCCGCATAACATCCCCCGGAGCCGCGTTCGCAACCTCGTGTCACAGCTCGATCCGCTTCGCGGTGGCGGCCGCTCACGCCCGTGCATCGAGCCAGCTCATCAGCCGCTTCGTCACCTCGTCGCGGTTGGTCTCATTGAAGATCTCGTGCCGCGCACCCGGGTAGATCTCCAACTCCACATCTTTCACGCCGGCGCTGCGGTAGCGGTCCGCCACCGTCGTCGGCATGTAGCCCTTGCCGGCCAGCGGATCGTCCTCGCCGCTGACGACGAGGATCGCGACGTCCGGGCTGATCCCCGACAACACATCGGGATCGCCGGTGGGTCCGCTCGCGCCGAAGATGCTCGGCAGCAGGTCGGGTTGCACGTCGAACCCGCACAGCGGATCGGCGACGTACTTCGCCACCTCTTCGGCGTCGCGGCTGAGCCACTCGTAGCCCGTGTCGCCCTCGAAGCCGGCGTTGTAGGCGTCGAGGTTCGCGTTTTCCGCGGCCGCCGAGCCCGGTTCCGGCATCGCGGCAGCAGCGATGTCCAGCGCCGTCGTTCCGCTCAGCGCGACGCCGGCGTAGTCGGTGGAATGATCCAGCAGCACGAACTGCGACGCGAAAGAGCCCATCGAGTGGCCGACGAGGAAGTGCGGCACCCCGGGGACCGCACCGGCGACGACGCCGCTGACCTGAATAACATCCGCGATCAGGCCGCCCCATCCGGCGTCACCGAAGCCGCCGTGTGGCACCGCGTCGTTCATCGACGCCCCGTGTCCTCGGTGATCGTGCGCCCACACGTCGTAACCTGCGGCGACGAGGGTGCGAGCGAGCCGGTCGTAACGTTGGGCGTGTTCAGCGAGCCCGTGCGCCAGCTGGACCGTGGCCTTCGGGTTTTCCGCCGGCCAACGATATGCCTGCAGCGTCAGGCCGTCGACGGCAGAGACCAATTGTGTGCGTTCCATCGGGTGGAACCTCCTTGCGAGACGACGGCGCAGCCCCTGCGGCCGCGCTTCGCCACCTTATGCTTCGCGCGCCGTGGCGGAGTGATGCGAGTCTCACTAGTCAGGCGCCGGCCCGCGTGGAACCGTGCGACGTTTCACGTGAAACGGTTTCACGTGAAACGGTTTCACGTGAAACAGCGCCGCACCGTTACGCGGGGCGCGCAGCGATGAGGTTCATCGCACGCAGGGTGAGCACCATCGCGCCGTCCTGGTTGAACATCTCGCCGGTGGTACGGATGATCCCCCGGTCGGGCTTCGACCGGGAGCGGCGCGATTCGTCCACCGTCACCCGGATCCGTAGCGTGTCACCCGGGCGCACCGGGGCCGTCCAGCGCAGTTCGTCGATGCCCGGCGACGACAAGCTGCCCACAGCGGTAAGGAAGTTGTCCGCGAACATCCGCATGAACACTGAGGCGGTCTGCCACCCGCTCGCGATGAGCCCGCCGAACGGCCCCTCGCGCGCCGAGTCCTCGTCGATGTGGATCGACTGCGGGTCGTAGCGGTGCGCGAACTCGAGGATGTCGTCCTCGGTGACGGTGATCGACCCGTATTCGAACACTTCGCCCGCCACGTAGTCCTCGAGCCACCGGTCGGTGACGGGATTCGTGAAGTCGTGGGCACCGATGGACGAGGTTTGCCAGCTGTCTGTCATGGCTGCCACCTTATGCGCTAGGCGCTGCTTCGCGTGGTCGCAGTGCCGCGTGAGCACAGGGACGCGGCACTGAACGCCCCGGTGACCCGCCCGCCGGCCATCACCGGCGCGGGTGCCGCCTCAGCCATAGACCTGGGTTCCTTGGGCAGCAGTTCGCTGGGCAGCCTCGACGTGCTCGGCAGCCTCGGCGGCGGCCCCTACGACGGCCTGACCGGCACCGTCACCACCGACGTGAGCGAGGACGGCGCGACGAACACGATCCACGCTGATCCAGAGGAGCGGTGGGAAGGGCACAGGCGTGCTGTGCCGCGCGTACGTCGTGGAATTCAGCGAGCTCGGCAGCGTCAACGACCACGACGTCACGCTCATGATCTCGCACGGAATGACGTACGACAGCGTCAATGTCATCGACGACGCCAAGGAGCTCCAGCCGGACATGAACGCGACGGACCTCGAGGACTCGGACACCCTCACCGTCGCTGACCTCACCGCCGGCGAGTACTCCATCGCCTCGGCCTGCTTCAATGAGGCAAACGGTAAAGTCGGGCCCACGCAGACCGTCACGGTCGTCGACAAAGTCGACACGCTGGCCTTCGATCAGGCCAGCGGTGGGCTGTTGGGCGCGCTCGACCTGTTTGGTTCCCTCAGTACGCGGTCCGCCAGCTGATCGAGCGCTTCCCCGATGAACGGGCCCAGGATGCCATTTGGCGTCCGGGGCCCGTTCGTCACGTGACGTCTCACGGCCCGGGATGCAACACCGTGGCCCCGGCTCACATCCTGACGAGCCGGGGTCGTGGTGTGGGGCCCGTCCGCTACACGTCCAGGAACCGCACGTCCTTGGCGTTGCGGGTGATGAAGCTGCGCCGCGCCTCGACGTCCTCGCCCATGAGGATGCTGAACAGCTCGTCGGCTGCGGCCGCGTCGTCGAGGGTGACCTGACGAAGCACGCGCACCTCCGGGTCCATCGTGGTCTCCCACAGCTCCTTGGCGTCCATCTCGCCGAGACCCTTGTAGCGCTGGATGCCGTCGTCTTTGTTGATCCTCTTGCCGGCCGCCAGGCCCGCTTCCAGCAAACCGTCGCGCTCGCGGTCCGAGTAGGCGAAGTCCGGGTCGGCGCCGCGCTGCCACTTGAGCTTGTACAGCGGCGGCTGCGCCAGGTACACGTGCCCGTGCTCGATGAGCGGCCGCATGAACCGGAACAGCAGCGTCATCAGCAGCGTGGAGATGTGCTGGCCGTCCACGTCGGCGTCGGCCATGAGCACGACCTTGTGGTAGCGGAGTTTGGCGATGTCGAATTCGTCGTGAATTCCGGTGCCCAGCGCCGTGATGATGGTCTGCACCTCGGCGTTCTTGAGCACGCGGTCGATCCGCGCCTTCTCCACGTTGATGATCTTGCCGCGCAGCGGAAGGATCGCCTGGTACATCGAGTCGCGACCCGATTTGGCCGAGCCGCCGGCCGAGTCGCCCTCCACGATGTAGACCTCGCACTTGCTGGGGTCCTTGGAGCGGCAGTCGGCCAGCTTGCCGGGCAGCCCGCCGATATCCGTCGCCGTCTTGCGTCGCACCAGTTCACGGGCTTTGCGGGCCGCCATGCGGGCCTGAGCGGAAGAGACGGCCTTGTTGACGATGACCTTCGCCTCGGCGGGGTTGGACTCGAACCAGTACTCCAGGTGCTCGTTGCACGCCTTCTGCACGAACGAGCGCACCTCGGTGTTGCCCAGCTTGGTCTTGGTCTGCCCCTCGAACTGCGGCTCGGTCACCTTCACCGAGATCACCGCGGCCAGGCCCTCCCGGACGTCGTCGCCGGACAGCTTGGGATCCTTGTCTTTGAGCAGCTTGTGATCCTTGGCGTAGCGGTTGACCGTGGAGGTCAGCGCCGAGCGGAACCCCTCCTCATGCGTGCCGCCCTCGGCCGTGTTGATGGTGTTGGCGAACGTGTGCACCGACTCCGAGTAGCCGGAGTTCCACTGCATGGCCACCTCGAGCTCGTGCCCGTCGCCGGCGGCGGTGAAGTCCAGCACCGACTGGTGGATGGACTGCTTGGTGCGGTTGATGTGCTTGACGTAGTCGACCAGCCCGCCCGGGTAGTGGAAGACGCGACGCTTGACCTTGGGCGCGGCCGCCTTCTCCTCGGCCTCCTCCGCCTCCTCGGCAGCATTCTTCGGCGCCTCGGCGACATCGCCGACCACCTCGTCGGTGACTTCCTCATCGGCCACCCGCTCGTCGACGAGGACGATGGTGAGCCCCTTGTTGAGGAACGCCATCTCCTGCAGCCGCCTCGAGACCGTCTCGAAGTCGTAGACCGTCGTCTCGAAGATGTCCGGGTCCGCCCAGTACCGCACGGTGGTGCCGGTGCGGGAGGTGGACTCACCTTTGTTGAGGGCGCCGGGGATCGACTTGATGTACTGCTGGTCCCAGTGGAAGCCGTCATAGTCGATCTCCACCTCGAGCACGGTGGACAGCGCGTTGACCACGGACACGCCCACGCCGTGCAGGCCGCCGGAGACCGCGTACGAGTCCGAGTCGAACTTGCCGCCCGCGTGCAGCTGGGTGAGCACGACCTGCACGGTCGGTTCGCCGCTGGCGTGCATGTCCACCGGGATGCCGCGGCCGTCGTCCGTCACCTCGACGCCGCCGTCGGCGAGCAGCGTCACGCTGACGGTGGACGCGTAGCCGGCCATCGCCTCGTCGACGGAGTTGTCGACCACCTCCCACACCAAGTGGTGCAGACCGCGTTCACCCGTGGAGCCGATGTACATGCCCGGACGCTTCCGGACCGCCTCAAGCCCCTCGAGGATCGTGATGGAGGAGGCGTTGTAATCGCCCACCGAACCGTTGGATGACGCCTGGTCTGAGTCGTTGGCAGCCACTGGTCGCTAGCACTCCTTCTGGTCGAGCCGCACACACGCATCCACCACCCGCACGGGGCGCCCGGCTGAGGGTGGTGGATATGGCGGCACCATTTCCGCTCCAGCCTACTGCCTCGGCCGACCTGGGAGGCTACTCGCACACGCCTGGAGGCGTCACTGCGGCACGAAATCGATGGACGACGAGAGGCCGGGACAGCCCGGCACAACCCGACAACGTCAGGCACCGTACGCGGCCGGTACGCGCGGCGGGCTCCCGACAATGCCGTCCACCCGGTCAACCGTAGGTGTCCCGCGGTCCGCGCCCGCTCACGTGCCGGGGCCCGTGCCGCCAGCTCGGTGCGCTGGGGCCGCGGATCTCGAGCTTGGTCACCACGCCGTCGCCCACCGCGCGGGCGATCTTCGCGAGGATCTGGCCCTGCACCATCCGAAGCTGCGTCGCCCACGCCGTCGACTCCGCCGTCACGTGCAGGACCCCGTCGTTGAGCGACGACGGGGCGGCGTGGTCGGCGATCTCGTCCCCGACGACCTCCTCCCAGCACCCGAGTACCCGCCCCTCGGCCACGTGCCGGTTCCACCCCCGCCGCCGGGCCAGTGATGCGGCGAGTGTTCCCAGGGTTTGCGGGTCGCGTGGGTCGGCGGCGGGCCCGGACCAGCGGCGACGCGACGGCCTGCGCTGTTGTCGCCGTTGCGGCGAGGCCATGCCCTTGCCCACCGACTTGCCCTGCGCCGCGGCCCGCGCGCGCGCCTCCTCCAGGGCGCGCCGCGCCAGGTCGGCGCCGCGCGGGGCGCCGTCGACGGCACCAGCCCCATCGGGAGCGCCCCCGGCATCCTCGGATTCAGCCGCCATCGCCGGTCACCTCCGCATCGTCCGGACCGGGCGATCCGCCCGCATCGTCGTCGCCGCTTCTGCTTGCACATGGCGCAGCCGCGATGGTCGACGCGCGTCCCAGGTCGCCGCGATCCCGCATCGTCACGACGTACTGCCGCCCCCGCAGCCCCTCGGGCACGTCCTCGGGCACAGCCGCCGTCACCAGTACCTGCTCGGTCTGCCCGGCCACGCGGGCGAGGGCACTGCGCCGCCGTCGATCGAGCTCGGCGAACACGTCGTCGAGGATGAGGATCGGCTCGGTGCCGTCCTGCCGCAGAAGCTCGAACGCGGCCAGGCGCATAGCCAGCGCGAAGGACCAAGATTCTCCGTGGCTCGCATAGCCTTTCACGGGATGCTCGCCCAATCGCAGTTCCAGGTCGTCACGGTGCGGGCCTACCAGGCACACACCGCGCGCGATCTCCCGGGTGCGCACCCGGGCCAGCGCCGCATGCATCGCCTTCTCCAGTCCCGCCACCGCATCGGACGACGGTTCGGGGGGCATGTCCTCCGCGAGGCTGCAACGGTAGCCGAGCGACGCCGCCTGCGATTCGGGGGCGATCGACGCGTACGAGCCGGTGAGATGCGGCGCCA
Organism: Tomitella cavernea; assembly: GCF_016599145.1. Classification (GTDB taxonomy): domain Bacteria; phylum Actinomycetota; class Actinomycetes; order Mycobacteriales; family Mycobacteriaceae; genus Tomitella; species Tomitella cavernae. Next base: position 17,208 of record NZ_JAENKO010000005.1, read on the forward strand.
GCTCGCCCACCAATTCCATTCTGGCGGCGATGATCTCCGATCCGTAGGCAGCCAGGTGCCCGTCCCACACCTCGAGGGTGGCCAAGGCGCTCGCACCGTCGGATCCGCGCCCGCCGTCGCGCATGGCGGGGCCCGCGGACTTCAGCAGCGCCGACCGCTGGCGCAGCACCTTGTCGTAGTCGGCCCGCACGCCGGCCAGCCTGGGTCGGCGCGCCGTCATCAGCTCGTCCAGGTACCGGCGCCGTTCGCCGGGGTCGCCCCGCACGAGCGCCAGGTCCTCGGGCGCGAAAATCACCGACTGGACCACACCGAGAATCTCGCGGGTACGGCGCACCGGGCTCTGCCGCAGCCGCGCCTTGTTGGCCCGGCCCGCATGGACGGTGAGATCCACGGTGAGCTCGCGGCCGTCGTTGATGGCCGTCGCCGCGATCAGCGCGGATTCGGCGCCGGACCGGATGAGCGGTTGGTCCGACGAGACGCGGTGCGACGACAGCGTCGCCAGGTACCCGACGGCCTCGAGGATGTTCGTTTTTCCGCGGCCATTTGCGCCGACGAAGACAGTGACACCGGGCTCGAGGTCGATGTCGAGTGACTCCCACGAACGGAAGTCCTGCAGCCGCAGGTGACGGAGGAACACCGCCGCGGTCAGCCCGGCAGGCGCACAGGCATCAGCAGGTAGGTGTAGCTGCCGGTCGATGCGGGGAATGCGCCGGAGTCGTCGGCCTGAGGCAGCTCCTCGGCCGCGGGACACAGCACCGCGGGCCGGCTGGGGCTCGTGAACCCCATGTGCACGTGCTCGGTGCCCAGCGCCCCGAGGCCCTCCTGCAGGTACCCGGGGTTGAATGCAATGGTGAGCGGCTCGCCGGCGAACTCGGCGGGCAGGGACTCCTCGGCGCTGCTGGAATCGTCCCCGCCGGCTGCGAGCACAAGCCCGTCCTCCGAGAACTGCATGCGCACCTGCGCGCCGCGCTCGGCCACCAGGGCGACGCGCTTGATCGCATCGGTCAGCGGCGTGACCTCCACCGAGGCCACCGCGGTATGCGTCGCAGGAAGCAACTGGCGGAATTTCGGGAACTCCGCATCGAGCAGCCGTGCCGTCGTCTGACGGGGACCCGAGGTGACGCCGAGCATGCCTTCGGCCCCCACCGAGCTGCCGTCGCCCATTTCGATCTCGATGTCGGCGGACGCCGACGAGGTCATCGTCTTCGCCGCCTCTGCCAGGGTGCGCGCGGGCACCAGGACGGCGGCCTCCAGGCCGGGGGTGGCCGGCTTCCACTCGAACTCCCGCACTGCGAGCCGGAAGCGATCGGTAGCGGCCATGACCACCTTGTCGCCCTCGATCTCCACTCGGATCCCGGTGAGCATCGGCAAGGTGTCGTCCTTGCCCGCCGCGACCGCAACCTGGCCCACCGCCTGCGCGAACTCCTCGGCCGGGACGGCCCCCGTCGGGGCAGGCGGAGTGGGCAGCTGCGGGTAATCCTCCACGGGGATGATCGGCAGGGAGAACGTGGCACGACCTGCCGCGATGGTCAGGTGCGTCCCGTCGAAGGCCACGTCCACCGGCTTGTTCGGCAGCGCCTTGGTGATGTCCGCCAACAGCCGGCCGGACACGAGAACCGTGCCGGGCTCGGGAACCTCCGCCGGCACCTGCATCCGCGCGGAGGTCTCGTAGTCGTACCCGGAGACGGTCACGCCCTGCTCGGTGGCCTCGAGCAGGATGCCGCGCAGCACCGGCACGGTGGGCCGTGCCGGGAGGCTGCGCGCGACCCAGGTGACGGCATCCTGGAAGTCATCTCGGGTAACCCGGAATTTCATGCCGGCTAGCTCCATCAGACCCGGGAATCCTTCCAGTGTGGCGGCCGTGGCCGGCTGTGCCCGCGCGTCAAGCGCGGTGCGTACTCCGGTCACCGCCGGTGACGTGCAACGATCGTTCGGTGGTTCAGCTCAGTGGTGCGTTCGGTGCCACGACGACGCCGACGGAGAGCCCCGGTGCCAGAGGCTCCGTGCGAGAGGATCGAACCTCCCGGACGTGCGCCGGGCACACCTGGTCTCGGATCCCAGATTAGCCGATAGCGCTGACGCCGAGAGCCGGTCCGGGATCTCCACCGTAGGTCGTCCGGCGCTTGCCGTAAAGCGCGGGATCCGGTTCTGCGGACACGGCGAGGAGGGTCCACAGCAGCGACTTTCCACACAGGCTGTTTTGTAGTTTCCTCTCTGGAAGAGATTTCAGTAGTAGTAGTAGGTCCTGTGGATCCTGTGCACAACCATGTGGAACTCCTGGTGGCGGGCGGTCTGCAGGTGTGCACCGGGCGGTGGACGGGGCTGTGGACCGGTGTGGTCGGTTGTGGACGGCGAAAAGTTGTTCCACTTCCGTCCCCATGTTGTCCCCAGATGCGACGAGTTATCCCCATGGTTATCCACAGGTGTGCAAACTCGTCACCGGAGTCACACGAGCACCCCTATTCACTGCGGGCGGCGGCGTGACGGTGCGCCCGGAGGCCGCGCATCATCGCTGTGCGAGGGCCAGTTCCCCGGCCAGAGCGGAGCGCCGGGCGGACCTTCAGAGTTTGGACCGCTGTTTGATGCGTGCCGTGAGCTCCTGGACCTGGTCGTAGACCTTGCGCCGCTCGGCCATCTCGCCGCGGATCTTCTTCTCCGCGTACATGACGGTGGTGTGGTCGCGGCCGAAGGCCTGGCCGATCTTCGGCAGCGACAGGTCGGTGAGCTCGCGGCACAGGTACAGCGCGATCTGGCGGGCGGAGGCGATCTGGCGGGCCCTGCGCGGCCCGCAGAGTTCGTCGATCGTGGTGTCGAAGTACTCGGCCGTCACCGCCATGATCGTGGCCGCGGTGATCTCCACTGTGGCTGTCTCCGGCGCGAGGTCCCGTAGCACCACCTCGGCCAGACGGAGGTCGAGCGGCTGCTTGTTGAGCGATGCGAAGGCGGTCACCCGGATCAGGGCACCTTCGAGTTCGCGGATGTTGCGCTCGATGCGGCCGGCGATGAGCTGGAGTACCTCGTCAGGCACCTCGATGGAGTCCATCTGCGCCTTCTTGGACAGGATGGCGATGCGCGTCTCGAGGTCCGGCGGCTGTACGTCGGCGATCAGGCCCCACTCGAAGCGGGTGCGCAGACGGTCCTCCAGCGTCGCCATCTGCTTGGGCGGCCGGTCCGAGGTGATGACGATCTGCTTGTTCGCGTTGTGCAGAGCCTCGAAGGTGTAGAAGAACTCCTCCTGAATGCCCTCCTTGTTCTCGATGAACTGGATGTCGTCCACCAGCAGCACGTCCGTCTCGCGGTAGCGCCGCTTGAACGCCACCTTGCGGTCGTCGCGGATGCTGTTGATGAAGTCGTTGGTGAACTCTTCGGTGGACACGTAGCGCACCCGCAGGCCGGGGAAGAGCCGCTTGGCGTAGTGGCCGGCCGCGTGCAGGAGGTGCGTCTTGCCCAAACCGGACTCGCCCCAGATGAACAGCGGGTTGTACGCGCGGGCCGGTGCCTCCGCGATGGCCACGGCGGCCGCATGCGAGAAGCGGTTCGACGGGCCGGTGACGAACGTGTCGAAGGTGTACTTGGGGTTCAGCCCGGCCTCGCGCGCACTGCCGGCGGCCTCTGGTGCCGGCGTGTTGAAGTGCGAGGGCCATGTGCGGTCCAGGCTCTCGCGTGCTTCCTGCTCCTCCGCGATGAGATCTTCCTCGGCCTCGGCGGAGAGTTCGTCCCGGCGTCCCTGCAGCAGCGTGGCGGTGTCGGTGTAGTGCGGTTCGGCGGGGTTGGCCGCCCACATGCCCGCGCCGTCCGACGGCGCGGGCATGTGGGCGGCGGAGTGTGGCGAATCCTCGCGCGGGCGGTCCGCCCGGTCGTCGTCGAGGGCGGTGTCGATGCGGACGGCGATCTCGACAGGGTCGCCGAGGTGGCGTTCGAGGGCATCGGAGATGGGCTGACGCAGGACGCGCTCGATCGCGTCGCGCGCGAAGCTCGACGGTGCGGACAGCAGCGCGAAGCCCCCGGCGAGGGTGATCGGTTTGGCGAGCAGCAACCAGGCGCGTTGCTGCCGGCTCAGCGGCAACCCTGGCATGGCCGGCGCGCCCTCGTCACGTTCCGCGGAGGTGAGCTCGGAGACGACGATCGGCCACACCCGTGACAGAGCGTTCGGGTCTTCCTCCACAGAACCTCGTCCTCCCCTGACGTCCAAGATGTCCTTCAGCGGTCATTGCGCGGCGCTTACCTGCAAGAACGCACGTGCCGCACGGGGGCGCGCAACTACTGCGTCCAATGGTCGCCGACATATCCACACGATTATCCACACCTGTGGACAACTGTGAACGATAGTGGACCACTCGGCGAGCGAGTGGCACGGTGACCCGGCACGACTACCCACGGTTCTGTGGACGAACCTGTGGAAAGCGTCGGTTCAGTGTGAAATTTTCGGGTTAGCCAGACGCTCGATGCCCTCGCTGCCGGCACTGTGATGTCGCCGACGGCCGTCGGATTCAGCCACCACTGCGTCGTGGCAGCAGATCCGTCTGATCGTCGCCCGTGGACCCGGCACGCGTGCCCGGCGATCTCGGACCTGCTCAGGCACTGCGGCGGTGCTGCCCAGTCCGGATGTCGATCCGATCCGTTGTTACCGCTTCGTCATCTTGGAACGCTAACAAGGGGGACACGGTTGCGCAACGGAAACCCACAGACAGGTGACATCCGCAAGCACCCGGCTGCTGTGGCGTGTCGCACTCCGCCGCGCCCGTGCAGGTCACCCGCACTGCAGACGCGGATCGACGGTTTGACCCCGGACCTTGCGCTGAGTAGTCTCGGGCGGTCTCCCGTTTCATCCGGGATGTCCTCGGCGTGGGTGGATCAACGGGATCACCGTTGGCGGATTGGCGCTGCACGGAAGTGTGCAGGCGGATTCCGACCGGGCGTGATCCTGGGCTGATCCCCGTGTCTGCGGGCCACCGGGGACACGCAGACCAAACGTACGTGGCCTTCTGCTTCATGCGATTCGGGTACCGCCGTGCGATTCCACCCGCGGGTGCGGTCGCCAGCGATGCCGTTGCAGGGGGTCACGGGACGCATCGGACACCAGCCGCGGCGCCACGAGGTGCCGGAGAACTTTAAGGAGAATCACCGTGAGCAAGGGCAAGCGGACATTCCAGCCGAACAATCGGCGCCGCGCGCGCGTTCATGGGTTCCGGCTGCGCATGCGCACCCGCGCCGGCCGCTCGATCGTCGCGAACCGTCGTCGTAAGGGCCGCGCCGCACTGTCTGCCTGACCGGCAGCCAGAGCGCGGAACGCGACAGTGCTGCAAGACCGGTACCGTCTGCGCCGTCGTGGAGAATTCACTGCGGTGATGCGCGGTGGCCGTCGGTGCGGCCGCCGCGACATCGTTGTCCATGCATTGACCGAGCATGAGCCGGTCACCGTGCACGGTCCGCGATTCGGCCTGATCGTGAGTACAGCCGTCGGGAATTCGGTGGTCCGCCATCGGATCTCCCGGCGGCTTCGTCATGTCGCCGCAGGATACGTCGATCGGCTCGATCCCGACGTGTCCGTGGTGCTGCGGGCCTTGCCGGGTGCCGCGAGTGCGACGTCCGCGCAGCTCGACCTTCAGGTGGGCGGCGGCCTGCGGAAGCTGGGCCTGCTCGGCGGCCCGACGGCGCCGCGATGACCGGCAAGCGGGGTGCACTGGGGCGCGTGGCCGCACAACCCGCACACGCCGCGGTGTTCGCCGTGGAGCTCTACCGCACGTACGTCTCGCCCACCCGGGCTCCCACGTGCCGGTTCATCCCGACCTGCAGTGAGTACGCCGTCACCGCCCTGCGAGAATGGGGCCTGTTGCGCGGCGCCGCGCTCGCTTGCTGGCGCCTGCTCAAGTGCGGACCGTGGTATCCGGGAGGATGGGACCCTGTTCCACAGCGTCACGGGCATGGATACTCGGCGCCGGGGACTGGCGATACGGGCGGCGCGGAGGATTCCGAGGTCTCCGTCCCGGTCCCCACCGGAACGGAGACCGGGACGACGGCGGCGGGCCGTGTCCGCCATGATTGACCGCATCGATCGTTCGACGTTGCATCGGACGGGCTGCACCGCAGTCTGCGCTGAGAATAGGAGTGCCTAGCGCCGTGCTTGACTTCATCTACTGGCCTGTCTCGTGGATCATGCGGATGTGGTACAAGTTCTTCGAGCTCCTGGGGCTGGGCTCGCAGAGTGCGATCACGTGGGTGCTCTCCGTCGTGTTCCTGGTCTTCACCCTGCGCGTCATCCTGTACTGGCCCGCGGTCAAGCAGATCCGCACCACGCGTCAGATGCAGGAACTGCAGCCGCAGATCAAAGCCCTGCAGAAGAAGTACAAGAACGACCGGCAGCGCATGGCCACCGAGATGCAGAAGCTGCAGAAGGAGCACGGGTTCAACCCGCTGCTGGGCTGTCTGCCGATGCTCGCCCAGGCACCGGTGTTCATCGGCCTGTTCCACGTACTGCGCTCGTTCAACCGGACGGGCGGCATCGGCCGCGTGGTCAATGTCTGCGCGGACATCCCCGATCCGGCGACGTGCGCGGACGTCAACGCGAGCATCGCGAACTATGCGTTCACGCCGGAAGACGTCAACAACTTCATGCACGCCAACATTTTCGGCGTGCCGCTCTCCAGCTACATCACGCAGTCGGCGGACACCTTCAAGGGATTCTTCGGATTCATCGATACGCCGTCGCGAGCGCTCATCGCGGCGGTGGCGGTACCGCTGATGATCGTCGCCGCCGTCGCCACGCACCTGAACGCCAAAGCGTCGGTCGCCCGCCAGAGCCCGGACGCGGCGACGCAGCCGCAGGCGAAGATCATGAACAAGCTGGCGGTGTACGTCTTCCCGCTGGGTGTGCTCGTCTCCGGTTCCTTCTTGCCGGTGGCCATCCTCATCTACTGGGTGAGCAACAACGCGTGGACCGTGGTCCAGCAGCACTACGTGTTCAAGAAGATTGAGAAGGAAGAGGCCGCGAAGAAGGAGCGGCTGGAGCAGGTGCGTGCCGATCGTGCGCCCAAGCCGGGAGCACGACCGAGCCAGGGCAAGAAAGGGCGGGCCAAGGGCGGGGCCGCAGTGATCGACGGTGATGTCGTCTCGGACGACGATGCGGATGCCGCGGGCGGCGACGCCGCCGAGGGCGACGGCGTCCCGTCTCAGAAGGGAGGCGGCACCGGCGGAGACTCTTCGGCGCAGCCGCCGAAGAAGAAGCCGGCGCCCGGGCAGAAGCCGAAGGCCGAAAAGGGGCAACAGGGCCAGAAGAGTTCCGGTGGGCAGAAGAACAGCGGCGGACAGAACCAGAATCGGTCGGGGCAGAACCAGAATCGGTCGGGACAGGGCCAGAAGCGTCGTCCCCAGGGACAGGGCTCCGGCAGTAAGGGGCCGCAGAAGAAGTCGGGCGGGGGCAAGAAGAAGCGGCGCTGACGGCGGTGCTCCCCCGGCCGCGCGCGTGGCGCCACCGCTCGCCGCTTCCGGCCTCCGCATGCGATGACGAAGCCTCCCCGTACGGGGCACGAGACAAGGAGAGATCACGTGGCTCAGGACGACCTGCTGCAGCCTGAAGAGGCGCAGGCCGAAGACAATCAGTCCGACACGCCCGCAGAGGACGGCGCGGCGGAGCGGTCGACCGAAGAACAAGAGACAACCGACGAGCAGGACGGCGCCGGGCTCAGTGGCGAGGAGTTGCTTGTCGAAGAGGGTGAGATCGCCGGCGACTACCTCGAGCAGCTGCTTGACGTCCTCGACTACGACGGGGACATCGACATGGACGTCGACGGTCGTCGTGCGGTGGTGAGCGTCGAGGGTGGTCGCGACCTCGGACGGCTGGTCGGCCAGTCGGGTGACGTGCTCGACGCCCTGCAGGAGCTGACCCGTCTTGCCGTTCAGCAGCAGACCGGCGTCCGCAGCCGGCTGATGCTGGACGTGGCCGGCTGGCGCGCGGGCAAGCGCACCGAGCTGACGCGCTTGGGAAAGTCGGTCGCCGAACGGGTCAAAGACACCGGCGAACGCGAAGAGCTCAAGCCAATGACGCCCTTCGAGCGCAAGATCGTCCACGACGCAGTGGCGTCGGTCGATGGCGTCTACAGCGAGAGCGTGGGTACCGACTCTTCTCGGCGGGTTGTCGTTCTACTGGCGTGACGCAGTCGCGTTCCGTAGCGGAACCGGCCCCCGTAGTCGCGCACTGCGGGGGCCGGCTGCTTTCCACCGCCGCATCGGACGCCGCTGCTGAACACCGGGCCGGCACTGGTTATCCACAGCGGTGCGGGGTGGACTTGTGCGGCCCGTCGTCCACCAGGGAGAATGGTGCTCGGTACCGCGGATCGAGTGCCCGGATAGTGCGTGCGCCGGTGCGCATCACGGGGCGTCACGGTGAGGCATCGAACGCCTGACCCCTCGAACTACACCATTGTGTTTCTGCACCATAGTGCACCGTCTGTCATGAGCGAGGTTGTTTCACGTGGAACAAGAGGTTCCAGAGTCCATGCGGGAGGCTGCCGAGCGGGTGTTCGGTGATCGGCTGACTCTCGCGCTCGGATATTACGCATCATTGGCGTCTGATGGCGTGGAGCGGGGGCTGATCGGTCCGCGTGAAGTCCCCCGACTCTGGGAGCGGCACATCCTCAATTGCGCGGTCCTCGGCGAATTGATCGAAGAGGGCGCGACCGTCGTCGACATTGGCAGCGGGGCCGGCCTCCCCGGTATCCCCCTGGCGATCGCCCGCCCGGATCTGACCGTCAAGCTCGTCGAGCCTCTCTTGCGCCGGACCCGCTACCTTGGCGAGGTGAACGAGTCGCTCGGGCTCGGGGCGATCGTCGTGCGTGGGAGGGCGGAGCAGTCGGGTGTGGTGAAGGAGGCTGGCGGCGCAGACTATGTGACCTCGCGTGCGGTGGCGCCACTGGAACGGCTGGTCCCCTGGTCGCTGCCCCTAGTGCGTAAGGGTGGACACATGTTGGCGATCAAGGGCGCCAGCGCTCAGGAGGAGATCGAACGAACACGCCGCGACCTGGAGAAATCCGGCGCCACGGAATTGCATTTGGCCACCTGCGGTGTGGGAATTCTGACCACGCCGACTACTGTGGTATCCGCGGTACGTGCGACTCGCAGGGTTGCTCGAGCGCAGTGATCCACCCCACCCGATCAACGGAGTCCGTACAGGGGATTGTTGCGTCGGCCAACGAGCAGGACCCTGCCGCGGAACACGGAGCGCCCACCAAGCTTGGCTGCGCCGTTTCACGTGAAACAGTGTCGGTCGCGGTTTCACGTGAAACAGCGAACCGATATCGGGATTGTGTACCCGCAGCGTTTCACGTGAAACACTCCCTTTGCGCGATCGAACTACAGGCTGACGACCCCAACGGACGGTGGCATGACTAACGACACTGCTGAAGAAGTGCAGAACGCGCAGCCGGCGCTCGAGACGCTCCCGCGGCCGGAGGCGCGGCGTGTGATCACGATTGCGAACCAGAAGGGCGGCGTCGGCAAGACCACCACTGCGGTCAACCTCGCGGCGGCGCTCGCTGCCCACGGGTTGTCCGTCCTCGTCATCGATCTCGACCCCCAGGGCAACGCGAGCACAGCTCTGGGAATCGATCATCGCTCGGGAGTGGCTTCGTCGTACGAGCTCCTCATCGGCGAGGTCGACATGTCCGAGGCGATCCATCAGAGTCCGCATAACGAGAATCTCTATTGCGTACCCGCCACCATCGATCTGGCCGGCGCCGAGATCGAGCTCGTCTCGATGGTCGCTCGCGAGGGTAGGTTGAAGAACGCGATCGACCACACGGCACTCAATCAGCACAACATCGACTACGTGCTCATCGACTGCCCGCCCTCGCTCGGCCTGCTCACGGTGAACGCTCTGGTGGCCGCGCGTGAGGTGTTGCTACCGATCCAGTGCGAGTACTACGCGCTCGAGGGCGTCGGACAGCTTCTTCGCAACATCGAGTTGGTGCAGGCGCACCTCAACCCCTCGCTGCACGTCTCGACAATCCTGCTGACCATGTACGACGGCAGGACGAAGCTGGCCGGGCAGGTGGCAGACGAGGTGCGCAATCACTTCGGTGCGGTGGTGCTCAAGACGATCATCCCCCGAAGCGTGAAGGTGTCCGAGGCGCCGGGCTATGGTTTGACGGTGTTGGAGTACGACCCGGCCTCGAGGGGTGCGATGAGCTACCTGGACGCCGGGAAGGAAATAGCGGAGCGTGGCGCAGCCACGGTCAAGGTGCGGGAGCGATGAGATGAGCCAGACACGTAAGGGCGGCCTGGGACGAGGGCTGGCCGCGTTGATCCCCACCGGACCGACAGAGGGTCCGCGACTCGGCGCTGCAGCGGCGGACGTCGTTTTCGGACCCGATTCGAAGATCATCGGTACGCCCGCGGAATCCGATAAAGACGAGGGCACGTCGGGCAATCCCGCCAAGGAGCGCGGTGACGATGGCGCGCCCGGTGCGGCGGCCCGGACAGACAGGCAAAGCGGCACCACGAAGAACGGAGCTTCGCAGGGTGCATCCAGCGAGGACGATCCCGACGAGGGGGGTGCCGCACGGCGGGATGCAGCGGCGAGACGGAAGCCCGAGGAGCATGCACCCGCGTCGCCCGCGCGCAGCGACGCGACCGACGCGGCCCGCGCGGACGCCGGTGCCGGCGGACCCGCCGACATCGGTGCGGAGTACCGGGAAATCCCGCTTGAGCAGATAGAGCCGAACCCCAAGCAGCCGCGCCAGATCTTCGACGAGGAAGCACTGGCTGAGCTGGTGCACTCGATCCGCGAGTTCGGACTGCTGCAACCGGTGGTCGTTCGCGAGGTTTCCCGTGACCGCTTCCAGTTGATCATGGGTGAGCGCCGCTGGCGCGCGAGTCAGCGTGCCGAAACCGCCACGATCCCGGCGATTGTGCGCAACAACGCGGACGACACACTCCTGCGTGATGCGCTGCTGGAGAACATTCACCGCGTCCAGCTGAATCCACTCGAAGAGGCGTCGGCCTACCAGCAGCTGTTGGAGGAGTTCGGCGTGACGCATGACGAGCTGGCGTCCCGTATCGGGCGCTCCCGGCCTGTAATCTCCAACACGATCCGGCTGCTCCGGCTGCCGGTACCGGTGCAGCGGCGCGTAGCGGCCGGCGTGCTGTCTGCCGGACACGCTCGTGCGTTGCTGTCTCTGGAGGCAGGCGCGGAGGCGCAGGAGGCGCTCGCGGCGCGTGTCATTGCCGAGGGGATGTCGGTGCGCGCCACCGAGGAGGCGGTGACGCTCGCGAACCGTGAGGGCGACTCCCCCACGCCGGCTCCGGTTCGGCGTAAGCCGGTTCAGATGCCGGCGCTGCAGGAGGTGGCGGAGCGGCTCTCGGACAGCTTCGACACGCGGGTGACCGTGAGCCTGGGCAAGAAGAAGGGCAAGATCGTCGTCGAGTTCGGCACTGTCGACGACCTTGAACGCATCATCAAGCTTATGGAGCACGAGGACGACTGAAGCGCTTTTCCAGGAGACTGTGGATCGACATGAGACGATCCTCCGCCCGCGTTTCGTCACTGTGATGAAACGCGGGCGGTGGGACGGGTGCCCCCTCGGCGGGGCGAATGCGGTGGGAGGCGATTGACGCAGTGGAGGCGGACACTACTCCCCTGACCCTGGCGACGATAGGCGATCTTCCGGGGCACGGACGATCGTGCGTCTTCTGGGAAGTCGACCCCGACACCAGCAATGGCCCGCACCTCGATTCGGCGTTCGAGAAGGAAGCATGGCTGTCGATGGTGATGCTCGACTGGGGCCCGTGCGGGCGAATCGCGTGGGAAGAGGACTCCGTCGTCGGCTATGCGCTGTACGCCCCTCCGGCGCTCCTTCCGTACGCCCATCGCTTTCCGACGGGGCCGGCCAGCACGGACGCGATCCTGTTGACACAGCTGACCAGCCGGGCAGGACCTGCAGGAGCGTTGGACGCCGGTCGGGACACTGTTCTTCTCGACGCCGTCGTTGGCGACCTGATCCGGCGCGGTGTGCGCGCGGTCGAGGCGTTCGGCTACCGGGCGCCCGCAACATTGGGCCCCGGCGACCATGCCTTCGATCCGTTCGACCTGGTGCGAGGTGTACCGGAGTCGGCGGGGCCGGATTGCACGTGCTCCCGGTGCATGATTCCGGCGGTGTCCTTGACCGCGTGGGGATTCGAGGAAGTCGCGCCCCACAATCTGTTTCCGCGGTTCCGGCTGGAATTGGGCCGCGACCTGGGATGGAAGGCCGAGGTGGAGGCGGCGCTCGAGAGCCTGCCCGTCGCCGATCAGGCCGCGTCGACGACGCGCGGCGGGGGCTCTCCGTTTGTTACCGCGCGGGCGGGTGGGGACCCAGGCTGCGGTAGCCCAGCAGACATGGTTGCCCCGCGGGCTTGACGCCCCCGACGGACTGCACGCCCTGGGGTCAGGTCTGCTCCTCGGCGAGCAGGCGGGAGAAGGTGTAACTGCCAGTCGGCTGGTCGTCGTTGTCTAGCAGGTAGAGGCGCTTGACGGCGACCAGGACGGCCTCGGCGACGATGTCCCGGGTCTGCGGGTTCGACAACAGTGTGAGGTCGGTGGTGTTCGACAGATAGCCTACGTCGACCTGGGCGACGGGCATACGCGTGAGACGCAGGATGTCCCAGGTTCGGGCGTGGCTGCGGCAGTCGCGCAAGGCCGTGCGCGCCACGATCTCGCGCTGGATGAATCCGCTGAGGATCGAGCCGATCATCGAGGTGGACCCGTGCGTGTTGCCGAAGTGGAAGGTGGCGACGCCGTTGGGGTGCGGCGAACTCGAGGAGCTCGCCTGGATGGAGATCATGAGGTCCGCGCCGAAGGCGTTCGCGATGTGCGCGCGTTCGGCGACAGTGGGGCTGTTTTTGCGCCCCCGGGTCAGGATGGTCTCCATGCCGGTGGCGGCCATGCGTCCCTCGAGGCGGGTCGTGATGTCCCAGGCGATCTCAGCCTGGTTGAGCGACTCGTTGTCCGCGTGCGGGTTCGGCACCGTCAGGCCGGGCTCGGTGCCGCCGAGGCCCGGGTCTAGCACGATGCGCTTGCCCGCCAGGCGGGGACCGGAGCGGCGCACCAGCTCCCGCTCCGTCAATGCGTGCGGCGACCCGCCGGTGACGCGGGTGCCGAGGAACTGCAGTGATCGCAAGGTGGCGGGCCCGCAGATGCCGTCGGCGGACAGGCCGTACTCGCCCTGGTAGGACACCAGAGCCTCGTGCGTGGCGCGGCCGAAGTAGCCGTCGACCAGGTCGCGGTAGAAGCCGAGATCCTGCAGGCGCAACTGGAGGGTGGCGACGTCGTCGCCGGTCATCGGCGCGGTCACCTGGTAGGCCAGCGTGCGCGTACCCAGGCGATAGGACGCGTCGCGCAGGGCCTGGTAGGTGGCAGGCCCGACGACCCCGTCGACGAGCAGGCCCCGTTGCTGCTGGAATGTGCGGACGACCAGGTCGAGGTGTTCGTCGAAGAACGGCTCGCCGCGATTCCACTGCTCGCTGCCGACCGGCACCGACGCATCCACCGCGGCCTCGCCCCGGAGCATCCCGATGCCCGTGAGGATGGTACGAACCTCTGCCACCGCGGCACCGCGTGAACCGAGGCGGAGTAGGTGCATGCCGTTCGTACCTTTCGCGTGGGGTCGTCGTTCACCGGATTGATCGGCCCGGACACCGGCCTTACCGCCGGGGGCCCCGACAGCCGTTGCATGGACCATCGCCGAGTTCCGCGCTCATTCTTCCAGAACGACGCGCGAATGGCCGCGCGGGGCATCGTCGTTGTGACGGGCGAGGTGGGGACGTCCCGGAGTGGCGCCGGAGCAGCCGGCGCGCCGATACGTCGCGGGCCCCGGTGAGAATGTCACCGGGGCCCGCAACGCGTGCCGGATCAGATCTTTCCGGAGAGCAGTTCGAGGATCTTGGACTTGGACTGCGCGCCGACGAGCTGGCCCGATTGCCGGCCGCCCTCGAAGAGCATCAGCGTCGGGATGGACATGATCTGCAGATCACGCTGGACCCCCGGCGCCTTGTCCACGTCGACCTTGGCAAAGGTGACCTTGTCGGAATGTGCCGCGGCGAGCTCCTCGATGACGGGAGCGATCATCTTGCACGGACCGCACCAGGTGGCCCAGAAGTCGACGAGCACGGGCTTGTCGCTCTGTAGTACATCGCTTTCGAATGAACCTTCGGTGACGGTGATCGTCGAGGACATGGGAACCTCCGGAATCGGGTCGGATGGATCAGACAGTGGCGGCGACGGCGTCCGCCGCAGGCTTCTCGGCGGGGTGGGCAGCGTCGTCGCCGGCGGGCTGCGAGGCAAGCCAGCGCTCCGCCTCGATGGCGGCGGAGCAGCCGGTGCCTGCCGCCGTGATCGCCTGCCGGAAGGTGTGGTCGACGAGGTCGCCGGCTGCGAAGACGCCGGGAACCGAGGTGGACGTCATCGGCGAATCGACGCGCACGTAGCCGTCCTCGTCGGTGTCCACCTGGCCGCCGACCAGCTCGTTGCGCGGGTCGTGGCCGATGGCGACGAACATGCCGGTGACCGCGAGGGTCGACGCTTCCCCGGTCACCGTGTCACGCAGGTTCAGCGTGGAGACCGAATTGTCGCCGACGACGGACTCGACCGCTGTGTTGGTGAGAAACCGGATCTTCTCGTTGGCGCGGGCGCGTTCGAGCATGATCCGGGACGCACGGAACTCCTCGCGCCGGTGCACGATGGTGACCGAACGCGCGAACTTGGTCAGGAAGGTCGCCTCCTCCATAGCGGAGTCGCCGCCGCCGATCACGGCGATGTCCTGCTCCTTGAAGAAGAAGCCGTCGCAGGTGGCGCAGGCGCTGACGCCGCGGCCGAGCAGCTCCTGCTCCCCGGGAACGCCCAGGTAGCGTGCGGCCGCACCCATCGCCAGGATCACGGCGCGCGCCCGATGGACCTCGTCGCCGACGGTGATTGTCTTCACCGGGCCGGACAGGTCGATGGCATCGACGTCCTCGGTGCGCACGTCGGCACCGAACCGGATGGCCTGCTCACGCATCTGGTCCATCAGCTCGGGGCCCATGATGCCCCCGGCGAAACCGGGGTAGTTCTCCACGTCTGTGGTGGTCATCAGCGCGCCGCCGAACTGGGAGCCCTCGAACAGGACGGGCGCGAGCTCTGCGCGGCCAGCGTAGATCCCGGCCGTGTACCCGGCGGGGCCGGAACCGACGATGATGAGGTCGTGGACGGTGGAGGTGCTCATGCGTGCCTTCCGTTCGGGCGGTACGAGGATGCCGGCGTCCGCAGCGACCCGGGCCGAGCGTGACGGCCGAGTCGATCGGGGATCGGCGCTGACCCCGAGCACGTGGCGGGCCCGATCCACGGACCGTATGGCGCCGACGGTGCTCCGGGGACGCCGTCCGGCGTGTCTTTCCGGTCAACACCAGACTAATCGGTGTTGTTCCCGGGCCGGGGTCGGCGGAGTATCAGGGCGCGCCGAGTTCGGTCCGGAAGAGCAATCCGTCGCCGCCCACGCCGCACTGCGCGGTCACGACGAGGCCCGTCAGCATGGGGGGATGCGGGCCGGGAACGAGGAGCAGGGTGCCCTCGCGGCCGTCCACGTGGACCGTGCCGGCCCCCAGGATCCGCGCGTCGGCCGGGAGCCCGTTGGCCGCCAGACATCGGTGGAGGGCTGCGGGCTCCGCGAAGGGCCCCAGGTCTGTGCTTCCCTGCATGCGCAGCAGTGCGCCGCTGTCGACATCCCCGCTGTCCCGGTGCTTGCCCGCGTCGTCCAAGGTCGCATCGACGGCGCCCTCGCCGGATCGTCCGTCCACGGTGGTGTCGCGGGCGTGGGAGGTCCCGTCGATGGGGTCACTGTGCGCTGTGACGGAACCGTTGGTGTTGTCCGGGCCTGCGGTGAGCCAGAGGGCGGAACCGCCGACGGCGGCCCCGATGGCGGCGACAGCGGCTGCAGCGGCAATCATCCGGCGTCCACGGGGGGCGGGGACACGTGCGGCCGCGGGAATGCCCTCCATGGATTCGTCGGCGGACCTCGCCGGTGCGTGCCCCGGTGCGGGCTCTGCGACCAGTGCGCGGCGCAGCCGGGCCGCGACGAACTCCGGCATCGTCTCGTCCGGCATTGCTTCGTCGTCCGCCATTGTTCCGTCCGGCGCAGCGACAGAGGCGACGGTGCCGGGGTGCTCCGCGGCGGCCGTCCCACCTGCCGCGCTCGGGCCGGCATCACGCTCCCCTGACGGGGGTGTGGTTCGCGTTGGCACGGTAGCGAGCCGCGCGCGGACCTCATCGAGTTCGCCGAGGAGCCGTGCTGCGTCCGGATCGGCGAGGACTGCCTCGTGCATTGCGCGAAGGTGGCCCGGCGCGTCATGGTCGGCGGCGACCGGGGTCGGCCCCTGCCAAGGAGGCCGTGGGCTCGGGGTTACGTCGTGATCGCACAGGTCCGCGTGCAGCGCCGCGACGATCGCCGGCGTGAAGGACGGCGAGGGAGCGGCATCCGCAGTTTGTTCCGTCGACATCCCGGGACCCCTTCCTCTCCATCGCGTTCGCTGTGCGCCGCTGTCTTCTAGGACGCATGCCGGCGCCCGCGGGTTCCGGCCGCTCGTGTCGGGCTTGCCGGCCGTGTCACCCGGTCGGTTCAACCGGCGTGTTCACGCAGGCCAGCGAGGGTGCGGGCGAGCTTGAGCCGGGCACGCGCGCAACGGCTCTTCACCGTGCCCCGGGCGACGCCCAGCATCTGCGCGGCGTCCGCGACCGACTGGCCTTCCACGTCGACCAGGTAGACGGCCATGCGCTGCTCCTCGGGCAACTCGGCCAGTGCCACGCGCAACGTCATCGCCGCGTCGACCCGGGCGAAACCATCATGGTGGTCCGCCGGTTCCCAGCCGCCGTCGGGGAACGGGACGGAGGGCCGTGCGGCGTTGCGGCGGAGCCGGTCGAGGCAGCTGTTCACCACGATCCGGTGCAGCCAGCTGCGCACGGCGCACTCGCCGCGGAATGCCCCGGCACGCCGGTGGGCGGAGAGCAGCGCCTCTTGGACCGCGTCCGCCGCGTCCTCCGCATCGCGACAGTTGCGCCGCGCCACCGCCCACAGATAGTCCTGGTGTCGGGCGATGAGATCTGCGAAGGCATACCGGTCACCCCGCACATGGTCGGCGAGCAGCTCCACATCGCTCCGCGAGCGATCCCCCCCATTGGTCCGCACGTACGGAACCCTAGCGCACCGGTCGGCGGCCCCTGCCGGAGACCACCGTCACTATTCCGCGACGGTGAACTGGACCTCGGTGATCTTGGACTGGAAGCGCGAACCCGCGGGCCCCAGCTCGGTCAGCCACACGAGCACGTGCGTGGACGCCTGGTCGGTGGGCGGATCCACCGCGATCTCGGTGTGCCCGCCACCGAGCTGGCCCGACGCGATAAGCCGTGTCTGCGCGAT
Organism: Tomitella cavernea; assembly: GCF_016599145.1. GTDB lineage: Bacteria > Actinomycetota > Actinomycetes > Mycobacteriales > Mycobacteriaceae > Tomitella > Tomitella cavernae. The sequence goes on from NZ_JAENKO010000005.1 coordinate 34,625, forward strand.
CGACGCGTTCGGCCCTGGGGCGGTCCGGATCTCGACGTGGGTGCCCGGGGTGGGTGAGTCGATGCCGACCTTCATGACTTTGACCGGCCTGTCGAACTCGGCCATGAGCCCCACACCGTTCTTGAGGGCGGGCAGCTGCTGGAAATACTGGTCTGTCGACCATTGTGTGCCCGGGTCGCCGTCGATGGCGAGCGGCGCGCCGCGCGGATCGTCCGGGACGCCCTGCGGCGAGTAGACGGCGATATTGACGGGTTTCGCGGTGACACTGGCCGGCGGTGGCGGCGGGGCGGGCGCTTGCTCGGTGGTGCTCGCGGCCGTCGTCGTCGGATTGAGCCCGATGTTCTGTTGCGTCAACGGCGCGTCGCTGCCCCCGCCGAAGACGTCGCCCACCTGCACCATTACGAAGATGACGACGGCGATCACGGCGACCGCGAGCGCCACCAGCACGGTGGACATCGTCCTGCGGGACGGTCCCTTGGGGCCGTCGTCGAGCAACAGGGAACGCGGGCGCGCGGTCGTGCGCCGGGGCGGCGACTGTCCGCCGCCCGCGGGTATCCGCCCGGTGTGTTCGTCGGATGTGCGGTGCGGTGCGTCCGGGCTGCGCGGGCGGTCCGGCGCCGCGGCCGCGTGTTCCGTCTCCCCTGCGTGTCCCGCAAACCTCCCGTCCTCGGGTGCGACGGGCGCGTCGACGGGGCGTCCTTCTCCCCTGGCGCCCCGGTCGGTCCTGGCGAACCGCCGGCCGGGCGGCGGCGGTGTGGGCGCGTTGGCGGCCTGCTCGAGCACGTGCTGGACAGTCGCGGCGGTGCGAATGCCGCTGTTGCCTTGGATGGCGCGCATCGCCACCGCCGAGATCTCGAACGGGATGTCCGTGCGCACGACATGCGGCTCGGTGGGCAGGCCCTGCGCGCCGAGCAGGGCAGTACGGAACCCCCCGACCTCGCCGGCCGGGTCGTCCTTGGAGGCCGGCCACTCGTTCGTGAGCAGCGCGTACAACGTGGCGCCGAGCCCGTGGACGTCCTCGGCATGGTCGACGCCGGGCAGCGTGGCAGGGAAAGCGAGGACCGCGGCGCCGTCGGGCGTGATGCGGATGCGGTCGGGGTGGTCGATGCACATCTCGGCGCCCGCCCGGTGCGCCTGCTCGGCGGCCGAGGCGAGGACGGCCACCGCCCGCGCGGCGCCGTCCGGCGGCGGATCGGTGGCGGCGACCTCGCTGAGCGGGCTGCCGTCGGTCCATTCGGAGACGACGATGCCGCCGGAGACGCTGCGGACGACGTCGAGAACGCGCGCCAGGCCGGGGGCGTTGATCTTGCCGAGCCGCAACGTGCGGGTGAGGATGCTGTCCGGGTCGGTGGACGGGTCTGTGCCGGTGCGAGCCCCGTCGGGATCGATGAAGGTGAGCGCGACCTCGCGGTCCAGTCGGGTGTCGAGCGCCTTCCAGAACTGCAGCCCCCTCGTGCCGCCGTGACGTACGAGTAGCCGGTACCTTCCGCCGGCGACCATCGCGCCGGGGATCAGTCGCGGTCCGCGCTGGGGGCTGCCGGATCCGGCGCGCTGCGCCGCGGCGTGCGTCTCTGTCACTTGCAACTTCCTCAGGGCGGCATCGACCCGTGGCAGCAACGGGTCGTAGGTGGTCGTGTCGAATCCAGAGTACGGGACGAACAGGTCCGGAAGCGGTTGTCCGGGCCCGCTGAACAGCGGTTCGCGCGGCACGGGCCGCCGCGATCGCACCGGGTCCCCGGCGTACGGGTCCTCCGGAAGGAGGGGGCCGTGTCCCGGGGGCGGAACGTACCGGCCGCCGCGTGCCCCCGCACCGCCCGGGGGTAGCGCGCCGGCGGGGCCGTCGCCGCCCCGCGTGCCGTCGAAGTCCTCCCGATACTGCGCGGGCCCGTCGTGCGGGCGACCTTCCGGGACGGCGGTGTCTGCGGCGGCCGCCCGACGCAGGCGCGCGGGTGTCACGGCCCCCGGCAGTACCCGCACCAGCACGCGCGCCAGGGACCGGCCCACCTGGTCGACCATGGGTATGCGCATGCGGGACAGGACCAGGACCGTCACCGTGAGCATGACGACGCCGTCGACGCTGACGGCCATTACGGACACCAGCCCGCGCCCGCGGCCGGCGATCTCGTGCAACCCGGTGAGCAGCTCCAGAATCAGCATCGCGGCCACGCCGACGGCGGATGCGAAAAGGATACGCATCGAGTCGTGCAGGATGGAGGCGAGGTTGAGGTGCCCGAGGCTCCGGCGCAGCAGGTAGCCGCCGACGACGACGCCTGCGACGAAGCCGAGCCCGTTGGCGGTGCCGAGCGCGATGACGACGTGTTCCGGAGCGACGAGCACGGGCGCGAACAGCGACAGCGCCGTCTTCACCGCCATGATGCCGATGATGATGAAGGTCGGCGTCCAGGCCTCTTCGCGCGCGTAGAACACGCGCAGCTGCAGCAGCACCATGGCGTACGGGATAAGCGTGAACGCGGATGCGGACAGGGTGATGCCCAGCAGCGTCGCCGAGTCCCCGCCGAACGCGCCGTAGTTGAACAGTGCCCGGCCGATACCCGGCCCGTCGAAGGTGAAGAACATGACGACGGGCAGCAGGGCGAGCATCGTCAGCTTGGTCGACATCGTGAGATCGTCGACGACGGCCCGGTTGTCGCCGGCGGCCGCGTTGCGGCTCAGCTGCGGCATCACCGCGGTGAGCAGCGTGACGCCGAGGATGCCGTAGGGAACCTGGAGCAGCAGCCAGACGAAGTTGTAGATGGCCGGGCCGGCCGCGTCGGCGTCGGCGGCGATCCGCGTGGTGATGACCATCCCCACCTGGCTGATCGCGACGTACACGATGATGGCCACGGCCATGCCTGCGAACTTCTTGAGCCGCGGGTCGATGCCCCAGAGCGGACGCAGGTCGATCCGTTGCCGGCGGATCGCGGGGACGAGCACCGCCGCCTGGCACAGCACGCCCAGGGAGGTGCCGATGCCCAGCACGAGCAGCTTGGGGGTGCCCATGTCCACCGGGTTGAGGGTGATCTCGCCGGGCATCACCGCGAAGAGCACCAGCACCGTGATCGCCACGACGTTGTTGGCCACCGGGGCCCACGCGCCTGGCTTGAACACGCTCCGGGTGTTGAGGATCGCGGTGAGTAGCCCGCCGGCACCGTAGAAGATGATCTGCGGCAGCAGCAGGTAGGCGAAGGCGGTGGACAGCCCCAGGTTCACCTCGGAGTCGTCGCCCACCATGAGCTGCGACAACCACGGCGCGGCCGCGACGGAGACCACGGTGGCGATGCCGAAGATCGTCATCGCCACCGTGAAGAGTCTTCGCATGAACGCGGCGCCGCCGTCGGCGTCCTCGCGTTCGGCGCGGACCAGCACGGGGATGACGATGGCGGTGAGCACCGCACCGAGCACCAGCTCGGACACCAGGTTCGGCAGCGTGTTGGAGACGGTGAAGGCGCTCGCCATGGCGGGGCCGAGGACCGCCGCGGTGAGCAGCACCTTGAAGAACCCGGTGATGCGGCTGATCAGGGTGGCGATGGCCATTGACCCGGTGGATGCGAGGACGCTGGGCCGGGAGCCTCCGCTGCGGGTGCCGGACGTGTCCGGTCCCGCGCCGGGAGTGCTGCGCACCCCGGCGTCGCTACCGTCTTCGTGGTGGCGGTGGGCGTCGGTCATCTGGCTTCTCAACCTTCGTCTTCCGGGCCCGGATGCGCTTCGTCGCGCCGGTACTGCTCGAGGACGGGCCCGCGTTCGCTCGCACGATCGTCGGCCCGGTCGTGTTGTCCGCGCAACCGATGCCATCCCCGGCGGCCCGCGAGGAACAGCAGCAGCGCGCCGGAGATGCCGGTCAGCACGGGTATCACCATGCCGTACGCGTTCGAATGCAACGAAATGTGGATCTGCTCACCGATCGGAGTGGAATCGGGCGCGAGGAGCTGCACGCGCAGGTCCATCTGCCGGCTGAACTCGATCTGCGCTGGGACCTGGATCTGTCGGCTTCCGCGTGCTGGTATGACGTAGTCGTCCGCCTGGCCGATCTGCACGCCCTCGGGGGCGCGGATCCGCAAGCTCGCGTTCACCGGCATCGCCAGGTCGTTCTTCGCGACGACGAGCAGAGGGCTCTGCGACGAGGCGAGCGTGTAGACGGAGCCCGGTGCCACGACGGTGACCGCGTCGAACTGGTCGGTCAATGACGCGGTGAGCGCCGCGGTCCGGTCCTCCGCCGCGGCGCGCGCGTCGGATGTTCCGGTGCCGCCGCGTCCCCACGTGCTCACCGCCCGCAGCACGTCTCGGTACAGGGGCGTGATGTAGTGCTCCGGGGTTTCACCGTCCGGGCCGTTGCCGGCGAGCATTCCGCGCAAGGTTCCCAACCGGGCGAGCTGGCCGCGGAGACTCTCGATCAGCGAGTCCGACACAGATCGGCCGGTGTTCCACGTGAAACCGAAGCCTGCTCCGCCCGTCGCACCGGTGCCGGACTTGGACCCGTCCGCGCCGGCCTCCGCAATCCCGCCCCCCGGGTTGGGATCGGTCAATTCGGCCGACGGCGCCCCGGGCGCCCCCGCCGCGGCGAGCGCGGTACTCAGGGGTCGCGGTGCGGCGAGGCCGTCCTGGTAGGCGCGCTGCAGCAGGCCCAGCAGCGCGGAGGCCTCGTCGTGGCCGGCTGTCCAATCCTGGGGCGGCGCAACGACGAGCGGCGCGGTCGGCGCGGTGGCACCGGAACCGCCTGCGGATCCGTTCCCGGAGCCGCCTGTGCGGAGCGCCGACACCGCAGAGCGCCGGGCCTCGAGCAATGGCCAGGCGACGGCCCCCATGGCATCCTGCAGCCGCGCCGTGCGCGAGTCGTCGGCTATCTTGAATCGGAGGTCCTCGGGCACGAATGCGGGCGTGGACGGTCGAGTGCCGACGGCGGCGAGCGCGGCGCTGGTGGGCATGTCGAACAGCAGCGCAGGATTCGACGCGGGCACCGGGTGGCCGGTCGCAGCGGCTTCGTCGGGTGCCTCCGCCGTGGTGATATGTACGACGTTCGCAGTGTCGGAGCCCGCCGAGGGAGACGAGCCGGAACCCGTCATTCTCGCTGCCCCGGTGGTCTCCACCGTGTTGTCCGCGATGAGCACGGTGGGCGCGGCGGATTGATCCGCGGGCGGAGCGGCCGGATCGGGGGGCGCCGGGGCGGCGCCGGCGGGTTCTTCCGGTGCGGGGGCGAGGGCCTGCGTGACGGTGGCGAGGGTTGCGGGCGCCACCTGCCCCGTCGAAGGCCACACGAGATCGCGTACCGACTTCACGCCCAGGATGCCGTCGACGATGTCGGCGGGAGCAGCGAGAGCCGACGCGGTGATGTGCGGGGACGCCAGATCCCGAACCGCATCGAGGTCGGCCTGCGCGTACGGCAGCGCCACTGTGCATGTTTGCGCGGCGAGTTCACGCAGGTCCTTGAGCCACGCTGCGGCCGCGGTCTGGCCCTCCGACTCCGCATCGTCCGTGCTCGACGCGTCGGAGTCCGGGTCGGCAGGGTCCTTGGAGACCTCGAAACCGCGGGTCATCGCGTCGACCGTGACGAGCAGGTCCGGGTCGATGGCGAGGCACAATCCGGCGCCGAGTGCGCCGCGCGGGTCCGCGGCCGGGCCGAGCGCCTCGCGTGCGGCGGCGAGCACCCCGTGCAGCCTGCCCCCGGCGGCCAGCGACCGCGGGAGCGAATCGTCGACGAGCCGCACGGCGGCGGGCGAATCCAGGGCCGGCCCGGGTTGGCCGGCCGCGAGTTCCGGTGCCGCGGTCAGTGGATACAGCATGGTCACCGGCACCGGCGACGGCGCCACGGGCCCTTGCTGCCGCGCGGTGGCGGTGGGGGTGGCACCGGCGGGCAGGGACAGGACCGGAAGCAGGAAGCGCGCGTCGTCCAACCGGGCGCGCCCGCCGTAGTCGGGAGTCCCGTTGACATTGACCAGCAGCGGATACACGCCCGGTTCGGCGATCTCCAGGGACCGTGTCGCGGGGTCGTTGAGCGGGAGCGACAGCGTGAAATCCACCGATTCGCCTTGGCTGAGCGACTCGGCCACCGGGTGGAACAGGCCGACGGTGCCGTAGCTGCTCTGGTCGAGGCTCAGTACTGAACGCACCTCCTCGGCCGCGTCTATCCGCGGCGCACGTTGCAGGCGGACCTCCACGTCGGACACATCGCGGTCGCCGACGTTACGGACGGTTCCGGTGACGGTGACGGTGTCCTCTCGGCCGTCCGGACGGGGCCCTTCCCCTGGGGCGTCGCCTGCCGCGCCGCCGGTGGACCGATCGTCGCTGACTACCTCGGGTGTGACGGTGGTGATCGTGAGCGAGAGGAACCGGGGCATGCCGGTGCGGCGGGAGTCGCCCGGCGGTGTGCCTTCGGCCGCGGCCGTCGTGGGTGACCCCGTTGCGGATGTCTCCACGCCGGTCGTCTCCACGCCGGTCGTCTCCACGCCGGTCGTCTCCGTGGCGGCCGCCGTCCTGGCTGGCGATGTCGTGGGTGTTGCTGCCTCGGTGGCCGGGGTGGGCGCCGCGGTGACGGGCTCGGCATGCGCGGCCGGGGCGGCGACGCCGACGGCGAGAGCGGCCGGCGCGCACGCGAGCGAAACCGCAGCCACCGCGACGGCCGCTCGGCGCACCCCGTGCACGAAGCCGGACGGCCTGGTGGTCCGGATCCTCATGTGGGGCTGGTCTTCCCCCTCGGCTTCGGGAGCATCGCGCGGTGGTTGCGGCGGCGCCTGCGGGCCCGCTTGGACGGTTCGGCTCCCGGCTGCGGCCGCGGCGGCGCCCCCGCCTCTCCGCTGGCGTCGTCACGAGGCGAGGGTCCGGAGATCATCTCACCGAGTATCTCGGCGGCCACGGCGGCGAGTTTGCGCTCGTCCGCATAGGCGAGCCGCCCGGAGAGTTCTCCGAGCGGCACCCACTCCACTTCGCTGACCTCGTAGTCCTCATCGGAGAGCTCGCCGCCCTGGTAGCGGAGCAGGAAGTGATGGACGGTCTTGTGGATGCGGCGGCCGTCGGAAACGAACCAGTAGTCGATGCTTCCGAGTGACGCGAGCACCTCGCCGCGGATTCCCGTCTCCTCTGCGATCTCGCGCGTCGCGGTCTGCTCGACCGTCTCGCCGGCCTCGACGTGCCCCTTGGGCATGGACCACAGCGTGCGGCCGCGGCGGTCGAGCCGGCCGATAAGCGCGGCTCGCAGCTCGCCGGCGGACGCGGAGCCGTCTGGGGAGGTGCGGTCGAAACCGTCGATGACGAGGCCGCCGGCCGAGGTCTCGCGGACGGTGTGCATGCGCCGGCCGGTGGTTCCGTCACCCGTACGGCGTCCTCCGCCGGAGCTCTGCCGTGCGCCGCCTGTCGACGTCCGCGCGCCGTTGTTCCGGATGCCGGAATTGCGCGTTCCCGCGCTGCGGGTGCCCCCGTTTCGTGTGCTCCCGTTTCGTGTGCCGTTGCCCGGCTGAGCGGGGCGCCGTCGGCGACGACGCCCGCTGCGGGAGTGATCGGCGGGGGACACGGAGACAATCGTACTTGGCGGTCTCGGGCGTGGGGGGACGCCGTCGACTATGGCGGATGGCCGCCACGATAAAATGGTCGATCGTGTCGACTACCCGAGGTTCCGAGGCCGAACGCCGGCAGCGGCTGCTTGCCGGTGCCACAGCGACCCTGCGATCGCTCTCGGAAACCCTGTCCGGATTGGGCGGTAGGTTCTCCGAGCGCGGACATCGGTTGTACCTGGTGGGTGGCAGTGTCCGCGATGCCGTGCTGGGCAGGCTGGGCACGGACCTCGATTTCACCACCGACGCCCGCCCGGACCAGGTCCAGGAAATCCTGTCGGGCTGGGCGGAGGCCCAGTGGGACACCGGCATCGCGTTCGGGACGATCAGCGCGGTCCGCGCAGGTTGGCAGATCGAGGTGACCACTTTCCGCGCGGACAAGTATGACCGTGTGAGCCGCAATCCGGCTGTCACGTACGGTGAGAGCCTCGAGGACGACCTGGTCCGGCGTGACTTCACCGTCAACGCGATGGCGGTGCGGGTGGACGGCGACGGGACGCTGGAGTTCGTCGATCCGCTCGGGGGGATCGACCAGCTGCTCGCCGGCGTGCTGGATACGCCCGCCCGGCCCGAGGACTCCTTCGACGACGATCCTCTGCGGATGCTGCGCGCGGCCCGCTTCGTCGCGCAGCTGGGGTTCACGCCGACGCCCCGGGTGATCGAGGCGATGACGGCCATGGCAGGGCAACTGGAGCGGATCACTGTCGAACGGATCCGGGCGGAGCTCGACAAGCTGATGCTCGGTGAGCATGCGGTGGAGGGCGTCGACCTGCTCTGCCGCACGGGCTTGGCCGAGTATGTGATCCCCGAGGTTCCGGCGATGCAGCTGGAGATCGACGAGCACCATCAGCACAAGGACGTCTACCGGCACTCCCTCACCGTCCTGCAGCAGGCGATGGACCTCGAGGACGGGGATCCGGACCTCGTGCTGCGGCTTGCGGCTTTGTTCCATGACATCGGCAAGCCGGCCACCAAGCGCAACGAGCCGGGCGGGGCCGTGAGCTTCCACCACCACGAGGTGGTGGGAGCGAAGATGACCCGCAAGCGGATGCGCGCGCTGAAGTACTCGAAGAAGCTGATCGAGGACGTCTCGACGCTCGTTTTCCTGCACCTGCGCTTCCACGGGTACGGCAGTGGCGAGTGGACCGACTCTGCCGTGCGCAGGTACGTCAACGACGCCGGCGTGCTGTTGCCGCGCCTGCACAAGCTCGTGCGCGCCGACTGCACGACCCGCAACAAGCGACGGGCGGCGCGGCTGCAGGCGACGTACGACGATCTGGAACTCCGGATCGCCGCCATCGCAGAGGCGGAGGATCTCGCGCGGGTGCGTCCCGACCTCGATGGAAACGCGATCATGGAGCTGCTGGGCATCGGACCCGGCCGGGAGGTCGGCGCGGCGTGGCGGTTCCTCAAGGAGCTGCGGCTGGAGCGCGGCCCGCTCCCCCGGGACGAAGCGGAACGCGAGCTGCTCGACTGGTGGGCGCGCCGCACCTGACGGCCCCGTGTTTCACGTGAAACCGTCCGGTCGGTCGGCCCCAGTGGGTCGCGGTGTCCCGCACCGTCGATCGTTCTTCGTCTCGGGCGGGCTCTGAACGGCATTAGGCTGTGGTTATGAGCAACTCGCCCGAAGGAACTGCACGACGGATCGTCCTGCTGGGTGCGGCGGGCGCGACGGGCCGATCGGCGCTCGAGGCGCTCAGACACGCCGGTTACGAGGTGGAGGCGCACAGCCGCCGGGTGGGGACCGGGGCCGCATTGCCGCGCTCGGACGACGGCGGCGTGCGCTGGGTCGGCGGCGACTTGCTAGGGGACGGAGCGCACCTGCGCCGCGTGCTGGACGGTGCGGACGCGGTGGTCGACATGCGTGTGGCGCTGCCGACATCGCTGCGGAACGCGGGCGCCATACGGCAGTACCGGGCGGTGCGGGACGGGGGCGTGCGGGCGCTGGTCGACGCGGCCCTGCAGTTCCGGATCCCCCGGATCGTGCACGACACCATCACCATGATCTACCGCGATGGCGGGGACGCCTGGCTGAACGAGTCGAGTCCGGTCGAGGCGCCCGGCCCGATGCGCGCGAACCTCGCGGGTGAAGCGCACGTGCGCCGCTTCACGGAGGGCGGCGGGACGGGGGTGAGTCTCCGGCTCGGGCAGGTGCACGGTGCTCCCGCCGACGACCCGATGATGGCGATGATCGAATCGGTCGCCCGCCGCGGATGGTTCGCGCTGGCCGGGCGAGACGGCTCCTACCTGTCCTCGATCGCACTGTCGGATGTCGGTCGCGCCGTGGTGGCGGCGCTGGACGCCCCCGCCGGCCTCTACAACGTGGCCGAGGAGCCGCGCACCCGTGGCGAATGGCGTCGCGAGATCGCCCGGCGCGTGGGCCGCGACGACCTGCATGCACTCCCCGGCCTGGTGGCTGGCCCGCTGGGACGCTCACAGCGCGTCTCCAGTGCGCGTTTCACCGACGCGACCGGGTGGGAGCCGCAGGCCGAGCCGTTCGGGGCCTGAGCGGAACCACCTCCCGCTCCGGCACGTCCTAGTGGCAGGGGACGTGCGGCATCGCCGGCCGCGTGCGTGAGGACGGGGGCGTGAGTGGACATCACCTATGCATTCGGTACGGGGGACGGCGAGCTCACGGAATGGTCGACACCGGCGGGCCTGGACGTGGACGGTGACGGCACGGTGGACGCCGTGGAGCTGGATTTCGACGGCGACGGTCTGATCGACGACGCCATGTGGGATTCGGACGCGGACGGGGTCGCGGACACCACCTGCCTGGACGTCGCCGACGGCGCAGGCGGGGGTGAACGGTGGTTCGTCGACGCCACGGGTGACGGAACCTGGGCCACGGAGATCCCGGTGGAGCGCGGGGCCGGAGGGCCCGGCGGACCGCAGACGCCGGCCGAGCGGGACCGCGTCGTAGGGACGGCCGGGGGCCCGGACCACCCCGGTGCCGGCGCAGGCCGCGGTGGGGATGGCAGCTCCGGCCGGCAGCACGACGGTCGACTTCTCGTCGATTCCGACGGCGACGGCGTTCCGGACACGCAGCTCGCGGACTCCGACGGCGACGGCTATCTCGACACCGCGGCGCCGGCGATAACGCCGCCGGCAGCGCCGCCACCACTGTCGGAGGGTTCCGGGTCCGCCGCCATGGCGATGCTCAGCGGGCTGGCCGCCGTGTCCGGTGCAGGCTCCGGAGGCACTGGCTCCTGGGGTGTCGGCGTGCGCTGAGGACGCGTGCGATTCACGCGCGCGGATCACCGCGCCGCTGCGGCGGATCAGTGCCAAGATGGCAGTGTGACGTATCCAGCTGATGGAGAGGGACGCCAGGAATCGCCGGTCGCACAGGTGGGCCCGGGAAGCCTGCTCGTGTCCGGAACCCATCTGACGGAGCCGGTCTTCCGCCGCAGCGTGATCTACGTGATCGAGAACAACGACGGCGGAACGCTCGGCATGGTCCTCAATCGTCCCAGCGAGACGCCGCTGGTCGACGGCCTGCCGGAGTGGTCCGCGGTCTGCTCCCCCGCCAAAGTGTTCCACCTGGGCGGCCCGGTGAAGCTGGACGGCGCGTTGTGTCTGGGGGTTCTCCGGCGCGGCGCCGGCATCGACGATGTCGACGGGATCACCCGGGTCGATGGGCGGGTGGTGCTCATCGACGTCGCGGCGGAACCGCTCGACGTGGCGCCGCTGGTGGAGGGCGCGCGCATCTTCGTCGGCTACTCGGGGTGGACCTTCGGGCAGCTCGACGGGGAGCTGCTGCGCGACGACTGGATGGTGTTCACCTCGCGGCCGGGCGACATCATCGCGCCCCCACAGGTGGACTTGTGGGGGCGCGTGCTCCGGCGGCAACCCCAGCCGTGGGCGATGCTCGCGACGCACCCCATCGACGTCGAGCGGAACTGAAACTTCGCCGGAACCCGGCGAGGCCGGCCTACCGCTGCCCGGCGCGCGCGGCGGTGTCGTTCATCAGCGTTGCCGCGGTCTGCCGGAGGTGATCGAGCACCTCCGGCGGCAAGGCCTCGGTGGACGGCTGGTGGACCATGACCCGGATCGAGGTCCCGTCCACCTCCTCGGCGGTGAGGATCGTCGTGACGTTGCCTGCGTCGCCCACGGACTGCGTGCGGGTGATGCCCAGCGGCTCCTCCCCCGTCGCACCGGCGGGCGCGAAGGTCTCGGTGGTGACGTCGGTGGCTGTGCCGTCGACCTGCACCGTCACCTGGCCGCATCGATCGAGGGACGAGCGGAACGCGTCGAGCGAGGGGTCGTCGCGTGAGACGATCACGCCGATCTTGGTGCCCTGGTCCTCGTTGCCGGCCGCCACCATCGCGGTGGCCGCGGGGTCGAGACCGGCGGTGAGGTCGAGGGTGTCCTTGCACTCGGCAGGGTCCACCACCTGCGACTTCGCCTTGTCGCGCACCTGGCTGAGCGTCGCGTCCAGCTGGGCGGTCGTTACCGGGGCGGCCACGAACCCCTCGCCGAAGGCGTCCTGCTCCGGCAGAAGCGCACGCAGCTCCCCGGAACCGGCCTGCGCCCCGGCCGCGGTCGTGGCGGCCGTGCCGGTCGCGCTCCCGGCGGGGCCGGAATCGGCGTCCGCACCCGACGAGCACGCGCCGAGTGCACCGGCGAGCGCCAGCGTGGACGCTGCGGATACGGCTGCGACGAGGAATCGTCCGTCCCGGGTGGTGATCATCGTTCCCCCTGCTGTTCGACTCGCCCGCGGTGTGACGGACGGCATAACGATACCGACGGGCCCAGCGCCGGCCGGGGGCAGGCCCGCCGGGCGGTGCGGATCAGCTCCGGGTGCCGCGGTCCGCCAGCGCGTTGGCGGCGGCCGCGAACTCGCCGGCGCGGTCGGTGGTCACTGTGATGGTGTCGCCGGATGCGGTGCGGTCGCCGGGATCCGCGGACGGTGGTCGCGCAGCAGCGCCACGCCGGCGAGCCCCACGACGAGACCGGTGAGGACGCCCGCCCCTATCGACAAGGTGCTCAGGCGCGCAGCCGGTCGATCCACACCGCGGTGAGCGCCACCGTGACCGCGGCGGCGAGGACAGGGAAGCCCAGGCCGAAGGCGGCTCCCGCCGGGTCGGCGCGCCTGACGCTCATCCTTCGGCCACGGCCAGACGGTCGGATTTCTCGGCGAACTTGGGTGCGAGCATCGCGCACACCACGAGCTGGATCTGGTGGAAGATCATCAGCGGCAGGACGATCAGGCCCACCGTGCCACCGGAGAACAGCACGGTGGCCATCGGCAGGCCGCTCGCCAGCGACTTCTTGGAACCGCAGAAGATGATGACGATCTGGTCCGGCCAGGAGAAGCCCATCGCGCGTCCCGCGAAAGCGGTCACCCCCAGCACGAAAGCGAGCATGGCGCAGGACAGGCCGACGACGATGAAGATCTGCGCCGCAGAGGTGGACGACCAGATGTGCGCGTTCATCCCCTCGCTGAAGGCGGCGTAGACCACCAGCAGGATCGAACCGCGGTCGACGATCTTGATGGGGGCCGAGTACCGCTGCAGGAAACCCACCAGCCAGGGCCGCAGCAGCTGACCGGCGATGAACGGCACCAGCAGCTGCAGGATGATCTCGACGATCGCGTCGGCGTGGAGACCGCCGGACCCGGTGGTCTCCATCAGCCACAACACCAGCGCGGGCGTGAGGAAGACGCCGATGATGTTCGAGAACGATGCGCTGACGATGGAACCCGCCACATTGCCCTTGGCGATCGACGTGAACGCGATGGACGACTGCACCGTCGACGGCACGAGGCACAGGAACAGCAGACCCATGTAGAGGTCGTCGGTGAGTATGCCGGGCGCCAGCGGCCGCATCGCGAGCCCCATCAATGGGAACAGCACGAAGGTGACGGCGAGCACGGTCAGGTGCAGCCGCCAGTGCGTGAACCCCTCCAGCGCCTCGCGCGGGGACAGCCGCGCGCCGTAGAGCAGGAACAGCAGGCCTATCGCGATCTTCACGGCCCAATCGAGTACCTCGGCGCCCGCTCCGGAGGCGGGGAGCAGGCTCGCCAGGATCACCATGCCGAAGATCGCGGCGACGAAACCGTCGATGTTCAGGCGTTTGAGCAGCTTCATACGGCGGACCGGCGAGGACGGTGCGATCTGCGGCCGATCAGCATCAGTGCACGGCGGATGCGCACGAGTCCTGCAGGGCGCACGCGCCGCAGGAGTGCCCGCACGGGCCGCCGTCGGCGGGCGGCATGGCCGCCGCGACCCGCTGCGCAATGCCGGCCCCCACCGCGGTGAGCACCACCGCGACCACCGGCGCGGCGATGACGACGAACAGCGCGGCGGCGTCGCCGAGCAGCAGACCACCGCACGCGCCGAGCACCAGGACCGCCGCGGCGCCCAGCTGGGCGGGTGCGGCGACGCGGTTGGCGGCGCGGAAGGTGGCGTCGTCCCGCAGGGTCGCGTCGGTGCGCAGGCCCCACCACCGGTTGCGCGGAAGCCTGCCGGAGAGGGCCGCAGCGGCGACGGCGCCGAGTACGACGGCCAAGACGAGGAACACGATTGCAGCGATCACCACGCGATTCATGGTATCCGACCGCTCGCCCACCGCCCATGCGGTGCGCCGGGCACCGCCGAACCGCCCGGCGCCCACCCTCTATCCTGGCGTATGCAGCGTGCCTGCAGTGACAGCCTGCAGCGTGTCGAGAACCCCGAGTAGATGGTGACGCCCGTGACCGATTCCGCCCCCAGCAGCACCGCGACCCCGGCCGAAGCCGTGTCGGCGCCCGCCGCCGCGCCGCCGCACCGCTACACGGCGCACAAGGCCGGCGAGATCGAGCAGCGCTGGCAGCGGTCCTGGGAGTCGGCGGGCACCTTCTACGCGCCGAACCCCACCGGGCCCCTGGCCGGCGCGGTCCCCGATGACAAGCTGTTCGTCCTCGACATGTTCCCCTACCCGTCGGGCGCCGGGCTGCACGTGGGCCATCCGTTGGGCTTCATCGCCACCGACGTGTACGCGCGCTTCCACCGCATGACCGGCCGCAACGTGCTGCACACGATGGGCTTCGACGCGTTCGGGCTGCCTGCCGAGCAGTACGCGGTGCAGACGGGCACGCACCCGCGCTCCACCACCGAGCAGAACATCCAGCGCTACCTGGGCCAGATCCGCCGCCTGGGCCTCGGCCACGACGAGCGCCGTCGCGTCGCCACGACGGACGTCGAGTTCTACAAGTGGACGCAGTGGATCTTCCTGCAGATCTACAACGCCTTCTTCGACGCCGAGCAGCGGAAGGCCCGTCCCATCGCCGAGCTCGAGGCCGAGTTCTCCTCCGGTGCGCGCACCCTGGACGACGGCCGCGACTGGTCCACGCTCACGGCGGCCGAGCGCGCGGAGATCATCGACGCGCACCGGCTCGTCTACCGCTCCGACTCGCTGGTGAACTGGTGCCCGGGCCTGGGCACGGTCCTGGCCAACGAGGAGGTCACCGCGGACGGGCGCAGCGACCGCGGCAACTTCCCCGTGTTCCGTAAGAAGCTGAGCCAGTGGATGATGCGGATCACCGCCTATTCCGACCGGCTCGTCGACGACCTGGAGCTGCTCGACTGGTCCGAGCAGGTCAAGTCGATGCAGCGCAACTGGATCGGCCGCTCGCACGGCGCCACGGTCAAGTTCTCCGTGGCAGAGCAGCCCATCGAGGTGTTCACCACGCGCCCCGACACGCTCTTCGGCGCCACCTACGTGGTCCTTGCACCCGAGCACGAACTGGTGGACCAGCTGACCACCGCGTTCTGGCCGGAGGGGCCGAACGGCGAGCCGGTGGACCCGCGGTGGACGGGCGGCGCCGGCTCCCCCGCCGAGGCTGTGCAGGCCTACCGCGACGCCATCGCCTCGAAGTCCGACCTGGAACGCCAGGAGAACAAGGACAAAACGGGCGTCTTCACCGGCAGCTACGCGGTGAACCCGGTCAACGGCACGCAGGTGCCCGTCTTCATCGCCGACTACGTCCTCACCGGCTACGGCACCGGCGCCATCATGGCCGTGCCCGCGCACGACCAGCGCGACTGGGAGTTCGCCACCGAGTTCGGCCTGCCCATCACCGAGGTCGTAGCGTCCGATCACGACCTCGCCGAGAGCGCTTACGCGGGCGACGGCACCGCCGTGAACTCGGCGAACAGCGAGGGGCTCGACATCAACGGCATGGCCGTCGACGAGGCGAAGCGGACCGTCACCGAGTGGCTCGAGGGTCACGGCGAGGGCACGGGCACGACCGCGTACAAGCTGCGCGACTGGCTCTTCGCGCGGCAACGCTATTGGGGCGAGCCGTTCCCGGTGGTCTACGACGACGCCGGCGAGGCGCACGGCCTGCCGGAATCGATGCTGCCGGTGGAGCTTCCGGAGGTGGCCGACTACCAGCCGGTGAGCTTCGACCCGGACGACCGCGACTCGGAGCCGTCCCCGCCGCTGGCCAAGGCCGTCGACTGGGTGAATGTGGAGCTGGACCTGGGCGACGGGCTCCGGCACTACAGTCGCGACACCAACGTGATGCCGCAGTGGGCCGGAAGCTCCTGGTATCAGCTGCGGTACATCGACCCGACGAACACCGAGGCGTTCTGCGACCCGGAGAACGAGCGCTACTGGATGGGGCCCCGGCCCGCCGAGCACGGCGCGGACGACCCGGGCGGCGTGGACCTGTACGTGGGCGGGCTCGAGCACGCCGTGCTTCACCTGCTGTACGCGCGGTTCTGGCACAAGGTGCTCTTCGACCTGGGGCATGTCTCCTCGAAGGAGCCGTACCGGCGCCTATTCAACCAGGGGTACATCCAGGCCTACGCCTACACCGACGACCGCGGCATCTACGTGCCCGCCGACGACGTGGTCGAGCGTGACGGCGGTTTCTACCTGGTGGGCGTGGACGGCACGGAGCAGAAGGTGCACCGCGAGTACGGGAAGATGGGCAAGAGTCTCAAGAACTCCGTTGCGCCGGACGACATCTGCGAGCAGTACGGCGCCGACACGCTGCGGGTGTACGAGATGTCGATGGGGCCGCTCGACGCGTCGCGGGCATGGGCCACCAAGGACGTGGTCGGTGCGCAGAGGTTCCTGCAGCGCGCGTGGCGCCTCGTCGTCGACGAAGAATCCGGTTCCGTCACGGTGACGGACGGGGAGCCGGACGAGGCGACGCTGCGGGCGCTGCACAAGGCGATCGCAGGCGTGCGCGAGGACTACGCGGCGCTGCACGACAATACGGCGGTAGCCAAGCTCATCGAGTACACCAACCACCTGACGAAGGCCTACCCTGCGGGCGCGCCACGGGCCGCCGTCGAGCCGCTGGTGCTCATGCTCGGCCCGGTGGCCCCGCACCTGGCAGAGGAGATGTGGTCGCTGCTGGGCCACGGTGATTCGCTGGCGCACGGCCCCTTCCCCACCGCCGAAGAGAAGTACCTGGTGGAGGACACCGTCGAGTACCCGATCCAGGTCAACGGGAAGGTGCGCAGCCGGATCACCGTGCCCGCCGACATGGCGAAGGTCGACATCGAGGCGGCCGCGCTGGCCGACGAGCGCGTCGTCGAACTGCTGGGCGGCGCGCACCCCAAGAAGGTCATCGTGGTGCCCGGAAAGATGATCAACGTGGTCAAGTAGGCCGCCCGGCCCGGTGACGGGTGAGCGCGTGCCTACGCTTCCGGGGCTGGAAGGAGCAGGCACGCGCTCACTGGTCGAAGCCGGTGGCCGCGCAGGGCCGGCCCGGGTCAGCCGACGCTGCCCAGGCTGCCGAACATGCCGCACAGGGACGCGAGCGAGCCGGTGCACGCCGGGTTCTCCGGCGTGTACACGGCGATGCCGACGGGGTGGTCGACGGCGGTGGAGATCACCCGATTGCCGGAACCGTCGAGGTGCATCGTGATGATCTGATCGGACTGATCTGCGGTGACGAAGAGCGACTCCCCGTCCGAAGCGATACCGGTGGGGCCGACGATGCCGGTCGCGACGTTCTGAGGGTCGGAACCGTCGAGGTGCATCGCGACCACGGTTCCGTCGAGGTACCCGGTGACGAAGAGCCGATCACCGACCACGTCGAGATCTCGCGGTGTGTTGATCCGGTCCGTGATTACGGTCGGATCCTCTCCTGCGGTGGTCATGGAGACGATCTCATTGGCATCCGTATTGGCGACGTACACCCTGCCGTCGTGCACCGCGATCCCCGTGTGGACGACGTTACCCGTCGCGATGGTCTCTCTGTCGGTTCCATCGGGAAGGGAGGAGAAGATCGTCCCGGAGGCGGTGTCGGCGACGTAGAGGCGTCCGCCGGCGGCCGCGATGCCCTCGGGTCCTGCCAGACCCGAAATCACGACGTGGGCAGGCGACCCGTCCAGGGGCACGGCGACGACATTGCCGTTCGTGAATGAGGCGACGTATGCCGTGTCGTCGATGATCGCCACGTCCTGCGGCCCGTCGAGCCCGGTAGCGTCGAGCGGCACGGCGCCGGAGCCGTCGAGGCCCATCATGGTGACGGTGCTGTTCTCCCAGCTGGTTGCGATGAGCGACGGTGCGGTGGGCAGCGGGTCTGCACCTGCCGCGGTGGCCGCGCCCGCGGCGACTCCGACGGCGAGTGCTGCGGCTGCGGCCAGACGGGCGGCGCGGCGTAAGCGGCGGTGTGAACGCATAGCGGATCCTGACGTCGTTGAATAACACCTCCCGATCAGAATAGGCACTTCCTGCTGAGAGCGAATCCGCCAAATGGCGTAGACCGGACGGGCGCTTGATAACGATTACGACACGGGTCGAATTGACGTGTACACGCCCGCACGGCGGGAGCGAGGGTGGCGGGACGACGATGCCCCTCGCGTACGCTCCGGTGGAACGAGTTCTCATTCCGTCGTCACCGTTGAGGAGCAGCCATGGCGCCCGCACCCGAGGCCGTCCGCAAGACCATCGAGTCCTACATCACCGCCGTCACCACAGGCACCGTCGACGAGATCGTCGGCCTCTTCGCCCCGGGCGCCACGGTGGAGGATCCGGTGGGCAGCGGCGTGCGGGACACCGAGGAGTCGATCCGCGAGTTCTACAGTGTGGTCGCCGGCATGAAGCAGACGGGCGAGATCTACACGATCCGTATCGCCGGCAGCAGCGCGGCCTTCCACTTCCGCATCACCACGGAGGCGGGCGACCAGACGGTGCAGATCACGCCGATCGACGTGATGACCTTCGACGACGACGCGAAGATCACCAGCATGCGCGCGTACTGGGGTCCGGGGGACATGGTCGCCAAGTAGGCGCTTGCCGGTCAGCTCGTCGGCGTCAACGCGTGCTCGGCCGGGCCGTCGCCGGCGAGCACCGGCCGCGCCTGCCGCACCGACCAGGCGGCGGCGACGACGGCGATCGCCACCGCGAAGCAGGCGAGTGTGTACCAGAGGTTGCCGATCGGATCGCCGTTCGCCGTGACCCCGTCGACGGCGGCGATGTAGTCCGGCAGCGCCGAGGCCCACAGCACCGCCAGCACCACGAGGTAGACGATGGCGTAGAAGCGGATGAACGGATTGTCGTGCCGGACGGAGTCGGCCCCGGTGAGCAGGCCCGCTCCCGATCCGGGACGCAGCCGCAGCCACTGCCGGGTGAGCACCACGACCGCGATCACCGCGATGGCGGCAAGCTCGATCACGTATCCGGCGGCCCGCCAGCCGTTGCCGCCGATGCCCATGATGGTGGCGGGCATGGGCAGGATGAGCACGCCCACCGATGCGAGAAGGCCGACCACGACCGTGCGGCCCGTCAGCGACCACCCGCCGAAACGCCTGCCGGCGTCGGTGCTTTGCATGCCGAAACGCCTGCCGGCGTCGACATGCCGGCCCACGAAGAACTGCACGCACAGCGCCAGCGACATCGGCCAGAGCGCCGCGAACA
This sequence comes from Tomitella cavernea, assembly GCF_016599145.1. Taxonomy (GTDB): domain Bacteria; phylum Actinomycetota; class Actinomycetes; order Mycobacteriales; family Mycobacteriaceae; genus Tomitella; species Tomitella cavernae. The sequence continues at coordinate 54,028 of NZ_JAENKO010000005.1, forward strand.
CCACGATCGACGGCACGGGCACCGCGTCGAGGAACGGTTTGGCGATCTCGTTGTCCGCCGACCACTCCCACCAGCGCAGCTGCGGCCCGAGCTGGTCGAAGATCTCGTAGAACGCGTGGTGCACGAAGCCCACGCATGCCGCGCCGATGAACACCCCGTAGCGGCGGAACACCCCGAGCATCCGCACAAGTTCGAACGCCATCGTGGCCATGAGCGGGTAGATCGCCACGATATACAGGGGAAGCCGGCCCCACAAGAAATCGACCGCGAACACGTTGTGGGCGAACATCGTCCCCAAGTACTCCTCGGTGCCGAAATGGGCCGGGAAGTAGATGGGCGGCTCGATGATGAACAGGAAGAACAGCGCGCCGAACCACAGCACCAGGTTGGTCGGGTCGCCGTGGCGGCGCAGCCGGACGATCGCGTACAGCAGCGCCAGCACCGAGCCGACGATGATGAGCGTGCCGAGCACCGGCAGGGTCCAGTTCTCCAGGCCGAAGGGGCTGCGGAACGAGACGACGCCGCCCGTCTCGGCGCACGAGAATCCCATCGAGTGCGCAAGTTCGGCGAAGGCCGGCGAACAGTGGTCGGTCATGCGGAACTCCCTGTAACGGACTGTCGGTGAGCGGGGTCAGGAAGCGGTGGAGGCGGATCCGGCCGTGTACCAGCGCGTGACGTCGTAGCCGTCGTCGTAGCGGCGGAACCACACGTCGGCGAGCGCAGGCAGGTTCTCATGCTCGGGGTTGTGCCGGGGAAGCTGGCTGCGCACGGTGCCGGCGAGCGCGACGAGCTGCTCGCGCATCGGGAGCGCCGTGAACGCGCGTGGCATGGGGCCGCGGTCGACGTACTCCATGCCCGGGATCAGCTTGGACAGGCGCTGACGGCGTCGGTAGTTGGCGAACATGCACATCGCATCCACCTGCCGATCCTCCAGCGGCACATGCTTGTTGAATCCCTCGCAGGCGATGCGGATGACGTCGAGCACGTGCTTGAAGATCGATGGCGCCATGCGCATGCGGTAGGTGTCGCTGCCGATCACCGAGTCGAAGATGATCAGCGCGGAGCTGCGGTGCTCCACCTCCTCGACGAAATGCCAGATGAACAGCGATGCCACGCGGTCGTCGCCCGGACGGAACAGCCGCGCTTCGTTGTCGAGCATCAGCTTGAACACCGGGGTGAAGGTGGCCTCCAGGTCCGCGGTGTAGGCGAGGCGGTAGTCGGCGGAGGTCTCCACCGCGAGCTTGTCGAAGGCACCGATGACACCGTCGAGGGTCTCCTGCAGCGACGGGTACCGGCGCACGAGCGCGGCGGCGTGCTGGCGGTGGGCGGCCGAGTGCTGACCCTCCTGGCGGACGAACGCGGTGGCCTCGCCCGCGATGTCCGGGTCGGTGATCCTGGGCATGACTTCGCGGATCATGTTGACGATCATCTTCTCGAACCCGATGGCCAAAAACGACACGGCATTGGCCATCGCGGAGAACGACGGGTTGTCGGGGTTCCAGTTGAAGGGGACGTCGTACTCGTCGAAGGCGAAGCGCATCTTGCGCATCTGCAGGTCGGTCATCGGCACACTCCTCGCCGTCCGGCGCCGCGCGGCGGCGCGCAGGGGTTATACGAACATACAACCAGTCGGATTACTGTATGGTCAATGGCGGGTGCATCGCGTCAGGTGCCGGCGGTCTTCGCGCGGGGTAGGCGGTGGGGCGCGTGGTAGCGTCGGCCGGGCCGCCCAGCGGCGGTGCGGGGTGAAGGGAATCCGTGCGCCCCGGGGCACGGGGCATTGCGAGACGAGGACACGGCTGGTGGCGCGCAGACGAGGCTGGGGCGGTGCACCCCCCGCCAACGATGAAGAGGCCGCCGAGAGGATCGTCGCCGCGGCGGTGGCACTGATCACTGAGACCGGGTCCGGTATCACCATCGCCGACGTGGCCGAACGGCTGGGCGTGATCCGGCAGACCGTGTACCGCTACTTCCCCAGCGCCGACTCGCTCATGCGCGCGGCCGCGATCGCCTCGGTCGACGGCTTCCTCGACCGTCTCACTGCGCACGTCCACGGCCTCACCGACCCGGCCGGCGCGATGGTGGAGGCGGTACTCTACACGCTCGAGGAGGTCCACCGGATCCCCCACCTGGGCCTCATGCTCTCCGGCGAACATGCGCAGGGGGTCACTGCGCCCGAGGCGATCGGCTTCGGCATGACGATGATCCGCCGGTTCGACGTGGACTGGGGGGCCCATGGCTACGATGACGCGGCGCTGCGGGAGCTCGTCGAGTTCGTGCTGCGGACCATGCAGTCGTTCTTCCTGTCGCCCGCGGACCCCGCCTGGGGGCGCGCGGTTCTGCGGCGCTATCTGGACCGGTGGATGGGCACGGCGATCGCCGCGCAGGCGCAGATCACCCCCGCGCGGTAGGGGCGGCCGGGTCCTGGCCGATCCGGCCTCCGGCGAGGTCGAGCACCGATTGCCGCCGAAGCCGCTGGAACGCGCGCTCGAACTGTGCACGCGGTGCGCGGATTGCAGGGCGGGTCGCAGCGTGTCAGCGCCCGGTGGGGCGCAGCACGATCTCGGTGGGGTGCGCGTCCGCGGGTGTGCGCACGGCGTTGCCGACGGCGCGGGCGACGGTGGCGGGCGCGAGGAACCGCCGCGGGTTGTACGTCGCGCCCTCGGAGGCGACGATTGCCCGCTGCATGGGGGTGTCGATGCGTCCGGGGTGCACGGAGGTCACGCGCAGCCCCGGCTCTTCCTGGCGGAGCGCGTCTCCGAACGCCCGCAATGCGAACTTGCTGGCGGCGTAGGAGCCCCACCCGGGGTTGGCGCGCAGACCGGCCCCCGAGTTGATGAGCACCACGTGGCCGCCCGCCGCGCGCAGTGCGGGGAGCAGCGCGCGGGTGAGCTCGACGACGGCGAACACATTGGCTTCGAAGGTGCGTCGCCACTGCCCGGCGTCCGACTCGTCCACGGAACCGAGTTCGCAGATCCCTGCGCTGTGCACGAGCACGTCGAGCCTGTCGATGCGTGCAGTGGCCTCGGCGACGGCCGTCGCCGAGGTGAGATCCACCCGCCACTGTTCGGCGCCGGGCAGTTCGGCCGCCAGCGCGCCCAGCTGCGACGCGTCGCGGCCGCCGAGCAGCAGGCGATGGTCGGCGGCGAGCTCGCGCGCGATGTCCGCCCCGAGCCCGCTGGACGCGCCCGTGACCAGCGCGGTCCGTGTGACGGCGTCGGTGCTGGTCATGTGATGCCTCCAAGGTGCGGCCGTACCGGTCCGCGGGTCCGGGATGTGGATCGCTGTCCGGGCTGGGACGATGGCCGTATGGTAACTGCGGCGCGCGGCGGCGGACAGCGACGGCTGATCGACCAGGACGAGCTGCGGCGTGTACTGGGGAACTTCTGCACCGGGGTCACCGTGATCACCGCCCTGCACTACGGCGCACCGCAGGGATTCGCGTGCCAGTCGGTGACGTCGCTGTCGCTGGACCCGCCCTTCGTCTCGTTCTGCCCCGCCAAAAGTTCCCGTAGCTGGCCACTCATGCGCGGCGCGGGCGGGATCTGCGTCAACGTGCTCTCGCACGAACAGCTGCAGCTGTGCCGTCGATTCGCCACGAGCGGAGCGGGGAAGTTCGAGGACACCGCCTGGGAGCCCGCGCTCAACGGCGCCCCGGCGCTGCACGGCACGCTGGCGCGTATCGAGGCCGAGGTGGAGTTCGAGCACGACGCGGGCGACCACACGATCGTGATCGCCCGCGTCAGCGAGCTGGAGGTGCACCGGCAGGCCGATCCGTTGCTGTTCTTTCGCGGCGGGTACGGCAGCTTCGTGCCTTCCCGGCCGGGGGACGGGCAGGCGCGCTCCGGGTTCGCTCAGACCTGATGCCTCCCAGGCGGCCGGGTCAGGCGCGGGAGTGCACGGTATCGGTGTCGCCTGGGTGCGGCTCCAGTTCCGCCTCGTCGACCGCTTGCGCGGGTCCCTCGGCGGCGACCTCGTCTTCGAGGACCTCGAGCTCGCGCTCGGCGCGCGGCTGCGTTGTGGGGCGCAGCGCAAGGAAGCCGACGGCGACGAGGCAGCACAGCGCTCCGGCCCAGAACGGCGCGGCCATCGCGGGATCGTCGCCGGAGCCGAACCACTCGGCGAGGTGGCCGACGAGGATGGCGGAGACGGCGCCGCCCATCCAGCGCAGGAAGTTGTAGCCGGCGCTGGACACGGATCGCACCGTGCCGGCCGAGCTCATCGCCGCGCCGGTGAACAGCGTGTTGAGGACGCCGGACACCAGGCCGGAGACGACGACGCCGACGACGATGAGCGCTTCGGATTCGACGGCGGTGCCGACTGCGATGATGGCGAGCACGACGGCGCAAAGGAACACCGCGCCCATGAGACCGTGCCGCTCGCCGAATTTCGCCGAGACGCGCGGCGCGATGAATACGCCGGAGATCGCGACGCACACGCCCCAGCCGAAGAAGACGAAGCCGATGTAATAGGCCCCCTTGCCCAGGGCGAACGGGGCCCAGGCGATCACGGCGAAGAACGCTGCCGTGTAGAACGCGGAGCCGATGGACGTCATCAGCAGGTTCCGGTCTTTGAGTGCGCGGAGCGGGTCGGTGAGCCGGATCGGCGTGCGGTGCGCCTTGTCCCCGTCGCGCTGGAGCATGATGACGCACAGCAGCGCGCCGATGGCCATGAGGATGGCGGTGCCGGCGAACGGCCCGCGCCACGAGATGCTGCCGAGCACGGCGCCCGCCAGCGGCCCGACGGCCAGGCCGAGGCCCAGCGCCGCCTCGTACATGAGGATTGCGCCTTTCTGGCCGCCGGTGGCGGCGCCGACGATCACCGACAGCGCCGTGGCGATGAAGAACGCGTTGCCCAGGCCCCAGAGGGCTCGCAGCCACACGAGTTGCTCGATGGTGCCGGCGAAGGCGCACAGCCCGGCGGCGATGACGATGAGGATCAGCCCGGCGACTACGGTGCGCTTGGCGCCGAAGCGGTAGCTCATCAGCCCGGTGAGCAGCATCGCGAACACCTGCACGCCCAGGTAGGACGCGAACAGCAGGGTGGTCTGCGAAGGCGTGGCGTGCAGTGCCTCGGTGATGGTGTTGAGGATCGGGTCCACCAGGCCGATGCCCATGAACGCGATGACTGCGGCGAAGGCCGTGACCCAGACCTGCTTGGGCTGGCCCTTGAGCGCATCGAGCAGTCCGGGATGTTCGTCGGCGTGGGCTGGTGGTGCGCCCTGCGGGGTGGTGCTCATCGTGCGTGCGTCTCGCTTTCCTGGAAATGCGGTGTGCCGGGTCCGTCGGTGTCGCCCGCACCGGCGGGGCCCGGGAGGTCCAGCGCGAGCATGGCGTTGAGCGCGGGGACGGATGCGGCGATCGCCTGGCGGTCGCCGTCGGTGAGCTGTTCGAGGAGCGCGGCGAGTAGGACGTTGCGCTCGCGGGCCACGTGCCCCAGGCGTTCGCGACCGGACGCGGTGAGTTCGACGAGCACGGCGCGCCCGTCGTCGGGATCGGGCCTGCGCTGGACCAGTCCGAGTTTCTCCACGCGCCGGATGATGGCGGTGGCGGTGGGCATGCGGATCTGCTCGCGTTCGGCGAGCTCCCCCATGCGCAGCGGACCGTGGTCGAGCACGGTGGTCAACGCCGTGCTCTGCGCGGGTGTGAGTTCGACGGACGGTACGCGGCGGCGCACGAGGTTGTTCAGGCGCAGTAGCACCGGACGCAGGTCGGCGGCCAGCACGGCCTCGTCGCTGGAAAACCGAGGTGCCGTCGATTGGGACGCCTGTGCAGTCACCGTCTTGTCGGACATAGTTAGTAAGTCTAACTAACTATCACCAGAGCATAAAGCGGAGACGGCGTGGCGTCTGTCACCCGTCGCCCTTGCGGTAGCCGTGAACGTGCGTCACACTAAGAGCATGGAGCTGGCTTACGATATCCGCGGGGAAGGCCCCACCCTGGTGCTGGTGCACGGCGTGATCCATCGGCGCCACGCGTGGGACCCGGTGGTCGACCTGCTCGCCCGGCACCGCAGGGTGGTCACCGTCGACCTGCCCGGGCACGGTGACTCCCCGGAGATGCCCGAGGGCCCGAACCCGCTGCAGATCGGGGCCGACCTCGCCGTCGAGTTCTTCCGCGAGATCGCGCCCGAGGAGAAGGTGCACGTGGCCGGCAACTCGCTGGGCGGCTGGATCGCGCTCGAGGCGGCCGCGCGCGGCGAGGTCGCATCGGCCACCGGCCTGTCCCCTGCAGGCTTCTTCGCCGGCGCGCTCGACCAGGCGCGCGCGGTCAACACGTTCCGCACCCTGCGTTGGGCCACGCGACGGATGGGCGGGACGCGCGATGCGTTCGTCAGCAACCGCGTGGGGAAGTCGGTGGGTATGGGCGTGTTCATGTCGCACCCGTGGCGTGTGCCCGCGGAGACGGCCCGTATTGATGCGGAAAGCCTGCTCAGCAACAAGGTGATCGACCGCGGGCTCAGCGCGGACTTCGCGTTCAGCCGCCCCGTCGACACGTCCGTGCCGGTCACCGTGGCGTGGGGGAGGCGCGACCTCGTCCTGCCCTGCTACGAAGCCAAACGCGTGCATCAGGCGTTTCCGCAGGCCGAGGTGACGATCATCCCTGGCGTCGGTCACGTGCCGATGTGGGACAATCCGCAGCTGGTGGCGTCGATCCTGCTCGCCGGCAGCGCGGGGCCGACGGTGCCGCGCTGCGCACCGGGTGCGCAGGCCCGTCCGGCGAGCTGACGCCGCGAGTCGAACCGACGGGCAGAGTCGAACCGACGGGCAGAGTCGAACCGACGGGCAGAGTCGAACCGACGGGCAGAGTCGAACCGACGGGCAGAGTCGAACCGACGGGCAGAGTCAGGCCCGCGAGTCCCGCCAGGCCAGCGCCTGCCGGAGTTCGCCGAAGTCGTAGTCGGGGCCGCCGGATGCGACGGTGAACAGCGTGGCACCCTGCGCCACCAGCTGGTCTGCCCGCTGCTCGGGGGTGTGGCCGTCGTCCGAGGCGGTGGGCCAGGGCACCGAGCGTTCGATCTCCGCCGGGTCCCGGCCCACGCCGGCGCAGTGCCGATCCAGGGCGTCGAGCTTCTCCGGGTAGCCGTCCGGGTCGGCGAACGAGTGCCAGATGTCCGCGTGACGGGCCACGTGCCGGAGCGTCTTGCGCACTCCTCCCCCGCCGACGAGCACCGGGATCCTGCGTGTGGGCGGCGGGTCCAGGCGGGGCAGCCGCGCCGCGATGCGGTCGAGGTTCTCCCCCAGCAGGTCGATGCGCGAGCCCTTGGTGCCGAACTCGTAGCCGTACTGCTCGTAGTCCTTGGCGAACCAGCCCGCGCCGACGCCGAGGATGAGCCGCCCGCCGCTGATGTGGTCGACGGTGCGGGCCATGTCCGCCAGCAGGTCCGGGTTGCGGTATCCGCCGCCCGTGACCAGCGCACCGATCTCGATGCGCTCGGTCTGCTCGGCCCACGCGCCCAGCATCGTCCAGCACTCGAAGTGCGCGCCGTCGATGCGGCCCTGCGCATCCGGGTAGAGCGGAAAGAAGTGGTCCCAGTTGAAGGCGATGTCCACACCGGCGTCCTCGGCGCGCAGCACGGCGTCGCGGATCATTCCGTAGCGGGGGGCGTGCTGCGGCTGGAGCTGCACGCCGACGCGGATGGGGCGGTCCGTCATGGGCTGACCTCCGAAGGTGTCGGGTGTGCGTTCACCACGACTGTATGCACAAACCGCCGCGATCGCGCCGGGTCCGGCGGGTTGCGCATACGCTCGGCGGGGGTGACAGGCGGACGGCGGGTGCGCGCACCGTCACCGCCGTACGGCCACCACCAGGTGCCCCACCTCCTGCACCGCGAAGTGCGCCGGGTCGAACGCGGACGGGGAGAAAACCGCCGGCTCGCTCACGTCGCCCGGTTCGCGGGGCAGGCGTGAGACCGACAAGCTGTACACCCAGCCCTGCGGGGTGCGGCTGAGCACGAACACGTCGGGCGCACGTACCGGCGACGCGTCGAGCGCAGCGGCCAGCCCGTCGCCGGCCTTCGCCCAGTCGCGGATGAGCCCGTTGCGGTCGGCGAAGCCGGCCTTGGGGTTCGCATAGGCGGACGTCACCGTCTGGAAGCCCCGGTACGGGTAGAACGCCAGCAGGGAGTGGTCGTCTGTGAGCGCAACCAGGTCGCTCGCCTTCCGCCCTCCGCTGAGCGCGGAAATGGCGTCGTGGATCTCCTCTGCGGACGGGCCGCCCGCGGTGCGCTGCAGCTCGGTGCCTTCGGCGATCACGCCGTCCGGCCCCGGGGTGTTGAGTGCGGCCCGGTTCCAGGCGGGTTCGACGGTGCGCGTCTGGTAGGAAACGTGCAGCATGGACGCTACCGCGAAGGCGCCGACGAGGGCGGTGACGACGCGGGCCCGCTCGGCCGCCTGCGCACGCCGGGACGGATCGCGCACCCGCCGCCGGGCGAGCGCGGCCGCGTCGCGGATGCCGAGCACCCCGGCGCAGGAGAGAGCCAGTATCAGTAGCGGCTCCAGACGGAACGCGAGCAGCGTGGTGGACACGAGCGGCGCCAGGAACGACAGCGCGTACCAGAGCAGTGCGGTGCCGACCGCGAGGGTCAGCCCCGTCGCGACCACGTCGCGTCGCGCGCGCACCACCAGCCAGCCCAGGCCGACGGCGCACAGCGCCCCCAGGGGCGTCGCGTAGAAGACCGGGGTGGGGATGCGGGCGCCGATCTCCGGCAGGAACTTCGCCGCCGTGCTGTCCGGTTCGAGGGGGCTCGACGCGAGGAGGTACGGGACCCACACCACCGCGACGAACGGGAGCGCCGAGGCCACCGCGATCGCGGCGCCGCGCAGGAACCGGCGCAGGTGGGTGCGGGCGCGCGCCTGCAGGGCCACCGTCGCGACCACGGCTGCGAGGAACACGGCGGCCACGCCCGCGATCAGCGCGTGCGTGATCGCCGCGAGCCCCACGTAGACGCCGATCCCCGCGCACGCCCCGGCGTCGAGACGTCCGTCACGGAGCAGCCTGCGCGCCGTGCGCAGCGCCAGGACGGCCAGGGGCGGGGCCAGGGCGACGAGGATCCACGAATACGGGGAATAGGCCGCCGTGTGCAGTCCCACGAGCGCCGTGACCATCGCCAGGATCAGCGCCGTCGACGGCCGCACGACCCGGGCCCACAGGACGTGGGCCAGCGCCGCCGCCACCGCCAGGGTGACGATCGACCAGATCTTGTAGAACTCCCAGGCGTGGATCCCGGTGGCATCGGCCAGCCGTCCGCCCACCCAGAACCAGGCCGGCGAATAGTAGGGCGGCAGGTCGGGGTAGACGGCGTCCGCGAGGGCAGGCGAGTCGGTCATGCGGGTGAGGAATGCGGTGCGGAACTGCTGGTCGCCGCCGAGCCCGTTGAGGTAGAACTTCGTGCCGGTGAGCAGCCACGACTGGATCGCGGTGCTCAGCAGCGCCGGCAGCACCCACCCGGCCGCGACGATGAGGCGTCCCGAGCCGCGGTGCGGGCGGCGGCGGCAGCGGTGCCGGCTGCAGAGGAGCACCGTGCCCGCGAGGCAGGCGGTGACCGCGAGGGTGACGAGCGATGCGACGACCGTCGGCACCTCCGACGGCATCGGGAAACGCAGGCGCCGGTAGGCGGCCTGGTAGCCGATGCTCACCGCCGCGGCCACGATCGCGGCGCCGACGATCTGCGCGACGACGGACCGGCCGAGGCCGGTCCCCGGGTATACCGGCGCGCGGGGAGTGTGGGTCGAAGGCACGGTGACGAGCGTAGCCAGAGTGTCGACGGCTCCGGTCCGGGGGAACCGCGCGGCGGCATCCCGCGGACCCTCCCGGTAGGTCATGAGCAGGACGGATCCGCCCCGAACGCATCCGGCGGTGCGCTCAGGTGAGCACCGCCTGCGACTGGGTGACCTGGGCGACCGGACGCCCGTCATCGTCCACCAGCTCGACGACGACGGCGATCGTCCTGCGCCCCACGTGCAGCGGGCGCGCCGTCGCGGTGACGGTGCCGCCGGCAACGCCGCGCAGGAACACAGTGTTCGACGAGGTGGTGGACGTTCCGGCGCCCTCACGCAGGTTGAGGAAGGCCGCGACGGCCCCGGCGCTGTCGGCGAGCGCCATGATGGTGCCGCCGTGCAGGATTCCGCCGGCCGTGCACAGCTCCGGGGCGTGCCGCACCCTGGCCACGACCCGCTCCGGCGACGCCTCCATCAGCTCCAGGCGCAGGTGCTTGGCGAGCGGCATGAGCCCGCGCCACTGCTCGTCGGTCAGCGTGTCCGCCATGGCGTCCTCCTCGGTGATGGTGCCCCGCCGACGTCCGGCGGCCGAGTCCGATTCTGCCGCGCGGAGATCACCGCAGCGATTACCTCGGAGGTCATGGCGGGCGGACGCGCCGCGGCATACCGTCGGCACCATGACGCAGACCGCCCGGCACGGCACGGATACGGTGGGCGCCCTGCTGCACCGCTGGCGGCTGCGCAGAGGCCTCACGCAGATGGACCTGGCGCTACGGGCCGAGGTGTCCACCCGGCACGTCAGCTTCGTCGAAACCGGCCGGTCGAGTCCCACGGCGCCGATGATCGTCACGCTGTGCGAGGCACTCGAAGTGCCGCTGCGCGAACGCAACACGCTGCTGTTGGCGGGCGGGTTCGCCCCCGCCTACCGGGAGCACGGGCTCGCCGACCCGCCGATGGCGGCGGTGTGCGACGCCATCGCCCACATCCTCAAGTTCCACGAGCCGTATCCGGCTCTCGTGGTGGACCGCGGATGGGATCTCGTCGACGCCAACGGCGCGCTGACCCCGCTGCTGGCCGGCGTCGCCGACCCGTCGCTGCTGGAGCCGCCGGTCAACGTGCTGCGGCTGAGCCTGCACCCGGACGGCCTCGCCCCGCGCATCGAGAACCTGGCCCAGTGGCGGGCGCACCTGCTGCGCCGACTGGGCCAGGAGATCGAGGCCTCCGCCGACACGGGGCTGGAACGGCTGCGTGCCGAACTGCGCGGATACCCGTGCCCGGGCGGTGCCGGCACGGCCGCGGGCAACGGCGGAGCGGATGCCGGCGGAGCGGAGGACGGGATCATCGTGCCGCTGCGCCTGCGCACCGACGTGGGCGTGCTGTCGCTGCTCAGCGTCACCACGGTGTTCGGCACCCCGCTCGACGTGACGGTGTCCGAGCTCGCCATCGAATCGTTCTATCCGGCGGACGCGGAGACGGCCCGGGTGTTCACGGGTTGAGCGGGTGGCTGGTCCGGTGCTGCTAGCGTTCTGGCGCAACCCTCTACCCGGATCGTCCGGCACGTTCCTGCCGGTGAAGGGAACCGCCCTCATGGCCTCAGTGACCTATGCGCGCGCGTCGTGCATCTTCCCGGGCTCGGAGCGCCCGGCCGTCGACGCACTCGACCTCGAGATCATCGACGGCGAGCTGCTGGTGCTCGTCGGGCCGTCCGGCTGCGGCAAGTCCACCTCGCTGCGCATGCTGGCGGGGCTCGAGCACGTGAGCGCCGGCGGCATCAGCATCGGCGACCGCGACGTCACCGGTCTGCAGCCCAAGGACCGCGACGTCGCGATGGTGTTCCAGAACTACGCGCTGTACCCGCACATGTCGGTGGCCGAGAACATGGGCTTCGGGCTCAAGCTGGCGAAGACCCCGAAGGCCGAGATCACCCGGCGCGTGGCCGAGACCGCCGAGCTGCTGGGGCTCACCGAGTTCCTGGGCCGCAAACCCAAGGCGCTCTCGGGCGGGCAACGGCAGCGTGTGGCGATGGGCCGGGCGATCGTGCGCCAGCCGCAGGTCTTCCTCATGGACGAGCCGCTGTCCAACCTCGACGCCAAGCTGCGCGTGCAGACCCGTGCGCAGATCGCCGACCTGCAGCGCCGCCTCGCCACCACGATGGTCTACGTGACCCACGACCAGGTGGAGGCCATGACGATGGGCGACCGGGTGGCGGTGCTGCGCGACGGCGTCCTGCAACAGTGCGCCCCGCCCCGACAGCTCTACAACAGGCCTGTCAACGAGTTCGTGGCCGGCTTCATCGGCTCGCCGGCGATGAACCTGTTGCGCCTCCCCGTCGTCGACGGAGGCCTGCGGCTGGGCGACGCAGTGGTGCCGGTGGAACGCGGGGTGGCGGACCGCTCCGGTGGCGAGCTGGTGCTGGGCATCCGGCCGGAGCATTTCGTCACCGTCGGAACCGAGGGCGCGGGGGACCGCGTCACGGTGGAACTGAGCGTGGACGTGGTGGAGGAGTTGGGCGCCGACGCCTACATGTACGGGCACCTCGACGTGGCCGGCGCGATCGCGAGGCAGGGCGCGGTCGCGGAGGTCCCGGGGACGGGCGCGGTGCCGGGGACCGGCGCGGCCGGATCGGCGCACCAGATGGTGGCCCGGGCGGACTGGCGCACCCCGCCGCGGCGCGGGGACCGGGTGGCCCTGGCCTTCGACCCCGCCGAGGCCCACCTGTTCTCGACGTCGGACGGGACGCGGGTCGGTTGACGCGCGCGATACGTTTCGTGAACGACTGTGAACGTCTGCGGACGACTGCGGGCCGGTTTCGCCACGGCCGGTAAGTCATGTCACAGTAATCGGCGACAGGCGCGCGCAGACGTGACATGCTAGCGCCGACGGAATTCGGTAAGGGGAAAGGCGAACCATGCGTTCTTACATTCCACGGGCGGTCGTGGCGGTGACGGCGGCGGCCACGATCGCACTCGCCGGCTGCTCGAGCAGCGACGACGGGGGCGGGTCGTCCGCGGCCGGGGAGGGATCCGACGGCGGCAGCGGCAGCATCAGCTTCGCGATGGGATCGAATGATGCCGACAAGGTCAAGCCGCTGATCGAGAAGTGGAACCAGACGCACCCGGATCAGCAGGTGGAGTTCAAGGAGCTGCCGGCGGACGCGGACGGCCAGCACGACAAGCTCGTCCAGTCGCTCCAGGCGGGCAACGACGACTACGACGTCATGGCCCTGGACGTCACGTGGACCGCGGAGTTCGCCGCCAACGGCTGGATCGCGCCGCTGGAGGGCGACCTCGCGCTGGATACCTCGCAGCTCCTGCCCGCCACCGTGGAGAGCGCCACCTACAACGGCAAGCTCTACGCGGGCCCGCAGAACACCAACGCCCAGCTGCTCTACTACCGGACCGACCTCGTCGAGCAGGCCCCGGCCACGTGGGATGATCTCACCGCAAGCTGCGACAAGGCCAAAACCGCCGGCGTGGACTGCATGGTCACTCAGCTCAAGAACTACGAAGGGCTGACGGTCAACGCGACCCAGTTCATCAACTCCTGGGGCGGGTCGGTCGTGGGGCCGGACGGCAAGACTCCCACCGTCGACTCCCCCGAGGCCAAGGCGGGCCTGACGGCGCTGGTCGACGGCTACAACAGCGACGTCATCGCGAAGCGCTCCAACGGGTTCGACGAGGAAGCCACCAACAACGCCTTCGTGAACGGCGAAGCGATGTACGCCTACAACTGGCCGTACATGTACGACAACGCGGACTCCGACGGCAGCGGCGACAAGCCGAAGTCCGCTGTGCAGGGCAAGTTCGCGGTGGCCCCGATCGTCGGGGAGAACGGCCCGGGCGCGTCTACGCTGGGCGGCTACAACCTGGCCATCAACGTCAATTCCAAGGCCAAGAACACCGCGCTGGACTTCATCCGCTTCATGGAGAGCCCCGACAGCCAGATGTCGTTCGCTGAGAACGCCTTCCCCCCGGTGCTCGCGTCCATCTACGACGACCCGACCCTGGCGGAGAAGTACCCGTACATGCCGGTGCTGAAGACGGCGCTGGAGAACGCCAAGCCGCGCCCCGTGACCCCGTTCTACTCGGCGGTCAGCAAGGGCATCCGGGACAACGTCTACGCGGCGCTGACCGCGGGCAAGTCCATCGATCAGGCCGTCACCGACATCTCGACGGTGATCAAGAACGCCGGCCAGTAACCAGCCTGGATCGCCCCGCGCGGGGCGATCGGCGAGAACGGGGACGACGAAGAAGATGGCTGGATCTGCCGAGGCAGACGACGCCCGGGCCGCGGCCGGAGTCATTGACTCCGGCCGCGGCGCCCGTGCGGACATTGATCGGTCTTCCGGAGGCGATGCTCCCGGCGGCGGCGGCCCCGGCGGCGTGTTCGGGCGGCTGCGGGCGCGTGTCGCACGGTTCGACAGGCGCCTGATCTGGTTCGTCGGCCCCACGGTGCTGGTGCTGGCGGCGATCATCGGATATCCGGTGGTGCGCGCCGCCTACATGTCCTTCCAGCAGGACAAGGGCCTCGACCCGGATACCGGCATGTTCGTCCAGGGCGGCTTCGCCGGGCTGTCCAACTACAAGATGTGGCTGCTGGGCGACTGCGGCAGCGGCGCGTGGTCTTGCGTCCCCGGCACGCTGGGCCACGATTTCTGGCCGGCCGTCGGGATCACCTTCTTCTTCGCCGTCATCACCGTCTCGGTGGAGACGGTGTTGGGCATCTGGATGGCGACGGTCATGGGCCGCTCGTTCCTGGGCCGCTCGCTGCTGCGCGCGGCGGTGCTCATCCCATGGGCGATCCCCACCGCGGTCACCGCCAAGCTGTGGGCGTTCATCTTCGCGCCCGACGGCATCGCCAACAAGATCATCGGCCACCCGATCGCGTGGACCACCGATCCGTGGGCATCGCGGTTTGCGGTCATCATCGCCGACGTGTGGAAGACGACGCCATTCATGGCGCTGCTCATCCTGGCAGGGCTGCAGATGATCCCCAACGAGCTCTACGAGGCGGCGCGCGTGGACGGCGCCTCCGCGTGGCAGCGGTTCACGCGGATCACGCTGCCGCTGGTCAAGCCCGCCCTGATGGTGGCGGTGCTCTTCCGAACCATGGACGCGCTGCGCATGTACGACCTGCCCGCGATCCTCACCGGCGACTCGGGCGCCTCCCCCACCACCACGATGTCGATCCTCGTCACCGCCGACATGCGGCAAGGCAACTTCAACAGCGCCTCCGCGTTGTCGACGCTCGTCTTCATCATCATCTTCATCGTCGCATTCATCCTGGTGAAGTTCCTGGGGGCCAACGCCGTCAGAACGCAGGACGAGCAACGCAAGGGAGGCGCACTGTGACGGCAGGACGGCACCGCGCGCCCGACGAGGACACCGGCCCGGACCGAGCGCAGGGACCCGAAGACGGTCCGGCGGGCGTGGCGGGCGGCGGCGTGCGCGTCGCCGAGCGCCCGCGGGAATCCTCACCCGGCCCGACGACGCACCGCCGTCCCTGGTGGCCGACCGTGCGCACCTATCTGGGCGTGGCGGTGATCCTCGTGTGGGGGCTCGCGCCGTTCTACTGGATGGTGGTCGTCGCCTTCCGCGAGCGGTCGCACACCTACGACACGACGCCGTGGCCAACCCACCTGACTCTGCAGAACTTCGGCGATGCGCTCGACACCTCCAGCGGCAACAACTTCCTGGGCGCTATCGTCAACAGCCTCATCATCGGTGGCGTCACCACCGTCGTCGCGCTGCTCATCGGCATCTTCACCGCATACGCGCTCGCCCGCATGGAGTTCCGCGGAAAGTTCCTTCTCACCGGCGTCATCCTGGGTGCCGCGATGTTCCCGCCGGTGGCGCTGGTGACGCCGCTGTTCCAGCTGTTCGGCGACATCGGCTGGATCGGGCAGTATCAGGCGCTGATCATCCCGAACATCTCGTTCGTTCTGCCGCTGACCATCTACACGCTCACCTCGTTCCTGTCGGACCTGCCGTGGGAGCTCGAGGAGGCGGCGCGCGTGGACGGGGCCACCCGGCTGCAGGCCTTCCGCATGGTGCTGCTGCCGCTGGCCGCGCCCGCCTTGTTCACTACGGCGATCCTGGCGTTCATCTTCACCTGGAACGAGTACATGCTGGCCAGCCAGCTCTCGAACGAATCGACGCGGCCGGTGACGGTGGCCATCGCACTTTTCCACGGGCCGAACTCGTTCACCATCCCCTACGCGGCGATCATGGCGGCGGGCACCCTGGTGACTATCCCGCTGGTGATCATGGTGCTCCTCTTCCAGCGGCGGATCGTCTCCGGACTAACCGCGGGCGGGGTGAAGTCGTGACGGACGGCGCGGGGAGGCCGGCGACGCGCGAGGAACCGCGGTGACAGGCGCGGATCGCCGGCCCACCGAGGTGGAGCGGGCACGTCGGCGGCGCGGCCAGCGGCTCGAGGCGGTGCTGGGCTTCCTCGGCTTCTTTCTGGTGGTCACCGTCGTCGCGGCGGTTCGGGCGATCGTCATCGGCGGGCCGAGCATGCTCGCATCCCTGATCCTGCTGGTGCTGCTGGCGTTGACGGGGTGGGCGCTCCGCGAGCGACTGCGGTCCTGACGGCCGGTGCCCGCCCCGCGCCGGTCACCCCGGCGCCCGCCCCGCGCCACTCACCGTCCGTGCACGCGCACCGTCACCGGATCGGACCCGTCGGCGCGGACGGTGAGGTAGCGGCCCCCGGGCGCCGAGGTGACGGACCCGCCGTCCACCTCGGCCACGTAGCCGTCCGGGTAATGCAGGGCGGAGACGTAGATCAGCGTCTCGCCGGCGGGCCCCGGCTCCTGAGCGCGTGCGCCGGGCTCGTAGGTGTAGCTGAATGCGCCGGATTCGATGTCGAAGTCCATGGTCACCGGCGTGCCCGCCGTCGCCTGCGGATAGGTGCGCACCAGGTGCCGGCCGATGGAGGGCTGCCCCGGAGCGTGGGCCGCGGCGAACGGGTCCGGCTCGGTGTAGTCGGCCCCGCGCGTGGAGCTGTAGTGCCAGTAGAACCATCCGGCGAAGCGCTCGTCGGCGTTGCGCAAGGTGTTCCCCAGCACGGCGGGGTCGCCGTCGCCGAACTCGGTGACCACGGTGGGCAGCCCCGTGCGCGCGGTGAAGGCGTCGATGTTCGCCCACGTGTGATCCTGCTGCGCGGGGCACAGGCTCGCCAGTTCCGTGGATTGCCCCAGGTAGATCGACGTCTGGCTGGGGACGCAGTAGTCGTGCGGGGCGAAGACGATGCCGGTGTCGGTGATCGGCCGCTCGGTCCCCAACTTGGACGGCATCAGCTGGTTCCAGGTGACGTTGGGCTCCCAGTAAACGGGGATGTCCGGGTTCCGCGCCCGCACGGCGGCAGTCAGAGATTCAAGTGCCGCCTGGTAGCGGCCGTCGAATCCGGGGCAGCCCACGGGGAAGCAGGTGGGCGCGCTTGTGCCGGGCCACGGCTCGTTGAGCAGTTCGATGCCCATGGCGCCGTCGTGCCCGCGCACCGCCCCGGCGAGCGCGCCCAGCGCGTCACCGAGCCGGTCGAGCACCTCGTGGTCGTTGTTCCACACTTCGTCCCAGCCGACGTTCATGCTCGGCATCAAGTAGTACAAGGGGAAGCCCGGGTTCGGCTCGCCGGGCGGCGGCCGTGCTTCGATGGACCACGGGGGGAACCCGTTGCCGCCCCACACCGGGGACAGGCCGTCCTGGTGGTTGTCGAGCAGGGTGCGGATCCCGTGCGCCGCGAGCATGTCGACCATGCCGACGACGCGGCCGATGTACGCGTGGTCGATGCGGCCGCGCTCCGGCATGAGCCCGGCGAAAGAGACCCCCAGGCGCACGGCGTTGAAACCGTATCCGGCGAGGAGCTCGGCATCGCGGGGCGTGATCGTGAATCCGTCGCCGGACACCACCAGCTCCCGCGCTTGCCCGCCCGAGCCGCCCTTGTCGACGTTGTTCACGCCGTGCATGAGGATGGTGCGCCCGTATTCGTCGACGATGCGGGTCCCGTCGGTGTGCAGCGGCCCGGTGCGGAGGCCCACCGACGTTCCTGCAGGTGCCGCGGAAGCCGCGGTGGCGAGGGCCGTGCCCAGTCCGATGGTGACGGCGCACGCCAGCGCGGCCAGCCGGCGCAGGGCGTACTGCACCGGTGCTGCGCCGCGGCGCCCTGCACGGGCCGTCGACGAACGATGGACGCCCATACTGCCCCCTGGTGTGCGCGCTACTGCCCCGGTGCCGATCGCCCGCCGGGGCGCCTCGTGCACATGGACATTAGTCCAGAATGGCGCGCATCACAGTGCTTTCCGCCGAGGCTGTGAGTAGTCACAATCAGCGCGGCCGCAGGACGCCCACCGTGCGCTTCTCGATCCAGCCGAGTCGCAGAGTGCGCCCGGCGATCAGCCACGCATCGTCTGCTCGTCTGTAGGAGTCCTCGTATGTCAGGTGCCAGGCGTGGTCCACCAGCCGCTCGTCGGGGCCGGAGACATGGTGGGCGATGCACGCGACGCGCCCCCACGCCTGCCCGGGGGGTCCTGCGGTGAACACAGTGCCCACCATCGCGTGCTGCGTCGCGCGCAGGCCGTCGAGGCGGGCGAAGTTCCGGACGATCGCCTCGCGCCCGCCGACCACGTCGACCGGCGCCGTCTCCTTCGGCGGCCGCGGCTGGCGCAGGACCGCGTCGGCGGTGAACAGTGCGCCGAGCGCGGTGAAGTCACCGTCGTCGACCAGCGCCGCGTACCGGTGGACCAGGTCGCCCAGCGCGATCCTGTCCGCCAGAGTGATGTGGTCGGCCGGGGACGGCTCCGTCATCGCGCAGCTCCCGTCGCCGGGTTCGCGGTCGTGGGCGTCGTCGGCGCTGCGAGGCCCAGCCGTTCGGCGCAGGCGGACAGCTCGTCACACTGCTGCTGCAGGTCGGTGGCACCGCTGCCGGCGAGGACGATGCGCGAAGCGCCGGCCACCCTGAGCTTCGCGGTCCGTGCCGGATCGATCTTCGTCACCGCGTGCCCCAGGGTGAGCTCGACGGCATCCGGATCGCGGCCCGCGTCCTCGGCGGCCCGGCGCATCTCCGCCAGAGCCTGCTGCAGTGCGTCGCCGTGTAGGCCGAGCGGCTGGAATCCGTCGCCGCGCCGCCCCGCACGGCGCGCCGCGGGCTTCGAGTGGCCGCCGATGTGGATGGGGATACCGCCCGGCCGCACCGGCTTGGGGTAGGACATCGCACCGCTGAAACGGAAGAACTCGCCGTCGTGCACAGCGCCTTCGGCGGCGGTGTCCGCCCACAGCGCCCGGAGCACGTCGATGGATTCGTCGGCGCGGCGCCCGCGCGTGCCGAAGTCCGTGCCGCACGCCTCGATCTCCTCGCGCATCCAGCCCACTCCCGCGCACACGCGCAGGCGGCCGCCGGAGAGCCGGTCGATGGTGGCCAGCCGCTTGGCCAGCGGCACGGGGTGGTGGTTCGGCAGGATGAGCACCCCGGTGGCCAGGCCCAGGGTCTCCGTGCATCCGGCCAGGTAGGCGAGCAGGTCGAGGGGGTCCGGAATGGGGCAATCATCGGCCAATTCCATACGGCCCGAGGCGGCGTAGGGGTACTCGCTCGAGTACCGCGACACGACGACGGCGTGCTCGACGGCGACGATCGACTCGAAGCCGCAGGCCTCGGCGTGCCGGGCATAGGTGGCGATCCAATCGGGGTCGGCGGCGCGCCCGGTTTCGGTGGGCACCATCACGGCATAACGCATGATCTGCACGCTAACGCCGGGCGGCGCGTCGTGTGCACCGCGTCTCCCGGGTGCCGGAACGCTTCCGCGCTGCCCCCGCGCCGGACTACCGAGCGGCGAGGATCTTCAGCGCGAAGACGATCGAATCGCCGGCCTGGATCGCCCCGTCGGGCGTGCCCTGCGGGTAACCGTCGGCGGGCGGGATCGCCACCGCCACGGACGAGCCGACCGTCTGGCCCACGAGGGCCTGCCGGAACCCGGGCACTACGCCGGAGGCGGGGAACGCGGCGGGCTTGCCGCGCTGGTAGGCGCTGTCGAACACGGACCCGTCGCGCCCGTCGACGCCCACATAGCAGACCAGCACGGTGGACTGGGCGGTCACCTGCGGTCCGTCGCCCTTCTCGAGGGTCTCGACCTGCGTCCGGTCGACGGTGAACGGCGTGTCGACAGTGATGCCGGGGGCCGTGGAATCGGTCTGGCCCGTCACCGAGATCGCGCCGGTGGCGCCGTCGAGCTGCCACTGGACCGGGGCGTCGGCCGGCGCGGGATCGGATGGGCAGGTGGGGGCGCTCGACTCCTGCGCGCCGGCCTGCGTGGTCGCGGTCGCGGCCGGCGCGGTCGTGGTGTCGGCGGCGGTGTCGGTGGACGAGGAGCAGCCGGCGAGGAGCAGCGCGCACGCGGCGGCGGGGACGAGGATGAACGCCTTCGGGGTCTTCACGACCGCCCACTGTAGTGATCGCGGCACAGCATCCGCCCACCGCACCGCGACGGCCGTACGCCGCGGGGGGCGGCACACGGCCGTCGGACGGCGTGACGGTGGTGTTTCGCGGACGGTCTAGCGACCGGTCGTGACGTGCCGGTCAGCCCGCGGCCGGGACGGCGACCGGATCGGACCCCTCGGCGGCCGGCGCGCGGTAGGCGGCGAATCGAGTGAACCGGCGCGGGATGCCGAGCGCCATCACCAAGGCGAGGAGGCCCGCCCCGGCGGCCACGAAGAAGGCGGCGACATATCCGCCCTCGGTGTACACCACGGCCCCTCCCGTCAGCTGCGGGTCGATCGGCGCCATGAACGAGTTGTTCATGACGGTGTAGGCGATCACAGGGGTGATCGACGCGACGAGGCTCTGCGACACGCCGGTCATGCTCGCAGTCGAGGCCTGCAGCTCGGGCGGGGCCGCCTTGATCACCAGGTTGGGGATGGCGGCGTAGCCGAGGCCGGTGCCCAGGCCGAACACCGCGCCCCACAGCAGCAGCAGGCCCTTGTCGTCGTTGGCGAGCGCTGTGAGCGTGCCGCCGACGATGAGGAGCGCCGACCCGTTGAGCAGCAGCGTGCGCGCCGCGACGCCGCGGCCGCACAGCATTCCCACCACGATGCCGCCCACCATCGTCAGCGCGCCGATGGGCACCTGGAAGATCGCGAAGCCCTCGGCGTCCACGCCGAAGCCGTAGCCGAGGCCCAGTTCCGACGGCGTCATCGCCATGCTCGGCAGGATCGTGGAGTAGACGCTGGTCGCGCCGTAGACGGCGCCGGCGGCGGCCACGGTGAACAGCACCGGGCGCAGCCGCAGGATGTCGAGGCGCATCAACGGCTCGCTGATCGTGCGCGACGAGGCCAGCCAGGCGCCGAGCAGCACCAGGCCGCCGAACAGGTACAGGAGGGTGGATCCGGCTCCCCAGCCCCAGGTGGGGCCGAAGCTGACGGCGATGAGCACGCCGGCGATCCCGGCACCGAGCAGGATTGCGCCGATGAAGTCGATGCGCGAGCGCAGCCGGACGGCGGACTCGGGGGTGCCCACCAGGATGAGGACGCCGAGCACCACGAGCGTGACGGTGAAGAACCAGAAGATGCTGCGCCAACCGAAGTCGTCGATCAACCAGCCGGTGAGGAACGGGGCGGCGATGCTGATCAGCCCCATGCCGGCGGTGGCGATGCTCACCGCGAGCGGGACGGTCTTCGACGGGAACACGTCACGGATCAGCGAGTAGCTCAGGAACAGGCACGGCACGAGCATGCCGGCGAGCGCGCGACCGGCGATCATGAGCGCATAGCTGCCGGCCAGGGCCGACAGGAGCGAGCCGACGGCCGCGATGACGAGGCAGACGATGAGCAGTCGGCGTTTGCCGTGGATGTCTGCGAGTTTGCCGACGAGCGGGGCGGCGACCGCACCGAGCAGCAGGAACGCGGTGATGAGCCAGGCGGCCTGCGTGGTCTGGAAGTGCGTGGCGATATCGGGCAGCGCCATCGCGATCATCAAGTAGCTGACGCTGAGCAGTTCGAGCACGAGCACGATGGAGAACAGCGAGAACGCGAGCCGGGGCGACCAGCCGCTCCCCTCCGTCGGTCCGGACGCGGCGGCCGAGGTGGTCGGGATCATGATTTCCTTCCCGCCCCGCCTGGGTGTCGGACGGGTGCGTGTGCGGTGAAGTCATTGCTGACGTGACACAGCACACGCTCGACTCTCGGGGTGGAGAAGGGCTCTGTTCCGCGAGACGGGAAACCCCCGGTCCGTGGCCGTCGGGCGGCCGTACGCGGGCATCGCGATTACGCACGTCGACGCAGGTGTTCGACGGTTTCGCGTGGCTCCGGGGGGCGTGCGGGCGATGGGCGCGTGTCCGCCCGCTCACCGGGAGACGGGTGTCCGGGGGCCGGGGACGCACCAGCGCCGCCGATCGGGCCCCGCTGCGGATTCGGGTTGCGGATCCGCAGCGGCTGCCTGGTCGGCGGCGCTGGTGGTGTGGAGCAGGGGCGTCTAGCTTTCCGCCCCGATAGATGCCGTGGGCGTCAGCCCTCCGCCCCGATGATGAACGCCTCGAGCTCCTCCCGGGCGTGGGTGTCCTCCATCTGGACCGGCGGGGACTTCATCAGGTATGCGGACGCCGGGAGGATGGGGCCGGCCAGGCCGCGGTCCTTGGCGATCTTGGCTGCGCGCACGGCGTCGATGATGATGCCGGCGGAGTTCGGCGAGTCCCACACCTCGAGCTTGTATTCGAGGTTCAGCGGCACGTCGCCGAAGGCGCGGCCTTCGAGGCGCACGTAGGCCCACTTGCGGTCGTTGAGCCAGCCCACGTAGTCCGACGGGCCGATGTGGACGTTCTCGTCGTCGATCTTGCCGGCCAGCGAGCCGCTGAGGTTGCTGGTGACGGCCTGGGTCTTGGAGACCTTCTTGGACTCGAGGCGCTCGCGTTCGAGCATGTTCTTGAAGTCCATGTTGCCGCCGACGTTGAGCTGCATGGTGCGGTCGAGCGCCACGCCGCGGTCCTCGAACAGGCGGGCCATCACGCGGTGGGTGATGGTGGCGCCCACCTGGCTCTTGATGTCGTCGCCCACGATCGGGACGCCGGCGTCGACGAACTTCTGGGCCCACTCCGGGTCGGAGGCGATGAAGACGGGCAGCGCGTTGACGAAGGCCACGCCGGCGTCGATGGCACACTGGGCGTAGAACTTGTCGGCCTCGTCGGATCCGACGGGCAGGTAGGAGACGAGGACGTCCACCTGGGCGTCCTTGAGCGCCTGGACGACGTCGACCGGCTGGGCGTCGGCTTCTTCGACGGTCTCCTTGTAGTACTTGCCGAGGCCGTCGAGCGTGGGGCCGCGCTGCACGATCACGTCGGTGGGCGGCACGTCGGCGATCTTGATGGTGCAGTTCTCGGAGTTGTTGATGGCTTCCGAGAGGTCGAAGCCGACCTTCTTGGCGTCCACGTCGAAAGCGGCGACGAACTGGACGTCGCGGACGTGGTACTTGCCGAACTGCACGTGCATCAGGCCGGGGACGGTGGAATCCGCGGGCGTGTCCTTGTAGTAGTGCACGCCCTGGACCAGGGATGACGCACAGTTGCCCACCCCCACGATGGCTACGCGCACTGCGGTGCTGTTATCACCCATGGTCGGGTTCTCCTTCTTTCTTGGCGGCCGCCGCGTTGATCGTCGGCGGTTCGGTTGAGTCGGTCCGGCTCGCTCCGGACTCGGCGGCGATGACCTCGTTGAGCCAGCGGACCTCGCGTTCGCTGGATTCGAGGCTCAGCTCGTGGAGCTGACGGGTGTAGCGGTTGATGTGGCCGGAGGCGCGGCCGACGGCGTCGCGCAGGCCCTCGCGGCGCTCCTCCACCTGGCGACGCCGGCCCTCGAGGATGCGCATGCGGGCCTCGGCGGGGGTGCGGCTGAAGAACGCCAGGTGCACCCCGAAGCCGTCGTCGGTGTAGTTCTGCGGGCCGGTGTCGGCCACCAGCTCCGCGAAGCGCTCCTTACCCGCAGGGGTGAGGCGGTAGACCTTGCGGGCCCGTCGTCGCACCACGCCGTCCGCCCCCTCTTCGTCGGCGATGAGGCCGTGGGCCTGCATGCGCTTGAGGGTGGGATAGAGCGAGCCGTATGAGAACGCCCGGAAGGCGCCGAGCAGGCCGGTCAGTCGCTTGCGCAGCTCGTATCCGTGCATGGGTGATTCGTGCAGGAGGCCGAGGATCGCCAGCTCGAGCACGCTTCACCGCCTTTCGGGCGAGTCGGGTCCGATCGGGCGGCACGTCGGTGTGCCGGATCGGTCGGTGCGTCATTTGTATCGCGCCGATATATGTAGAAACTATAGACGACTTTCACACTTTGCCGACATGTCGGCGCGTTGTGATTCTCACCACCTCTCGCCCGGGCAGGCATGCACGTACCCTGAACGGGTGCACACGCAACGGCAGGTGGTGGACTACGCGCTGCGGAGGAGATCCGTGCTCGCGGCGGTGTCCGGCGGCCGCACCGGGCTGGACGAGGTCTGCGACGCCGGCCCGTACCTGCTGCGGGCCGCGCAGTTCCACGGCCGGCCCAGCGACGTGGTCTGCCCGGTCTGCCGTAAGGAGCCGTTGGCGCTCGTATCGTGGGTCTTCGGCGAGCGGCTGGGCCAGGTGTCCGGCTCCGCCCGTACACTCGACGAGTTGGAACGGCTGGCCGTGGCGCACGACGAGTTCACTGTGCACGAGGTCGAGGTCTGCCGCACGTGCAGGTGGAATCACCTGGTGCGGTCGTACGTCCTGGGCCGGGTTCCGGAACCCCGCGGCACACGGCGGCGGCGCAGCGCAGGCTCGTGAGCCGTATTATCGTGCGCGCGGAGTGCGCGCGCAGGCGTGCCGCCGTGCCGTAACGGTGCCGCGCTCCGCCGCGACGTCCCGCACAGCGGTCGCCGCACGGCCGCGGCGGGCCCGCCGCTACCACCGGCCGGAGGCGCCGGCCGGTGATCCGCGGCCGCAAGTGAACAATCATCCGAGCACCCGCCGCGGGCCCGCAACGATCTGGAGACGCATTGGTCTACATGCCACCGGGGTCATCCGAGCCCCACGACGATATGCCCGACGGCCGTGATCCGCGCGACCCCGCGCCCACCGGCGGGCGCAAGGCGCTGCGCATCTTCGGAAAGACGGTCAAGTACGGGCTCATCGTCCTGCTGGTGCTCATCGTCGGCGGTGCGGCCGCCGGGGGCGTGTACTACTGGCAGGCAGACATCCCGCAGCCAGGATCCATCCGGGCCCCGCAGACGGCCACCATCGTGGCCGATGACGGGACCACCGTGCTCGCCGAGATGGGCGCCAACCGCAAGGACGTCGACCTCGATCAGGTCCCGCCGCACGTGCGCAACGCCGTGATCGCCGCCGAGGACCGCAACTTCTACTCCAACCCCGGCTTCTCCGTGTCCGGGTATCTGCGCGCGGCCCGCGACAACGTGCTGGGCCGGGACAACGCCGGCGGCGGCTCCACCATCACCCAGCAGTACGTGAAGAACGCGCTGGTCGGATCGGAACGCACTGTGTGGCGCAAGATGAAGGAGCTGGTCATCTCCGCCAAAATGACCCGTAACTGGTCCAAAGACCAGATCCTCGAGGCCTACCTGAACACGATCTACTTCGGCCGCGGCGCGTACGGCATCGAGGCCGCGTCGGAGGCGTATTTCGGGGTGCCGGTCGAGCAACTCGACGTTGCGCAGGGTGCGGTGCTGGCGGAGGTCATCCGCAGCCCATCGGCGCTGGATCCGGCGGTCAATCCGGACATGGCGCAGGCGCGCTGGAACTACGTGCTCGACGGGATGGTGGAGATCGGTGCGCTCGATCCCGCCCAGCGTGCGTCCCTCGCATTCCCCACGGTGCTGGAGCAGGGCGCGAGCCAGGACCAGGAGAACCGGCTCGAGGGGCCCAACGGCCTGATCAAGACGCAGGTGATCCAGGAGCTCAAGGACGCCGGGATCAGCGAGCAGGAGATCAACACCGGCGGCCTGAAGATCACCACCACCATCGATCCGCAGGTGCAGAACGCCGTGGTCGACGCGGCCACCTCCAAGATGGAGGGCGAACCGGACACCCTGCGGACGGCCGTGGTGTCGGTGGATCCGCGCACGGGCGCAGTCCGCGGCTACTACGGCGGGCCCAGCGGCACCGGGTACGACTTCGCGAACGCCCCGCTGCAGACCGGCTCCACCTTCAAGGTGTTCGGTCTGGCGGCGCTGCTCGACGAGGGGCGCTCGCTGGCGACCACTTTCGACAGCTCCCCGTTGACGGTCAACGGCATCGACATAGGCAATGTCGGCGGCGAGTCCTGCGGCACCTGCACCATCGCGCAGGCGCTGAAGATGTCGCTCAACACGAGCTTCTACCGCATGGAACTGTCACTGGATCACGGCGCCGAGTCGGTGGCGGACATGGCCCACAAGGCCGGCATCCCCAAGAAGATCCCGGGCGTGGAGGGCACCAGCCTGCAGAACGACGACGGCAACGTCTCGAACGGCATCATCCTGGGCGAGTACCTGTCGCGGCCGCTCGACATGGCGTCCGCGTACGGCACGTTCGCCGCGTCGGGCATCCATCACGACCCGTTCTTCGTCTCCAAGGTCGTCACGTCCGACGGCAATGTGCTGCTGGACCGCGACCCGGGTGACGGTGAGCGCGCCATGTCCGCCGCGGTCGCGGACAACGTGACCGCGGCCATGGAGCCGATCGCCGCGTACTCGCGCGGGCACAGCCTCGCCGGCGGGCGCGACTCCGCCGCCAAGACGGGCACCACGCAGCTGGGCGACACCGGCGCCAACAAGGACGCCTGGATGATCGGCTTCACCCCGTCGTTGAGCACCGCGGTGTGGGTCGGCGACATCACGAGCGGCAAGCCGCTCACCAACTATGCCGGCAACACGATCTACGGCTCGGGCCTGCCCTCGGACATCTGGAAGTCCGCGATGGACGGCGCGCTCAAGGGGACCGACTTCGAGACCTTCCCCACACCCAAGTCGATCGGCGGGGTGGCAGGGGTGCCGCAGTGGACGCGGGAGTCGCCCACCACGACCACCGGTCCGGCTCCGACGACGACCGAGGGGCCGGCGCCGACGACGGCGCCCGGCAATGACCGGCTCCCGGACGTCCAGCTGCCGCAGATCTCGCAGACGGAGATCATGGGCGTGCCGGTGCCGGTGATTGTCCCACCGAACCGCGGCGGCAACGAGCAGGGGCCGGGCGGCGGCACCGGAGACGGCGGCACCGGAAACGGCGGCAACGGCAACGGCAATGGCGGTAACGGCGGTGACGGCGGCAACGGCAACGGCAATGGCGGTAACGGCGGTAACGGCGGCGGTGGCGGCAACGGCGGCGGCGCAGGCGACGGCGCGTCCGGCCCGACGGGTGACGCCGATGGCCAGGCGGACGGCGCCGTCGATGGACGTGCCGGCGCCGGCTACGCAGTGCAACCGGCGGGCGTCGGTGGTGCGTGACGCGCACAGGCCCGCCTGATCCCCCGGGGGAGTCCGGAACTCCCCCGGGGGATCCTGCGTCGCCGCACGTGGCGTCCCCCGGGCCGCCGCAGGCCGCGGACGCCGCGCCGCCGCCCGGAGTGGACGGCCGCGACCTCCCGTCACGCACGGACACGCTGACCGTCGGGCTCTCCACCCTGGTCGGCGGTCCGGTGGGCGTGCATGCGGACGTCGGGCGGCAACGCTTCTTCACGCCGTTGCGCGTGCTCCTGGCGCTGTCGGTGGCGGTCCTGGCGCTGTCGTGGCTCGGAAAGGCCCCGTGCATCCAGCAGTATCCGGGCGGCGAGGACGGGGCGATGACGCTCGACTGGCGGGGCAGCCGCCAGTACGTGGCGATGTGCTACTCCGACACGATTCCGCTCTACGGCATCGAAAAGCTCGCGCAGGGCGAGTTCCCGTACAAGTCGTCGTGGACCGACGGCTCCGTGGGCCCCGACGGGCAGCCGGTGATCCGGCACATGGAGTATCCGGTGCTCTCCGGGCTCTACCAGTACGCGTCGATGCGCATAGCCAAGGCGTGGCATGCGGGTGCCGAGGCCGGCATGCTGCCGGGCGCGCTCGAGGTGGTCATCTACTTCAACGTGGTCGCCGCGGGGCTCGCTCTGGCGTGGCTGATCACCGTGTGGGCGAGCGCGTCGCTGACGGGCCGCCGTCGCCCGTGGGATGCGGCGCTCATCGCGCTGAGCCCGCTGGTGCTGGTGCACGCCTTCACCAACTTCGACGCGCTGGCCACCGCGTTCGCCATGGGTGGGCTGCTGGCGTGGGCGCGGCGCAGACCGGTGCTCGCGGGTGTGCTGCTGGGCCTCGGCGCGGCGGCCAAGATGTATCCGGCGCTGCTGCTGGGGCCGCTGCTGGTGCTGTGCTTCCGGTCCGGGCGGATGCGCGCGTGGTGGAAGGCGGCCGCCGGCGCCGTCGTCGCCTGGGCGGCGGTCAACCTGCCCATCGCGGTGCTCTACCCCGACGGCTGGGCGGAGTTCTTCCGTCTCAACCGGTTGCGCCCCATGGACCCGGATTCGATCTACAACGTCATCGCCTCGTTCACCGGGTGGACCGGGTTCGACGGCCCGCTCGCGCCGGGCGAGACGCCGTCGACGCTCAACATGGTGACGATGGGGTTGTTCGCCGCCGCGTGCGTGGGGATCCTCGCGGTCGGCCTCACTGCGCGCCGTCGCCCCCGGGTCGCGCAGCTCTGCTTCCTGGTGGTGGCGGCGTTCCTGTTGACCAACAAGGTATGGAGCCCGCAGTACTCGCTGTGGCTGGTGCCGCTCGCGGTGCTCGCGTTGCCGCACCGCAGGATCCTCCTCGCATGGATGACCGTCGACGCCCTGGTGTGGGTGCCGCGGATGATGTTCTACCTGGGTGTGTCCAACATGGGCCTGCCGGAGCAGTGGTTCACGGCCACCGTCCTGGTGCGGGACATCGCGGTGGTGGGGCTGTGCGCGCTGGTGATCCGGCAGATCTACCGGCCGGGCGAGGACCTGGTGCGGGCGGCACCACCGGGCCCGGTCTTCGGTGCCGCGCCGGTCGACGACCCGGCGGGCGGCGTGCTCGACGGGGCGCCGGATGCGCCGGGCAGGACCCCGGCCCGCGGTGCCGCGGACCGGCCGGGCGCGCCGCCGCGTCCGCACAGGAGGCCGGTGGCACGCCTCGCGCGTCGGTGACGACGCCGGATCGGTGGCATATCCTGCGCTGGTGACTTCAGGACGATGGACATCGATCTCCCGCATCGCCGTCGCCGTGTCCGCCGCCGGCCTGGTGCTGGCCGGCTGCGGCAGCAGCGACGGTTCTTCCGACGCGGCCGCCGCCACGACCGCCACCGGCGCCGCCGGTACGACGGCCGCGACGACCCCGCCGCCCACGACGGAGGCAGGGCTGTGCGACTTCACCGCGTCGCCGCAGGCCGCTGCGCGCAACGTGCACCCGCCGAAGGACTCGAACCCGCCCACCACCGGCACTGTGCCCTTGACCCTGGCCACGTCGGTCGGAACCATCGGGCTCACGCTCGACCGCGCGCAGGCGCCGTGCACGGTCGAGAGCATGGTGTCGCTGGCCCAGCAGGACTACTTCGACGACACCCCGTGCCACCGGCTCACCGACCAGGGCATCTACGTGCTGCAGTGCGGTGACCCGACGGGCACCGGCCGCGGCGGACCCGGCTACACCATTCCCGACGAGTTCCCGCAGAACCTCGCGCCGGCCGAGGGCATGGGCCCCGGCACCGTCGTCTACCCGCGCGGGTCCATCGCGATGGCGAACACCGGCCGGGCGCACTCCGGCGGCAGCCAGTTCTTCCTGGTGTACAAGGACTCGCCGCTGCCGCCCGAGTACACGGTGTTCGGCACCATCGACGAGGCCGGGCTGGCGGTGCTCGACAAAGTCGCCGCCGCCGGCACCGAGCCGGGCCCGGGCGGCATGACGGCGCCCACCATGGAGGTGCAGATCACCGACGCCACCGTCGGCTGAGCGCCCCGGGCGTCGACTGTGCGCGCCGCACCCGCCGCCGGCGGACCGAACCCCGACGTGAGGACGGACCGCCCGCGGCGGGCTTCTTTATCACCGATTTCTCCCAGTCCCTCGCATTGACACGCGGTATCTGGTTCACTTGTGCAAGTTGAGACTGAAGTGGTTGCTGAGGCGTGCCTGATTACTGAAGCACATGTGATGCATGATGCCGTTGTGATTGACGCTCGAGCGACCACTGACGCCGATGCTCACCGAGAGGACTCGAGCGGCCGCGGGGCCTGGGCGTAGTGCCGACCCCGCGGTGGCAGGTCCGGACGCCCCTGAGGGAGGAGGACGACGCGTCGCCCGCGCGCGCGTCAACCGACGATGAAACGATCTGCTTTCGCTTCGCTGCTGCTGGCGGGCGTCACCGCGGCGGCCTTCGTGGTGCCGGCCACGAGTGCGGCCGCCGATGACGTCTCCGGCGACGCCCTGGCCGGCAAGACCGTGTTCCTCGACCCGGGCCATCAGGAGTCCGCGGCGGGCCACGACATGTCCAAGCAGGTGGACGACGGGTACGGCGGCACCAAGAACTGCCAGACCTCCGGAATGACCGCGCTGGGCGGCACCCCCGAGTATGCGATCACCTACAACGTGGCGGAGATCGTCAAGGGCGCCCTGCAGCAGCTGGGGGCGGACGTGGTCATGAGCCGCGGCGCCACCGGCTGGGGAGGCTGCATCACCGACCGCGCGGACAAGGCCAACGAGTCTGGTGCGGATGTGGCCGTGAGCATCCACGCTGATTCCACCTCGGCGGGGACGGACACCACGAACCACGGTTTCCACATGATCATCCCGAAGCTCGACGGGATCACGGACGCCAAGGCCGAGAAGGCGCAGGCCGACGGCGGGCGTGCGGCGTCGAAGATCATGCGCGACGTGTACCGGGACAGCGGGTTCACGCCGTCGAACTACCTGGGCCGGGACGGGCTGGATGAGCGTGGCGACGTCGCAGGCCCGGCGCTCACGGAGGTCCCGTTGGTGTTCGTGGAGATGGGCAACGGTTCGAATCCCGGTGACGCGAAGGTCCTCGAGAGCGCAGACGGGCAGGCGAAGCACGCCAAGGCCATCGCCGTCGGCATCGCGACCTACCTGGCCGGCGGCGGCGCGGCGGGTGCGGCCGCGGAGGACGCGGTGGCGGACGAGTCGGGGGCCGACGAACCGGGGGGTGGCTCGCCCGAGGCCGGGGGCGGTGCCACCGGCGGCACGGCGGACGGCGCCGGTGGCGGTGTTGTCGGGGGAGACGGCGGCATGCTCGACGGCGTCCTGGACCGCGTCGACGACGTGATGGACCTGTTCGAGCAGCTGATCTCAGTCAACGGCATCGACTCGCTGCTGGCGCTCATCAACGACGGCAACATCGCGAAGGTCGAGGGGATTCTCGGCACGGCGACGGACCTGGCGGGGCCGTTGCTGGCCGAGGCGGGGACCGCCTGACCGGCGGCGCCGCACGGACGGCGACCTGACGCCCGCGACGGGGGCCGCGCATCGGTGCGGCCCCCGTCGCGGGCGTCAGAGCTCGTCGAGAGTGACCAGGCCGTCCTGCACCGCCCGCGCGACGAGCGCCGCCTTGGAGTTGGCCGTGCGTCCCACCAGCTCGTACTTCACCCGGATGCGGGACAGGTACGTGGAGACGGTGCCGGGGGCCAGGCCGAGCTTCTCCGATACCGCCGCTTTGGACTCCGACTGGAACCAGGACAGCAGCACCTCCACCTCGCGCGCCGACAGGCTGGGCTTGGGCAGCGCCTGGCCGGGCCGTCCTGCCGGACCCGGTGTTCCAGTGGCGGATGCTCCCGGCCCGGGGCCGCCCGGCATCCGCCACGGGGGATCCTGGGTGCGCGGGTCCTGGCTGCGCGCACTCCGGGTGCGGGACTCCTGTTCCGGCTGCCTCCGCGGGGCCGGCGGGCGTGCCCCTTCCGGGCCGCGGTGGCCGGTGGGGCGGGGCACGACGCGACCGGGCTGGGGCCGGGGGTGCGGCCGCGCGCCGCTGGGGAGATCGGGACGCCCCGTCGGGTCGGACCGCATGGGACGGACGCGACGACGCGACCCGGCAGTGCTCGCGGAATCGGAGTGCGCCTCGTGGTCGGTCCGGTCATCGTCCGAGGGCGTGTCGTGTGCCAACGCTCCTCAACTCCCTTCGTGGACGGGACGGCCATGTCCCGCCGGTCGCGCCGCGAACATGCGTCCCGTGGCCGGTGCGATGCCGTCCCCTGCCGCACTGCCGACTGCGCGCAGTGCGGCCAGCCGGCGGGCGCTGTCGCCGTCGTCCGTCGGAAGTCCGGCGCTGCGGGCGGACGGATCACAGAGGCAGGGGGTTCCGGACGCATTGTTCTGCGGACCTGCACCACCCCGGACGAACCCGTTCGCGGAGGTGATCATCTACCGAAAAATTGCTTTCGTGAACGAGGCTAGTGACGGACTCCGACAACTTCTGCGCGATGCGTCCACGCCTGTCCGTTCGCAATCAAACTGTTGTTCTAAAATTGTCCGAGAGGTGTGGCCGGTGCATTGACGATGCGCGCCACGAAAGCCCGAAGGCCTGCTTTGATGCGAATGACATCAATGCAATTCATATCTTGCGGCACTGTGGCGTCCGCGCCGGAAGTCACGACTCGGTCACAGCTCTTCGAGGGTGAGGATCCCGTCCTGGAGTGCGCGCGCCACCAGCGAGGCCTTCGTGCCTGCGTTGCGGCCGACCGCCTCGTACTTGCCGCGGATGCGGTGCAGGTGCGACTTGATCGTGCCGGGCGCCACGTGCAGCTTGCCGCTGACCTCGGTCTTGGAATCCGAGAGCAGCCAGCAGCGCAGCACCTCGATCTCGCGGTGCGACAGCGTGGGCTGCGCGTAGACCCGCGCCTGAGCGGGGGGTGCGTCGGGCCGGAAGATGGTGGCCGCTCCCCGCCCGGGGGCGGCGGTTCCGCCTCCCCGCGCGCGTGTGCCGTCGGGTTCGGTGCCGTCGCCCGGCGTGTGCCGGCCGCGTTCCGGTGTGCGCACTAGATCCTCCCCAGATGCTCTCGCCGGCGGGCATCCATGCCACACCGCACGGCGCACCGGGATCGCCTCCGGCCCGCCGTCGCCGGTCACTGGTGGTGTGATCGATCACTGAGCCGAATTCGTTTCACAACCCGACGGTCGGTGACGGGGTGAATGGCGGGATATCCAGGAACGGGTGTTCTATAAAACGGTTGTTCTATCGGGCGGCTTTCCAGACGAAGGTTCTCGGCGCACCGGACTGCGGGGCGATCGCTGCGGGCCATCGCCCGTGGGGGACGCCCGCAGGAATACGGTGAAGAGGACGGCGAGAAGCGCGATCTGTCCCCACACGCCGAACCACACCGCGTACTCCCATCGGCGCGCCGCGTCCGGGTCGGTGCCCAGCGCCGCGTAGTAGCGGAACAAGGCGATTCCGAGCGCGGTGTTGGCAGTCAGATACCCGGCGACCAGCGGCCACGGCACGCGCAGCAGCACGAAGAACGGGAGCAGCCACAGCACGTATTGCGGCGAGTGCACCTTATGCAGCAGGAGGAACCCGCACAGCATCGCCGCCGAGACCTGCAGCCAGGGGTAGGTGCCCGTGCGGCGGGCGATCCGGACGCCGATCCACAACGCCAGCGCGAACGAGGCGACGACCAGCACGGGCGAGGCGACGGAGACGACGGCGTCGTAGGTGTCGTCGTCGCCGATGAGCGGACGCAGGCCCCAGTACCAGAGGGAGTTCGTGGTGATGTCCGCCGTGCGCTTGCCCTGGAAGGCGAACGACGCCAGCCAGCCGCGGAACCCGAGGACGGCGAACGGCAGGTTGATCGCGACGGCGACCGCGGCGGCGACGCCGACGGTGGCGAGCGCGCCGCGCACGTCGAGAGCGCCGGATCGCCATGGTCGGGCCGGCGTCCCTGCGTCCTGGTCGTCGGGCTCGGGGTCGTCGGGCTCGGGGTCGTTGGGTGGGGGGGCGGCGTGCCGCGTGACGGGGCCCCACAGGACCGCCAGCGCGACGGGCAGCACGAACAACCCCGGGTAGAGCTTGAGGCAGGCGCCCACCGCGAGCAGTGCTGCGGCGATCATCCCGCGGGTCCGCAGCGTGCCGGGGCCCTTCAGCATCACGAAGGCGGCGGCGACCGTGGCGGCCACCGCGGGCAGGTCCCAGTTGTGGAAGGCGAACAACACGACGGCCGGGCTCAGCGACCACCACAGTGCCCGCCACCCGGCGATCCGGCCGAGCAGCCACGCGGTGAGCAGCCCGAACGGCGCCATGATGATGGCGCTGTGGAGCAGGAAGGCGGCGTCGGTGTGCGATCCGATGCCGCCCAGCCACATGAGCAGCCCGCTGAGCACCGGGTACTCGACGGTGCCGCCGAACAGGCTCCCGGAGGCGGTGATGCCGCCGTGCAGGAATGGGAAGACGTGGTTGTCGATGTCGCGGCCGATCCACAGGTACTGGATGTCCGAATAGCACACGTCGACGTTCTTGAGGGCCTCGAACTTGAGGCTGCGTCCCAGGTCCGAGAACGGCGGCCCGGCGCAGCGCGCCTTGTTGACGTACCCCAGCACCAGGGTCACCAGGGATGCGAGGACGACGACGGTGGTCGTCCGGGCGGGCAGGCGCATGGGGGCCAGCGTAGGGAAGAACGCCCGGGGGCGACGGCGCGCGCCCGTTGATTCGCGCGCGCGGCCGGCCCCGCGCCGATACGCTGCGGACCAGGACGACAGCGTGCGGTGCGGCAGCGTCCGATTGCAGCTGCGACGGCCGGCGAGGGCGGAGGCGGGTTGTGACCGACGCGGAGGCCGGGCGTCCGGATACGCGGCCCGCGGGCCGGAACCTCACGCGCCGCCAGACAGTCGGCTACGCCCTCGGCTCGCTGGGGACGGGCGGATTCGGCGTGGTTCCGGGCCTCCTGCTGGCCTATTACCTGACGGACACGCTCGCGGTCGCCGCCGGGCTCGCCGGGACCGTGGTCCTGGTGCCCAAGCTGTGGGACGTCCTCATCGCGCCCGCCATCGGTCGGATGACCGACCGCACGCTCATGGCCCGCGGCGACCGGCGCCCGTGGCTGCTCGCCGGGGCGGCCGCGTTGCCGGCGGCGTTCGCGCTCACCTTCCTCACACCCGGTGCGCTGTCGGGCGGTGCGGCGGCCGGCTGGGTGGTCGTGTTCTTCCTGCTGGCGGCGACCGGCTACGGCGTCTTCCAGGTTCCGTACGTGACCATGCCCACCGAGATGACCGCCGACCCGGCCGAGCGCACCACCATCACAGCCTGGCGGATCGCCATGCTCACCGTCGGAATCCTGCTGTTCGGCGTCACCGCGCCGGTCCTGGTGACCGTGGGCGGCGAGGGACGTGGCGGATACGCGCTGATGGGCGTCGTGCTGGGGTGCGGGATCGCCGCCGGCATGGTGGCCGCGTGGCGCGGCACGCGCGGCATCCGCACCGTGCGGGTCGGCGAGGTCACCGGCACCGTCCGCTCCCAGCTGCGCGCCGCCGCCGGCAACAGGCCGTTCGTCGCGCTGCTCGCGGCATTCGTCCTGCAGGCGGTGGCCTCGGGGGCGATGCTCGCGGCGGCACCGTACTTCGCGCGGTACCACCTGGGCGACGAGGGACTCACCTCCGTGCTCTTCGCGTGCCTGGTGGGGCCGGCGCTGGTGACGATGCCGCTGTGGCACCGGGTCGCCGGGCTGGTGGGCAAGCGACCTGGGTACGTGCTGGCGACGGCGGTGTTCGCCGCGGGCGCGCTGGGCCTGACGACGGGCGGATCGCTGCCGGCGGCGGGCGTGTACGCGCTGGTGGCCGTGGTCGGCGTCGGGTACGCGGGCACACAGATGTTCCCGCTCGCCATGCTGCCGGACACGCTGGCCGACGACGCCCGCGCCACCGGTGCGTCGCGCGCGGGCATCCTCACCGGGGTGTGGACGGCGGGCGAGACGGTGGGCCTGGCGCTGGGGCCGTTCGTCGTCGTGTCCGTGGTGCTGGGGCTCAGCGGGTATGTCTCCGGCTCCGGCGACGAGACCATGGCCCAGCCGTCGTCCGCGCTGCACGCGATCACTTGGTCGATGTCGCTGGTGCCGGCGGCGTGCGCCCTGCTGAGCATCGTGTTCGTGCTGGCGCATCGCCCCCCGGATCACGGCCGGACCGGGCATGCTGGAGGAGGTGAGCAGATAGGACGAGGCGGGTGATGCCGGATGGATCCGGACGGACGAGAACAGGAACCGGCGGGGCGGCAGGATCGAGGCTCCGCGGCCGAAACGCCGTTGGGTACCCGAGCGCACCGGGTGCTGGCGGAACTCGCGGACCTGCGGCGCGATGATCTGCCCACCCGTGGCGGTACCACCACGGCGTACGTGTTCGACTCGGGGCTCGGCGAGGTCGACGCGGTGGCGCTGCGCGCCTACGAGCTGCTGGCGCACGTCAACGGCCTGGACCCCACGCAGTTCCCGTCGGTGGCCCGCATCGAGAACGACCTGGTGGCCATCGTCGCCGGTCAACTGGGCGGCGACGACGCGACCGTGGGGACCGTCACCAGCGGCGGCACCGAGTCGTGCCTGCTGGCGGTGCTCGGTGCGCGCGAGCTCTGGCGGCGTCGGCGCAGCACCGGCAATCCGCGGATCGTGGTGCCGGCGACGGCGCATGCCGCGTTCTTCAAGGCCGCGCACCTGTTCGGCCTCAAGGTGCAGACGGTGCCGGTGGATCCGGACACGCTGCGGGCGGATCCGGAGCAGATGGCGGCAGCCATCGGCCCGCGTACCGCGCTCGTCGTCGTCTCGGCGCCGTCCTACGCATACGGGGTGGTGGACCCGGTGGAGCCCATCGCCGCGGCCGCCGCGCGGTGGGAGGTGCCCTGCCACGTGGACGCGTGCATCGGCGGGTGGATTCTGCCGTTCCTCGATGACGCGCCGCCGTTCGCGTTCGACATTCCGGGGGTGACGTCGGTCGCCGTGGACCTGCACAAGTACGGCTACGTGCCCAAGGGCGTCTCCGTGCTGCTGCACCGGAGCGCCGAGCTGCGGCGGCTGCACTGGTTCACGCTGGCCGGGTGGGCGGGGTATCCCCTGGTCAACCCGACACTGCAGTCCAGCCGCCCGGTGGGCCCGATGGCGTCGGCCTGGGCGGTGCAAAAACTCCTGGGCATCGAGGACCGCGGCCCGGGCGACGGTTTGCCGGGGTTCCGGTCCCTGGCCGTGTCGGCGCACGGTGCTGCGCGTCGCCTCGCGGCCGGGATCGACGGGACCGACGGATCCCCCGGGATCGACGGGCTGCACACCGTCGGGGCGGTGGACTCGACGCTCGTGGCGTTTACCGACGACGGCGGGCCCGACGACCCGGACGTGCGCGTCGTGGTGGACGAGCTCGCGCAGCGCGGGTGGTACCTGCAGGTGCAGCCGTCGATGGGCACCGCGCCGCGTGCCCGGCGGGTGCCGATGACGGCGCACGCCTCCATCACCGGTGCGGCTGCCGGGCGGATCGACGAGCTGCTGGCAGCCCTGCGTGAGGCGGCCGACGCGGCCCGCGTGCACGGCCGGGTCGAGCCCGACGCGCGGCTGGTGGAGATGGCGCGCACCATCGAACCCGCCGAACTCAGCGAGGAGCAGGTCGAGGGCCTGCTGCGGCTGGCGGGCGTGGGCGACGGCGTCCCCGCCGGGCTGCCCACCCGCATGGCGCCGGTGCACGCGCTGGTGGACGCCATTCCCGCGCCGCTCGCCGAGCGCCTGCTCACTGCGGTGCTCAGCCGGCAGTTGACGCCGCCGCCGCCGTGAGGCGCACCTGCGAGAGCCGGCCACGGCGCACGGTGCCGGCACGGGCGGACATCGCAGGTCAGCAACCCGTCTGGTAGCTTGACGGGGTTGCTTGACGCAACGACCCTCCTGCCACGGATACGCCGTGGCCGTTTCTCAAGCCCATAGGAGGTGATGAGGTCCCGTGCGTCAGTACGAAATGATGATCATCCTCGAGCCGAGTCTGGACGAGCGCACCGTTACCCCGTCCATGGAGACGCTGCTGAACGTCGTCCGTGAGGCCGGCGGCAAGGTCGACAACCTGGACGTCTGGGGCAAGCGGCGGCTTGCCTACGAGATCGATAAGAAGACCGAAGGCATCTACGTCGTGGTCGACATGACCGCCGAGTCCGCCACGGTCAAGGAGTTCGACCGCCAGCTGGGTCTGAACGAGTCGGTTCTGCGTACCAAGGTGCTGCGCCGCAGCGCCTGAGCGTTCGCGGCACGGCAACCACCCATCGATCCGAGCACCATCCGATCCGACCACCGGCCGCTGCGAAAGGGCCGTTCCGGCACGACTGTTCCGATGATGGACAGCACGCCCGGAATCCGCGCGGCACGCCCGGCCGGTGAATGCCCGAGCATTCGCGTCAACCCGCGGCCCCGTCGTCGGGGCCGACCGCACGAGGAGGACACATGGCAGGCGAGACCGTCATCACCGTGGTCGGCAATCTGACCGCAGACCCCGAACTCCGCTTCACCCCCTCCGGGGCGGCGGTGGCCGGGTTCACCGTGGCGAGCACGCCCCGCCGGTTCAACCAGCAGACGAACCAGTGGGAGGACGGCGAGGCCCTGTTCCTGCGCTGCAGCATCTGGCGGCAGGCGGCGGAGAACGTGGCCGAGTCCCTCACCAAGGGCGCCCGCGTGGTCGTGCAAGGCAGGCTCAAGCAGCGGTCCTTCGAAACCCGTGAGGGCGAGAAGCGCACCGTTGTGGAGCTCGACGTCGATGAGATCGGCCCGTCCCTCCGCTACGCGACCGCCAAGGTCGAGAAGGTCAGCCGTGGTGGCGGTGGCGGCGGCGGATATGCCGGCGGCGGTGGCGCACCCTCAGGCGGCGGCCGGTCGGGCGGCGACGATCCGTGGGGCAGCGCCCCGCAGGCGTCGGGCTCGTTCGGCGGCGCTTCGGACGACGAGCCCCCGTTCTGACCCGCGCAGCCTGGGCCCCGCCGCGGTGGGGCCGGGCGGCGCCCGTCGGAGCCGGGTGAGCGCAGCGGGGCGGCAAGGCCCCGTGAGAACCCAGACTACGGAGAAGGACCATGGCCAAGGCGCGAGAGCGCAAGGCGCAGGCCACCAAGGCGCAGAAGACCAAGGCCTGTGCGTTTTGCAAAGAGAACAACACGGTGATCGATTACAAGGACTCCGCGCTGCTGCGCCGGTTCATCAGTGATCGAGGCAAGATCCGTGCCCGCCGGGTGACCGGCAATTGCGTCCAGCATCAGCGGGACGTAGCCGTTGCCGTCAAGAATTCGCGTGAGGTGGCGCTGCTGCCTTACACGCCGACGGCTCGTTGAGGAAGGGGATTTACCGATGAAGCTGATCCTCACCGCTGATGTCGAGAACGTCGGTGTTGCTGGAGAATCGGTCGAGGTCAGGGACGGCTACGGCCGCAACTACCTGCTGCCCCGCGGGCTGGCCATCGTGGCCTCGCGCGGCGCGCTCAAGCAGGTGGAGGGCATCCGCCGCACGCAGGAGGCCAAGCGCGTGCGCGACATCGATCACGCGGGCGAGCTGAAGGGCGCCATCGAAGGCCTGGACGCCGTGGAGCTGCAGGCGCGTACGGCCTCGGACGGCGAGAAGCTGTTCGGCTCCGTCACTGCCGGCGACGTGGCCGATGCCCTGCGGGCCGCCGGCGGCCCGAACATCGACAAGCGCACCCTGGTGCTGCCGAAGACGCACATCAAGAGCGTCGGCGAGTATGAGGTGTCCGTCAAGCTGCACGCGGGCGTCACTGCCGTGTTCACGCTGACGGTCACCGGTGCCGCGGCCTGATCCGGCCCCGGCGCGCGTAGGCCGCGCATCGCCGCCGACCCCCGCACCGACTTTCGGCGCGGGGGTCGGCGGCGTTTTCGCGTCGCACTGGAACTGGTACCAGTTCACTGCTGCGGGCGCGGTCTGCACGGCGGGCGAAGTGGTCGTCCGTCCCGGTCGGCGCGCTGACCGGCCTGGTCGTGACGGTCGTCACGTCGGCTTGTGGACAGCTTGTGGAAAGCGCGACGCGGCCGCAACGGCGACACGCCCGGATGCCGGGTCGGCGCGACACGCCGAAGAACCAACAATTCACAGGGTGTGATGTTCATCTGGCGGTCCCTACCTGCATGGATGGCATAACTCCAGAAGTTCATCCACAGCTTGTCCACAAGGGGTTCACAGGCTGGCGGCATGTCTTCACAGGTCTGCGGCGACTACTCACAACTTATCCACAACCTCATCCACAGGTGCAGTTGTCACTCGCGCGCGGACGTCCTACGGTCGTTCCGGGCGTCCCGTCCGCGGGTGTGCGCGGGGCTCTATACGGGCGGTCGGCGTGGCGTGATCAGAACTTGTCACAGGCCCGGTGTAGTTGTAGTTCGAAGGCCACTGGGGCCTTCGTGTGAGGGGAGGCTTGAAGCGCGTGTCGGTGGTCGACGATCGTGATCAGTCCGGGTTCTCGGACGGACCGCTGCCGCAGGAGCCCCCCACCGAGGACTTCGGCCGCCAGCCCCCGCAGGACATGGTCGCCGAGCAGTCCGTGCTGGGCGGCATGCTGCTGAGCAAGGACGCGATCGCGGACGTGCTTGAGGTGGTCCGGTCGTCGGACTTCTACCGGCCGGCGCACCAGAGCATCTACGACTCGATCCTGGACCTCTACGGCCGCGGCGAGCCCGCGGACGCCGTCACCGTGTCCGCGGAGCTGGACCGGCGCGGCGAGCTCAAGCGCATCGGCGGGGCCCCCTACCTGCACACGCTGATCTCCACGGTGCCCACGGCGGCGAACGCCGGCTACTACGCCGAGATCGTCGCGGACAAGGCCGTGCTGCGCCGTCTCGTGCAGGCCGGCACCCGCATCGTGCAGTACGGGTATGCGGGGGCCGACGGCCAGGACGTGGATGAGGTGGTGGACCGCGCCCAGGCGGAGGTCTTCGAGGTCACCGAGCGGC
Organism: Tomitella cavernea; assembly: GCF_016599145.1. Classification (GTDB taxonomy): domain Bacteria; phylum Actinomycetota; class Actinomycetes; order Mycobacteriales; family Mycobacteriaceae; genus Tomitella; species Tomitella cavernae. Next base: position 94,620 of record NZ_JAENKO010000005.1, read on the forward strand.
GCACCACCGAGGACTACGTGCCGCTCGAGGAGTTGCTGCAGCCCACGTTGGACGAGATCGACTCCATCGCCACGCGCGGCGGCCTGTCGCTGGGCGTGCCCACCGGGTTCATGGAGCTTGACGAGGTCACCAACGGCCTGCACCCGGGGCAGATGATCATCGTGGCGGCCAGGCCCGGCGTGGGGAAATCCACCCTGGGAATGGATTTTTTGCGATCATGTTCCGTTAAACACGGAATGTCGAGCGTGATCTTCTCCCTGGAGATGAGCAAGACGGAGATTGTGATGCGTCTTCTTTCCGCCGAGGCCAAGGTGAAGCTGGGCGACATGCGGGCCGGCAAGATGTCCGACGACGACTGGACTCGTCTGGCACGACGCATGAGCGAGATCTCCGAGGCGCCGTTGTTCGTCGACGACTCGCCGAACATGACGATGATGGAGATCCGGGCCAAGGCGCGGCGGCTCAAGCAGAAGCACGACCTCAAGCTCATCGTGGTCGACTACCTGCAGCTGATGACGTCGGGTAAGAAGGTCGAATCGCGGCAGCAGGAGGTGTCGGACTTCTCGCGCAGCCTCAAACTCCTCGCGAAGGAGCTCGAGGTTCCGCTGGTGGCGATCTGTCAGCTCAACCGTGGCCCGGAGCAGCGCACCGACAAGAAGCCTATGGTGTCCGACCTGCGCGAATCCGGATCGCTAGAACAGGATGCTGACATGGTGATCCTGCTGCACCGCCCCGACGCGTTCGAGCGGGACGACCCGCGCATGGGCGAAGCCGACCTGATCCTGGGCAAGCACCGCAACGGTCCCACCGCCACGGTCACCGTGGCGCACCAACTGCATTTGTCGCGGTTCGTGGACATGGCGCGAGGGTAGGGCGTGCCGCTCGCGCGGGATTCTGGGACTGAACGCGTTATACCTGGGATTCTGGGACTGGCTCCTGGGGTTTTGCGTTCGGTTGGGACTGGGAGCTCGGAGAAACACCAAGAAGGGAAGGCTATCCTGAGTGTCCGTTGTGCTTCCGTTCGCGCCTCGGCAGGGGGAAGCGGACGGCGTCCAAGCTGACGGCGCCGGCCCTACCGTGGTCGGAGAGACCGGCGTCGTGACGCTTGATCATTCGACGACGGTCGCGAAGCGTGCCCAGTCGGTGAACTCCCAATCCCATCTGCGGCAGACCCGTTCCCTTGGCAGTTCGTCGTTGCTGGGGTCGACGAGCATGAGCTTGACGTAGCGACCGTCCCCTATCAGCACTGCCAGCAGGTAGCCACCTGGGGATGCGAGCATCAGGGACATCTCGTTGTTCGTCATGGCAAACCGCGCATCCGCGTGGTCGACCTTCTTGACCTCGATTCGGACTGGCTCTCCGGCAGGGTCGCTGCCCGAGAGGTCGTAGCCGACATTCTGCCCGCTGACGTCTTCAAGGCGCCACCCGCGGCCATTGAGGTACTCCATGGTGGCGACTTCGGCAGTGCGCCACCTGGAGACGATGTCTGCCAGAGGCTCCCCCGTGGGGGGCACATGTGTTTGGCGCGCATCTTCTGTTGGGCGTTGGACGATGACTGGCGGGGAGGGCGGCGGCGACACGGTCGGCCCCCTGTCGACAACGCGCTGCTCGGCGGCGGTGAGCCTCCTACCGTAGCTACGGGCCATCTCTCCCAGGTGCGTGCCCAGGGTCGCAATCGACTCGTCGGACAACTTCGCGACCACAGATTCATCGACGAGCCGCTGGAGCTCGAGGGTGTCGAGCCCCAGGACGGACTTCAGCGCACGTGCATTGCGCTGGTTTTTCTTCGCATACAGCGCTACCGGTGCACCTGCTGGGAAGACGTAGGTGACCTCGTCGGTCGTCAGAGGTACCGGCGAGTAGGCGAAGGGCTTTGTCCGGGACTTCATTTCACGTTGGAGCGCACCGAGCAGAGCGCTGCTGGCTGTCACGTGCGAAGACACCAAGAGGGAGCGGAGATCTTCGCCCTCCAGGATTAACTCCCAGAGCCGCTGGAATAATGGAGCCTCTGGCGTAGTCAGCTCGTGTGCGATCGCGGAAGCGGCCTCTGCGAGCACCTGCCGAGTGGATTCGTCCTCGACAACGGCGTGTGTTCGTGACGGATCGGTTAGCAGATCTCCGGATACGGCCACGGGCAGGCCGGGTTCGTCGTCCAACGGCAACCCGCATGCGAGCCGGCCGCGAAGCCCAATTAGCGACTGGGCGCGTGCATCGAGCGGGACAGCGATCGTCGCCGACTCGTGCCGCAGTAGACCGAATCTCGCGGCCCCGGACTGGTCGTGGAGTGTCACGCCCCCTTCATTGCGATCCACACGGATGCTGATGGGTCGCTCGGAGGTGCTGATGTCGACTCGGTAGACGTGACGCAGGAACAGCAGACTCGTCGGGTCGATGGCGGCCAGCGGGGCATCAGCGCCGCCGCGGCCGAAGATCGTGAAAGTTGCGCCGTCGATCCAGTCGGTGTTGCGGATATCACACGGGATCCGGATCAGAGGGACTGCAGAGGGTGACCGTTCGCCGAGCAGCTGGGCAGTGACTTTTCGGTCGAAGGTAAAGGCCACGTCGGAGGACTGGATATCGACACGCGAGGCGATTGCAGCGAGAGACTTGAACCCGATACCGCGGTATCCAATCGAGTCACCGCCTCGGTGCTTGGTCGAACTTGCACTTCTACACAATGCCTCAGCGTCAACGGCGGGCAGCGATCGGCCATTGTTGGCCCACGACCATACGCTTCCACCGAGACCAGTGATGGTGATGATGGTGGATCCAGCATCATCGGAGTTCTGCAGCAACTCGTAGGGAACTCGATTGCGGTAGGTGTCGGCCAGCAGGTCTTCCATTCGGGCGATCTCCCCAAAAAGCCCTGGGGCCTGCCTATGCTCGTCGACCATCTGGGCTTGCAACGCTGACAGGTGGTGAATCATCTCGATCATTCTTCACCGTCGATAACGCGCACGACGACCCGGTGCGGATCACCTGGCAGGTCAGCGATGTCAATGACGCTGCGGCCGATCCACCGAGGCTGGCGACGGGGAGTAGCCCCCTGGGCGTCTACCGGTATGTGGCCATAAAACGTGCAGGGGCGATCATCGAGCAGGAACCCGCTGTCGTCCAGGATCTCAAATGTGATCTCGGGGACGTCCACTTCAAATGGTGCGAAATCCTTCACCGTGGATCCGTCATTTTCCCAATCAAGCCGACCCAGGTATGTCTTGAGAAGATCCTCCGCGCTACCGAATTCGAAGGAGCCTTCGGTGTGCACGGTCAATGTAGTGCGGTAGTCCCCCTTCGAAAGGAAGGCATTTGCGACGGCGACCTTCGGATGAGGAGCATCCACGCTGGTCTCGTCCACCACAGTGATCTCGAGAGGTGTAGTCGGACTTGGAAGCATGAGATCTGAGTTTATGAATAGGTTCCGAACATCGTCGAGATCGTGGGCCGTCAGGCGGAGATCGATTTCTTTCGTGGTAAGCGGGACACGACACGACCAGGTGTCACTCTTGGCAGATACGCGGATAAGGCCCTTCTTGGCCTTCCTTATCTTCTCAAGTACGATCCATTTATAGTCACTCGAAGGCGCGGGTGTATCGCGTCGATTCAGTGTAAGGAAGACCTCCGAAGCATAGTCACTGCCATCGCTATCCTTGAACCGATCAGTCCAGTCCTCGGGTAAGAACCGGAAGGAACCGGAGAAAGCAACCTGCTGCTCGTAGTCGTTCGCGTAGCCGGGTTTGGTGACGAGCCGCGCTTGAGCGTCTTCTACCTGCCATCCGACTAGCGATAGCGCCAGCTCGTCGACGCAAATGTTGATTGCCTCGGATGTCTTGTTTCCCACGGTATTCCTTTCGAAACGAATATTTGTCACGTAAAAACCTGAGCGACTCTATCGTTCGATGCGGACAGCGCACTCTCTGGCATGTCCGGAGATTCCGATCGTTACGAGCCACTGATACCTGAACCATGCCTGCATTCCGGGACGCATTATGGCTTCGTCTCTTCGGTGAGGCCATCGACGATCCGCATCGTCTCTACGGCAACGGCGGTCACCCGGCCGATGAGGTCGACGATGTAGCGGGGGGCGTGGTGTTCATCTGCCCAGTCGTTGGGGTCGTTGACGATCCCCGACGCCTTGTCGGTCTTGACCTGGTAGCGATCCAGGACCCAGCCGAGCGCCGAGCGTGAGCCCAGCAGGTACCGTTCCGCACCCTTCGGGATGCCGGTGATGGTGACCTTGGGGTTGTAGACGATCGCCGTGTGGTCGTCGACCTTCTTGCCCGTGTCGGGGTCGACGGTCTTGGCCCATTTCATCTTCTGCACCCGCCACGTCTCCCGGACGGCAGGATCCGCCCCCGCCTTGAGCTGGACGTCGAGCGGGTACGGTTCGACGTTCTCGTAGCCGATGTGCAGTGCGGCGAGCCGCCGGCCCGCATCCGCCAACTGGTCGAACCGTGCGCGGGTTTTGGGGGTGGGGATGTGCGGCAACATCTTCTTCAAGTCGACGGCGTAGGCGTGCCGGTAGGCGGGGTCGTGCAGGAGCCCGTAGACGTAGTCGAAGATGTCGTCCTTCGACACCGGCCCGCACAGCGCCTCGGAGTAGAGGTTCTGGATGGCGTCGGTGATGTTGTCGACCCGCCGATACCCCCACTCATCCACCACACCATCACCGGTGGCGAGGTCCAGGTGCCCGTCCGTGGCGGCGGCTTTCTCGTAGGTCCAGCGTGGGAAGAACTGACCTCCTTGGCCGAAGAAGTTTAGGTCTGGAAGAGAATCCACCATGAGCCCACAAAATGGTGAAGGTGTCCCCCCGACATTGAGTTGCATTCCGGTGTTGGTGTGGTGGGGGGTCGGGAACATCGACGCCAGCTGGTAGCGGCGTTCGTTGAGGGCGTTGGAGAAGTAACTTGCCTGCTTTTGGAACGGTCGGTAGAGCGACGTACGGAACGCATTATCGTCGCGAACGAGAACGTTGTCTCGGGCGAGCTGCTGCTTGAGGCTGGAGTTCCAACTGACCCGGCCCGTACCCGTGTACTCGGGGTGCGCGCGTAGGAAGGCAGTGACGTCTTGCTCGCTGCGGCGTGCGAGCCCCGCCTGCTGCGCGTGCGTGTTGAACTCGCGTCGCACCTGCGCGTACTGGTCGAGCATTTCGGTGACGTTCTCTTGGAGGCCGGCGCGTGAGGAGGTGTAGCACCATGCGTCACGCCCGGTAGCCAATCCACGAGAGTGAGCCGCGAAGACCGTGATCTGTCCGGGCTTGGGCTTCTTGTTGCCGATGGCGGGCCAGGTGGCGAAGGCGTCGTCGCGCTGGCCGAGCCAATCACCGTGGCTGTTCGGGGTGACGGCGGTCCAGCTGAGGTCCGTCAAGGTGGCTTTGTCGACGCGGTCGAGCTTGTCGTCGCGGGACAGGTAGTCGCCGATGTCGTGGTAGAACACCTCACACGGGCCCGTGTGCGCGGGGTTCTTGACGCCGAGGAAGATCGCGACGGTGTTGCGGCTGCCTGCGCCGAATACCTTGCCGCCCTCTTTGCGGGAGAGCTCGCCGGCGGTGCGCTGGTTGCCGCGCAGGTTGTAGACGTAGATGCGGGAGTATTCGTCGGCGAGGGACAGGCGGATGCCGTCGGCGGTGTTGCCGTCGACCCAGCCGCCATTGGACACGAAGGCGACGACGCCGGCGTCGCCGATCCGGTCGGTCGCCCACCGGAACGCCCGCAGATACGAGTCGTACAGGCTGTTCTTGTTCGTCCCGGTCGACCGCTTCGCGTAGGTGTCACCGATCCGATTGTCGAGGGTGGGGTAGGCGATGTTCGCGTTGAGGTCGTTGGCGCTGTTCTGCCCCACCGAGTAGGGCGGGTTGCCGACGATGATGTTGATCGGCACCCCCAGTTGCCGCAGAATCCGTTCGTTGTTCTGCGGGAACATCACGGTATCGAGGCTGTCGCCGTCCTCGGTGATCTGGAACGTATCGGCCAGCACGATCCCCTCGAACGGCCGATACCCGCCGCCGGTGCCGGCGTCGGGGAGGGCGTGGAAGGTGGTCTCGATGTTCACCGCGGCAATGTAGTAGGCCAGCAACATGATCTCGTTCGCATGCAACTCGTCCGCATACTTGCGGGCCAGATCATCCCGGTCGATGAGCCCGGACTGCAGCAGGCGGGTCAGGAACGTGCCGGTGCCGGTGAACGGGTCGAGAACATGCACACCCGCATCGGTGATGCCCCGGCCGAACGCGTCCCGGGATGCCTGGTCGGCGGCCCGCAGGATGAAGTCCACAATCTGCACCGGCGTGTACACGATGCCCAGCGCCTCGGCCTGACGCGCGAAGCCGAGTTTGAAGAACTTCTCATACAGCTCCGCGATCACCTGCTGTTTACCCTCGGCCGTGGTCACCTCCGAGGCCCGTACCCGCACGGACGCGTAGAACCCCTCGAGCCGCGCCGTCTCGGCCTCCAGCCCCGCGGCGCCGAGCAGGTCGACCATCGCCTGCATCGTGATCGAGACGGGGTTGTGGGTAGCGAACTCGTGCCCGGCGAACAGGGCATCGAACACCGGCTTGGTGATCAGATGCTGCGCAAGCATGCTGACCGCATCGTCATCGCCGATGGAATCGTTGAGGTTGTCCCGCAGGCCCTGCACGAACGCGGCGAACCCCTCCGCCACCTCGGTATCGGCCTGGCCCAGGACGGCGCGGATGCGGGAGATTAGCGCATTGGCGATGTCGGCGACATCGCCTGCCCAGTCCTCCCAGTAGGTGCGGGTGCCGACCTTGGTGACGATCCGCGCGTAGATCGCCTCCTGCCACTCCGACAGCGAGAACAACGCCATCTGCTTGGCGAGTTCCCGGTCCGCGGCGGCCGGATCCACCGCATACGGGTCGCCCCCGTCTCCGGGCTCGATGGTCTCGGTTTCCCCGCCGGTCGATGCCGGATTCGCGGCGGCGGTGGGGCCGATGTGCCCGCCGAGGATCGCCTCCGTCCCCTGCCCCGCATCCGCGCCGGCATCGGTGGTGGTGTTGAGGGCGATGGAGTTGACGATCGCGTTGAACCGGTCGTCGTGGGCGCGCAGCGCGTTGAGCACCTGCCAGACCACCTTGAACCGCTGGTTATCGGCCAGGGCTTTCTCCGGCGCCACGCCGGCGGGCACGGCCACGGGCAGGATGATGTAGCCGTAGTCCTTGCCCTCGGCTTTGCGCATCACCCGACCCACGGATTGCACGACATCGACCACCGATTTGCGCGGGTGCAGGAACAGCACCGCATCCAGGGCCGGCACGTCGACGCCCTCCGAGAGGCAGCGGGCGTTCGACAGGATGCGGCACTCCCCCGCCGGGATGGGCGCTTTGAGCCAGGCCAGTTCGCGGCCACGCTGCAGGGCGTTGAAGGTGCCGTCTACGTGCCGCACCTCGCACGCCAAGTCCAGGTTGGTGGTGTCGACGGGCTTGCCGTCATCGGCCGAGGTGTCGAGCATGTCGCGGTAGCCGTCCACCACCGCGGGGAAGACACTCGCGAGGAGTTTCGAGGCTTTGATGTTCTCGGCGAACGCGACCGCCCGGCGCATCGGCGGCTCCCCCGGCGTGAAGCCCTGACCGTCGGGGGCGGTGCCGGCCCGTTTCGCCAGCCCGTTCCAGCAGCCCACGATCTTCGACGCGTCGTCGAGGCGCAGCTCGCCGAACCCGGCAGACATCTGCGCCTGCAACGGGGCGGCGACCATGTCCTCGTCGACGGTGAGCACGAGGACCTTGTAGTCGGTGAGTAGACCCCGTTCGACCGCGTCGCCGAACGAGAGCCGGTGCAGCTCCGGGCCGTACACCTGCTCGTCGTCCATGGAGGTGATCTCGGCGGCATGCTCGTCGGCCTTCGCCCGCACCGCTTCGTCGTAGATGCGCGGCGTCGCCGTCATATACAGCCGCCGAGCGGCGCGGATGTAATCGTCGTCGTGGATGCGCACGAACGCCGACTCGTCCGCGCCAGCCAGGGTGACGCCGGTGGTGCGGTGCGCCTCGTCGCAGATGACCAGGTCGAACGGATCCACACCATCGTTCTGGGCGCCGTGGATGACCGGTAGGGACTGGTAGGTGGTGAACACGACCGTCAGGCCCTTGGCGCGTTTGCGGTGGCCCATCTCCGAGGCCAGGCGCGCTGGGTCGGTGGTGACCGGCACGGCGACGTCGTGGGCGGCGATGTCCTCGGCCGCGCGGGAGACCTTGGTGTCGGAGCAGACGGCGAAGGCCCGCATGTCGCGAGTGGTTTGGGCGGTCCACTCGCGCAGCGTCTGCGAGAGCAGGGAGATCGAGGGGACGGCGAACAGGATCCGCGCCGACCCGCCCGCCTCGGCGGCGGCGCGTTCAGCGATCTTCAGGGCCGTGAAGGTTTTGCCGGTGCCGCAGGCCATGATCAGCTTGCCCCGGTCGTTGCCGGCGGCGAAGCCACGGAAGACGGCGTCGATCGCCTCAGCCTGGTGTTTACGCGGCGTGTGTTTGACCGCAGGTGCGAGCTCGACTTCGAGGTTGCCGGCCGGCCAGGCGATGTCCCAGTCGATGGGCGCCTCGGCGATCTCGGCGAGCCCGATGCGCTGCACGGGGATCGTCTGATCGTCGAGGGCCTCCTCGGCGTGCGGGCCCCACTTGTCGGTGGTCGAGATGATCACCCGGTTCGTGAAGGGCTTTTTGCCCGACGCGGTGAAGAAGCTGTCGATATCGCCCTTGGCGAGGGTGTGGGCAGGTTCGTAGAACTTGCACTGGATCGCCGTGTACTCGCCGGAGTCGCGTTCGCGGGCGACCAGGTCGATGCCGGTGTCGGGTTTGCCGTCGCGGCCGGGCCAATCGGCCCACCGCCACACCTGGTCGTACTGCTGGGCGAGGGTGGGGTCGAGTTGGAGGTAGCGGACCATGAGTTGTTCGAACAGGGTGCCGCGTTCCGAGTTCGACGGCGCCTGCCGGAATGCCTCGATCACTTCATGCACCGACGCCACCGCGCCCCACCTCCCGCATCATTGTTGCCCGCGTGTCGCAGAGCAGCCGACTATCTGGTCATCATGTCAGGCAGCTCGGACGAATACCCCGGTGCTCACCACCGTGCCCGTACTCATCGGCTGGACTTGGGGTAATCGGGTGGCGAAGCGAAGGGGCCGGTGTATTCGGCGATGCGGCTCAGCCGGTCGATGTTCGCTCGGGCGAGGTTGTACAGCTTCGTGCCTTCGGCGGTGAGTGTGCGGGGTGCGGATCGTGTTCTTGGAGTGAAGATGTCCGCACCGAGGGCGCGGGAGAGGAACACCGATTCGCGTCCGATCTGGGTCGACCGGATTCCGTAGAGGGCTGCGGCGTCGCCGTGCGTAGGGCAGTGGGCGGTGTCGGCGAGGCGGCATAGTTTCAGGGCCACGGATTTCTCACCGGCACAGGCGAGGTGCACCAGCTCTTCAACGTCGCCGGCAGCGGAGGCGGCAAGGCGCAGCGACAGGCTGGTGCGGCGTAGGTCGGTGCGGCCGATCGTCTCGAGGAAGCGTTGCTCGCGGCCGTGTGGCGACCACGATTGGGTGGCGTCGTTGTACTCGGGGGTGTAGGTGACGGGTTCGCCGATGCGGTGCTTCAGCAGCAGCCGGGCGGCGACTTCTCCGGCAGCGTCCCGTAGGCCCTCGGGCATGGTTTGGACGAACTTGCGATAGCTGTACGCGGCCGGCCCGTGGAGGAGCTGCGCACCGTGGGTGACCAGTGGGTCGTTGCCTGTCAGCAGTTGCCAGACGTACCGCTGGATCTTCCAGGTGAATGCGTCAGTGAGGTACATGCCCCCGGCGCGGGCCAGTTGGCGGGTGTGGTTGCGTCCGATAGCGGCGGGCGTGGGGAAGAGCCGGCGTCGTCGCCGGTAGTCGATCGGTGGCGGGCAAGTTTTAAGGTGTGCGTGCAACTGGCATAGATAGTTGAAGACGGCGGTCCCGAGTTCGTTGCTCACCAGGTGGTTGAGCGCGCCCCGGACCTCGTCGGCGGCGAGGTCGTGTCCGAACTCGGCGGCAAGAAGCGCGTAGTCGACTCGGCGTCCCATCGTGGCGAGGGCGATTGGCGCGGTCAGCGGGAAGTTCCGGGCGACGCGCCCCACCATGGCGGGTGCGTGGTCACAGACGGCGGGCCAGATGTTCGTCGGAAGATTCATCGCATCGATCGGATCTGACACAGCGCTGTAGAGCGCTTTTGCTGAGTGTTGCGGGCGTCGGCGGCCGATGCGGTCGGTGACGGCCGTGCCAGTTCCAGTGGGTGGCTTGCGTCCCAAGAGTCGTAGCAGGTGCACTGTCGGACGGGCACTCTTCGACCGGGCCAGGTGGTTTCCCAGCTTCTTGATGCGCGATGGCGTCAACCATGTACCGGCAAGCTCCTTGGGGCCGGTGGCGGTGGTGAGGATTTCGACGGCGGCGGTCAGCGCGAGGAGGAACTGGGGGGTGGTCACGGCGGCGGCGCCCGTGCGGCCGGCGGATGTGCGCACGAAGTCGGCGGCAGTCAGCTGCCGCGTCCACGATCCGGGGTCGGATCCGCCGGGCAGTGTGCCGACGCCGTCGACATAGGTCATCGCGTTGAGAGCCGCCCGGACGATCGGGGCGGCATCCGAGAGGATGCTCTTGGCGGTGAGGTACTCGCCACCTGCGTAGGCGCACACGGCGCCACCGGTGTCGAGCACTGTGGTCAGCCATTGGTGCGCCCGGTACGCAGCGCTGTCGATCTCGATCTGATGCGCAGCACTCGCAGCGAGTGTCTCTGTCGAACAGGCGTAAGGACATCGAGCCAAGCGCCATGCAGACACTGGTGAACTGGCAGTTCGCGGGTGGTGGACTCGCGCGTCGCGAGCGCGTGAACCGCAAGCGGGGCAATAGTCGGCGAGCACTGTGCGGTGGGTGTCGCAGACGGTGACCCACCGCAGATGCCACGCGAGCTTCCACCGCAGGTTGCCCGCTTGCAGGCATTCGGGGCAGAAGCGGCTGCCGCGCACGTGCGACCACGCGCCCTCGCCAGCGCAATGGCCAACGGTATGAGCCAGCCCGACATTCTCATACCGCCGCATTGTGGCGTGGCGGAGCCGCTCAACGGGGACACCGGTATTCGTCGCGATCGTTTCCAGGGTGTGGGCATTGGCGTTCCGGGTGAACGGCACGGCCCGGTCATAGTTGCTTAGGTCGTATGTCCCGGTGATGTCGCGCGGTCGACAGGCGTTGAGGTCGACGAGATACTCGATCCACGAGTCCAGGGATTCGTCGGGCAGCAGGTCGGCGATGATCGGCAGCATCAGCGTGTCCTCCCCCGGGCTTTGGCTGCGGCGAGAAGGTCATCAGTCGTCGGGTGCCGATGCTGACTGATGGCGCGGATTACCGTGTCCTTGAGCAACTCGAACGACAACCCGGTGAGCCCGTCGGCCAAGCCGAACAGGTTCGCGGCAAAAGTCGGTTCCCGCAGTGACGTGGTATCGAGCCCGTCGATCAGCTCGAGGCGCGTCATCAAAGCGCCGACCCGTCGATGCCACGCGCGCCTTTGCGCGTCGTCTGTGCTGCTGAACGCGGCAAGCTCCCAGCGCTGCATGCGCCCCGCGAGTTGTACTGCTGCGGAGTACGCGTCTTCGGACCTGTCCGAACGTTTGAGCAGGGCACTGTGTTCGAGGCCGGCGCCGGCGAACACGAACGTCACCGGCAACGCGTCGAGAGTCAGTTTGAGATTGTCCGTCAGATCCCGGGCGACGCCGACGCGGCGGAGCATGTGGGCGTCGTCGACGACGATCAGGTGCGTGCCGAGGCGCGGCAGAACGGCGCGAAGCGTTCGGAGGATGTCGGTGCCCGGGTACGATCGGGCCACAGGAATGCTCGCGAACTCCGCCACCGATCGCAGCAGGTTCGGCCAGCTCGCGCCGGCGTCGCCGACGAATATTACCGGGATGTGGGCGGCGCGGATCCCAGTGCCGGGATCGTGTGGATAGCGCAGTAGTTCGTCATGAACGCGCAGCATGGCTGCGGTCACGGCCTGGGTTTTGCCGACCATGGCTGGGCCGTTGACAGCGAGCCACCGGCGGTCGGCGTTGACCGTATGCTGGTTGTGGTCGATGACCTGGTGCATGGCCTGTTCGATTCCGTGGATGTCGGACGTCTCGATCGGGCCAATTGACCGGATCCATCGAGTCACGGCGCTCAGATCGCCATCGAGTCCGCAGGGTGGCGGATCAGCGGTATCGCGCCTTCGTAGGCGAGGCCAATCCTTCAGGTTCTGCAGCACCGGCGGCGATGCAGCGGTACTGAGGCCGCCGAGCGTTGCTGTGCTCACCAGAGGTCCTCCGTGTCGTCGTTGGCGGTTCCGGTGTCCCATGTCGCGAATGTGTCGACATTGACAGGCGGAGGCGAGGGCGGATCTACGTTGGTGGTCTCGATCGACCCGGGGGTCGATGCAGGGTCGTTGACGGACGCTTCAACGCGGGCGCGGTCGCGGGACCAGCGCACAGTCTCAGTTCGGGCTTCATGTTCGGCGAAGCGGCGGAACGCTGTTCCGGCGCTCGCACGTTCCCCGCGTGTGAGACGGCTGCGTCCGAGGAACCGTGTCAGGTCGTCGGCGACGAGCTCACTGAAGGGCGGGAAGGTGCTGCCGTCATCGTGGATGGCGTGCAGGACGTGCCATCGGCCGTCGTGGTTGTCGCGGAAGAACAGGCGGGCGCGATCGTAAGGGTCGAAGTAGAACCGCCGCTCACGTCCTGGCCGGGACAGCGGAGACAGTGTGCCGTGGCGGATGGTGTTCAGGATCGGTGCGTCATACCGGAAGTTGCCGACGTGAACCCCGTCGGATGCGATCGTGAGTACTACAGAGTCCAGGAACGCGAACACGTCATCGGGGTGCGGTGCGACGTGGAGGTCGCCGCCGCACACGAGTGCCTGCTCGTAGCGCTGCGCTGGTGTCAGGTACCGGCCGGGGGTGGTCGGTGAGGGCAGGCCGCTGTGCGGCCGGTACGGATAGTAGGTGGTGGCCCACTCCTGGAAGATCGACTGCAGCCCTGCCAGCGTGAGCTCGGGCGTGACGCCATCGCCCCGGTGCTGGGCGCCGCGGCCCACGTATCCGGCCAGATCTTGCTGCATGATGTCGAGCGTGCGGTTGGCGGACTCGACGAACGGTTTATCCATGCCGCGGCGCGTGCGCGCGAACTCTATGGTGGCCCCGCAGCGGGCGAGCGCGTCGATGACCCGCAGGTTCTCGTATTCGCCGCCGTGATCCATGACCACAGTGCCGATGTTGAGGGCTGGGTTGAAGGCGACGACGTCGGGAACGCCGAGCGTCAGCGAGTGCGGGCGGGACCGCTCAGGCAGGACCAGCGGGGACATCAGATCGAACAGCAGCAGTCGGGTGTCACGGCCGGAGGGCTTGTCTGGGGACAGTCGGATGCTCATCAGCCGGGTGACGACGCAGACCGCCACCGACAGCCATGGCCGGAACCGTCGTCCCGTGTGCGGGCAGTACACCTCGATGTTTGCCTGTGTAGCGTCGATCTCGATGCGTTCGCCCGGCATGGATGGCGGCGGGCGTCGGTAGCCGCGTTGTGCACGTGCCCCCTGGGAGCGGCGGGACTTCGCGGTACCGGTCAGCCCGATCTCCTGGGATACGAACCGGACAGCCATTTCCAGGGTGTAGGGGGTCAGGCGGGGATCGTCGATGCCGTGGGAGTCCAGCTCGCGGCGGATGCGGTTGATGCGGGCCTGCAGGTGGACGGTCGAGCCGTGGCGCTGGAGATCGGTCAGCACCCGGAGGATGACCTGGTACGAGTCGTCCTGCAGGCCGATAAGGGGGTTGTCGTGGCGTGGTCCCTCGGGTTGGTGCGGGGCGAGGGATCGCACTCCCCCACTCTCGAACTTTCCGATCATGCGGTAGAAGCTGGAGCGAGAATAGCCGGGGGTTTGCGCGAGATCGCCGACCTTCTGGGCGATGCGCTCCTTGCGGGTTGTGACGGTGGGATCGAAACGCGGGTCGCTTCCGGCCCGCCAGGTCCCAGAGGGGTCGCCGTAAAGGGCCTCGCGTACATGATGCGCGCGTTCGAGCGCGAGCGAGCGGGCCCTGTCGGGGAGATCGTCGAGGACGTCGCCCGGTTCGGCGAGCCGGGGGCGGTCGGCCTGATGGAATGCCTGGAACATGCCGATGGCCTGCAATAAAGGGATATCGAGGTACTCGCCGTCATCGGTGCGGACGGTGACCACCGGCGGAGTTGCTGCCGCCGCGATGGTGACGATGGAGCACAACTGGCCGGCGAGCTCGAGGCGCGCCCCGATCCCGAACCGTGGGGTGTCGCCGTTGCTGCTCATCGCCACCACAGCCTCGACGAGAGCCGGATCGGACGGTCTAGATCGGTATCGCAGTGGCACTGGGCGAGTGTGCGCAGCACGCGCGCCCGGCCTGTGGGGCCGCCGCCATATGCGTCGGCGGCGGCGCCGAGCGTGGTCGTGGTCCGCGCCAGGCTGTCGGTCTCGGTCTACCACTCCTCGCGTGTGACAGGGCATTTCCAGCGCAGTGCCCCGAGAAGCCGCAGGTTGACGGCGTGCTGGCGGGGCATACTGCCGCGGAGCGTGTAGTCGATGCCGTGTGCGCCGAGCGTGTCGGGCATCAGGTCGGCCAGCATTGCGCGGGCGTAGTCGTTGAGCAGCGACTCGGAGCGCACACTCGCGATCTCGATGCCGCTGTCAGTGGTGATCAGTAGATCAGGGATCTGAAGGATCTTCTTGGTGCCGATCGGCCAGACCAGGATGCACGGCTGGCTTTGGTAGCCGGTCACGTCGGCGCGCCGGTCGAGCGCGATCATCCACAGCTCCTCGAGCTTGGATTCGGCCCACACGACGGCGGGTCTGCCGCTGCTGCGGGTGGTGTGCAGCATGAGGTTCGATCTGGCCTGCATGTGCGAACCGAGCCGCCGCACTGGAAGCGCCCCGCCGCGGGCCACGCCGGCGAGTGCGTCGAGCCTGATGATGCGGGTATCGGAACCGTCCCAGATCACCGCCGTGCAGCCGGCGACGGCGCGGCGACGCACCTCTGGCTCCTGCAACGCGGCGAGTGCCTCGTCATTGGACAGCGTGTTCGACAGATGGGTGCGGATCTGGCTAGGGGTGCGGCGGACTCCTTTGCGGGCGCTGACAGAGGTGCCGGTGATGAAATCCGACCTCACCACGCCACCTCCGCCCGGGGAGTCGGGCGCCGCAAAACCGTAGGGCGGGCAGTGCGGGGGTTGACAGCAGCCCGTAGGCAGGCTGAAATAGACACAGCGAACCTCCAAGAGGTGCGAGAAGAGATATGAGCAGCGGCGCCAACCGCTGTGAATACTGTGGAAGAGGCCGGGTGGCAGCCCGGTCTCTTCGCTTTTTGCGCTCATGGCCCCGCACGGGACCGGCCGGCTTCCGGCTCGCTGTCACACAACGCGTCGATCGCTTCGGCGGTGATGGAGCTGAGGGTGCGTTCGGTCTGACCGGCGCGGGTGTACAACCGCTGGGCGGTTTCCGCGGGGAGCCGAACCTCGATTCGGACGACCTGGCCCGCGGCGACAGTGCGCAATACGCGACGACCGAAATGCGTCGGCGGAAGATGGATCATCGAGTTGCGAACCTCTCACGAGAAGACCAGATTCCTGTGAAATTATCGGTTGCAACTCCGATGTGACGCACACTACCGGCATGTGCCGGTAGTGGACAAGGGCTCGTCCGAAACGGTGCTGCGGCAACATGATCAACCTCGGTTGGCGTTGACAGTTCTCATGCGAGAGCAGATCCGGGGCCGCCGGGGCCGGGGCTGTGCGGTGCGCTCGAACCCCAAGCGCCGACAGCGCTCGACCCTGGAGGGGGTGCCGCCGGCCGAAGACATGCCGGAACTTGTCGTAGCCGCGTGGTCCCATTCCCGGTAGGAGGCGGACGCCGTCGGCCGCCCCGGTGAACGGAGAGGACACACATCGTGACCATCACAGCACCGACCCCGCCCACAGACGACGACATCACCCGCATCGTCAGCGACTACGTGGCCGAGCGCGCATCTATCGGCGTGAAGTTCGCGCAGGCGCACGCCACCGTCACCACCACCGAAGGGGAGGTGACCGTCGTCTTCGATCCGGCCCTCGCCGGCATGACCGACGAGCTGTTCGCCGAGCTCCGCCCCTTCGACAACCTGGCGGCCTGCGCCGGCAACCCGCTCGCCGGCAACGACGACGTCGGCGCCTGGCGCCGCACCCGGCTCATCCGCGTCGACACCCTCTTACGCGGCGGCAACGACCTCGGATCGCTGACCGTCCACGAGCTGCACCAGCGGGCCACCGTCGTGCCGAAGCCGTAGCGCACGCCGGCCACGCAGCCAGTCGCCGCACCGGAGCATGAGAGAGGAGCACCCCGCACGCACCGAGCCGGAGGCGCCGCCCCCCACGGAGCGAGCGCTGGACCTGGCAGTACTTGACGCGAAGGACGATGCAATGACCATGACAACGGCCAGTGATCCGCTCGGGCCTGGCACCGAAATCCAGATAGCGCTCCTCCTCCCCGCCCATGAACACCTGGCGCCCGACGACGCGCTCGTGGCGCTGCATCGGGCCGGACTCGACGCGGCGAGCGCCCTGTTCATCGATACACCGACGACCGATATGAGCCGGTGGCCGGCCGCCGACGCGGCGTTCCGCGAGGCCATCGCCGCCGCCCACCCGCGAGCAACGACGACGCCGCTCGTCTGGGCCAGGGTGCGCACGGCACCTGAATACCCGTCGGTATCCCAGATCGAGATGGAACGGTACGGCAGCCAGCGAGAGCCCGCGCCCCGCGATCCCTCGTGGCCACCCGACTTCACCGGGGTTCCCGTCGCGGCGCTGCGCGACCGCAGGGAGGCGGCGCCCGGCAGCCGGATTCTGCAACACATCCCGCCCGGCGACGGCTGGCACCGTGTCGCCTGGACACGCTTCGACTACCCGAACATCAACGCCGTCGACCTGCTGTGCGAATGCTCGATACAACAGCTCCACCACCCCGACGGACACACCATGGGGTTCGCCGGTAACGACACATGCGCCTACCGATCCGCGGCCGCCTATCTGCGGGCTCTGTCACGCCAGCGGGAATTTCCGCACACCGCGCCCACCGCATTGCGGGACATGCTCGACCTCGCGCTCGCCGGCGAATGGCTCGGCCAACCGGGCGGCAGCGCGTTGTGGGGATCGAACCTTTACCTGCAGACCGTATCGATACTGCTCGACACCGACATGCCCTGGGACCTCGCGAACGAGGCCGTCCAGCAACGCCTGATCGACATCAACGGAGCCGTGCTCGGGATGCCCCGTCCCGCACGTACCGCGCCGGCCGGGCCGATCATGGACTGGGACAGCAACGCGGCGACCGACGGCGACTGGCTGATCTGGTGGTCCCGCCTCGACCGCCGCTACCAGGTGGAAGTCATCCGCGACCCCGCCCACAGCAGCACCGGGCAGCTAACCGTTTACGACCACGAGGCCGACGACACGCCACTGCACAGCGAGAAGGTCGTGCTGTCGTACGGGGCGGTGTTCGGCCCCGACGCCGGCGACGTGACGGAGTGGAAGCAGATCGCCGCCGCAGTAGTCGACGCGCGCGACGGGTAGCGCCCCCCGGCAGCGGGCCCCAGCGCCAGGTGTCGTAGATCAAGTGCGCTTGGCTGGCGGACCCTGTCATGGGTCGGCGATCGGGGCCCGAGGTAGCTCATCAGCGTGTGTCGCGCAGGCACTCGCGTAGGTACGGGAGCGCGAACGCGACGCGCCGTTGGCCGGCGGGCTCGATCAGATCCGCCTCTGTCAGCCACAGTGCGCACGCTTCCGCATCGCCGGGGGTGGAACCTGTGCGTGCCGAAATATCGCAGAGGAAGCTGGGGTGGTCGTCGGCCGCCATCGCTTCGAGGAATCCGAGCTCAGGCGGGGCAAGGCGCCGCAGTGAGGGCTCGTGGATCATGCGGCCCACGAGACGAGCTGCCTCGACGCTGGCGCTTGTGACATCGGCGCTGGTGATCGTGGTACTACCGGGGCGGCGGCTCCATGCGAGGTGTCCGACGAGCTGGATCAGGAACGGATAGCCGCGCGCGGCGGCTGCTGCTTTGGCGAGAGCATCATCGCTGATGGTCCGTCCCGCACGCTCAACCGGTACGCGAATGGCAACCGCTGCCTCGTCATGGTCGATCATGCCCAGCTCGACCCGGTGAGCATCGCGAAGGAGCGGCAGCGCACGCTGTCCGGCGAGACTTGTTGCGGCCGGCGGTAGCCCAGCGACGACCACGTCGACGCGGGGGCCGCCGCGCGCAGCGGCCTTGCATGTGGTGAGCACCGTGCGCAGCTCGTCGATGTCACCGCCATGGACCTCGTCGATTGTGATCAGCACGTCGATCGTTCTGCCGCTGGACGGTGGGTGCAGGCGGTCGGCGGTGATCCGGGCCGGCAGGCCACGGGTAGCGGTCTCAGCCACGACAAGTCGGCCACGCGCCCTTGAGATGGCCTCAAGCTTGTTCAGCAGCACCGTCTTGCCCACACCGCTGTGTCCGGTGACAAGGGAAACGGAAAGTGAGCTGCCAGTGGGATCGTCGAGACTGGTGGCGAACGCCTGGATCGTGCCGCCGCGCCCGGCCAGCAGCGGTGGCGACACGCCGAACGAGGGGCGAAATGGGCTGTGGGTGGTCACTGACTCCTCCCTGCTTCTTCGGCATCGGACACCGGTGCGAGCGCCACAGCCAGTATCAAGAGCGATGCGGAGATGCGGGGGCGCTTCGCGTCGGCGGGCCTCTGTATCGCCGCGACCAACCGCGGCCAGTGCTGACCCGTTCACAGCGCATCCTTGACCAACCTGGAGCCAGACGGAACGACTGCACGGTAATGTGACTCGAGCGGTCAGCCGACCGTGCAGCAGATCATGTGCCAATCCACAATATTATGCACGACCCACGCGTTGGCGGGGCTTGCGACGCGGAATACTCCTTCTATGATTTCGTCTATTCTAGTAATTCTGGTACCGCATGGCCCAACACTTTTCCACAACAGGGGCGCTGGCACTCTGGAAATTCCGCGGTTGCTCGCTGTGTCAGTTATCTGGCAAATCAGATACAAGTAGAGAGGGTGATCTATTGACGTCGGCAGGTCTATTTCAACAACGAGAAAGATGGCTTGAGGAACTGGGCCAATACGTCAAGAACGGGGAACGAATAATCTGTGAAGCCGGATATGTACCACTTTCTGCAATTGCAGAAGAATTTGTCGATGCGGCGAATGACCCTAGGCCGCATGACGGTCAACAGAAAAACGACTGGCAATCACGCGTACGGGACATCATGGATACGGTTGAGTGGTTAGGGCCAGAGTTCACCAGCATTGTTTACACAACTGTGAGCGACCTGCACTCTTCCGTCACCAATGGACTTCTGGTGCATAAGAAGGGCAAATTGAACCTAGATGATTCGAAACGACCTATAGTGGCGCAAAATGCCTCATCAGTCGTCAAGTTACTCGATAGTGACGATGTTCTCATCGCCGCCTGGCATGATCTGATTGCGGCTTGCAAAAGTTCTGATCATGCGATATTCCCGGTTGAGCGTGTTAAATTCCTCCGCGATAATGTGGTTGCGCTATGCAGACGCCGCCGACAGGACCCTGGCCATTTCGGTCCGCTTCAGATGGCATACAGCGTTCTCCTAGGACATGACCACGCCGTGCGCTATGCGCAATCGAGAATTGGCGACGAGATATCGCCGTCAGCACCTGACCCGGACGCAGCGTCCTCCTTGACGCCGGACGCGCTCGAACGACTATCAGAACGGTGCATTGTCGCATCTTCATTGACCGAAAATTGCGTAGTTTGGTTCCGAATTTCCCCGGCCTTCGTGAAGGAGGCCATATCTATAAGTCATGGCGCAGTAACGTTCTATGCAGCGCAGAATCTCGCTGCGGTGCTCACTAATCAGAATGTCGCACGAGAATTGTACGATGTTGTGCCAGAAGAACTCCTAACCGACGACGTTCGGAATCTCCAGCTTTCCCGTAATGGGTCAGATGAGAATCGGGGGTTCGAGTCCACGCCCACTCTCGTGTATGCCCGAGTTATAGTTGAGTCGGTCGAAAGGCACTTGGCAACATCTAATGCTCGCGTGCTTCTTGACGCAGTCTTGAAGGTTATTGGTACACCTGCAGGATTATGGCACGTGCTTCGCGGCTCGCTCCTTTTTGTAGATGGAGACTATCGCCAAACTAACTATTTTGACTGGGGGCCGAAAAGTGAGTTTGTCAACCATGAATTGGACTACGTAAATGATGATTTCACCACTAGACTGCGAGAATTTGAAGATAGGGACCTGGTGATCACGGCAGATGCGGCTACCGAATTATCTCCAATACTTCAACTTCAGGACGAGCTGGAAAATGCTTCAGATGCAAGTCCTGATCTGGCGGTACGAGCAGCTGTACGTGCGATCGAGCACTGCACGACGCGTACCGAGCTGGGGAGAATCTCTTGGAATGAGTTTGTGAGCAAATACTTATTGGACATATATACTGTCGAGCAGTTCGCGTTTCGTACTGTGAGGGGCGTATTCATGGCAGCAGTTGCCAACATTCCGGACCACACCCCAGGCGCGCCGAGAGTTCCGGAACTTGAGGTGATCGCAGAAGATATACGGAAGAATAGATGGAGCGGGCCGATCATTCGAGCAAGAACAGTAGCCCATACAGCCGAGCTTCGGCGACTCTACCGAGATCATTGGCTATGGAGGAGCCTTGCAGAGTTGGACGACACTCTCGCTTCTGCCAGTGCGCTGTCAATGGCGTTCGAAAAGGAGCAGGAGCGGGTGGACGCGTGCACTGCTCGTTTGCGCCGGACGCGTAATGCGGCTATCCACGGTGGCCCTATCTCCATAGCGGCATGCGAGACTGTCGCGAATTTTGCGCGGCAAATCGCGGGGTTGGCGCTCGCCAATGTGATCGAAGCCATAGTAGATGAATCGGAAGTAGAGGTTTACACCTCAGATCTGCGAACTCAGTACCGGATGCGAGTGGAGAACCTTGTCCGGTCAGGGAACTTGGAGAATCTCTTCGAGTTTCCGGCACCTACGTCACCTCAGCCCGCATCGTGATTCGCTAGCGGTGGGCGACCGCAGTACCGGCGATGATCTGGATGGCCGCGCGGGGTGCGGCACTGCACCGGGAGACCCTCGCGGTGGTGCAGGACCGCGACTTCGCGGGCACCGACGAGGATGAGGAACTCTCCCATCATTGTCCACACTGCACTCCGACCCCTTCCAGGCTTTGTGTGTCATCCAGGCTCTGCTGTGGCTGCGTGACGCACTGTGGACCGCATATGCAGTCGGCAGGAGTGGCGGAGTGGCGCTGGAGCCAAGTCCCTATTGGTGGTGCCTCGCGTAGCTCGACCGGCGAGGTATGCAGGCATAAGTAAGGCTAGCCTTGCGTAGTGAATCCCAACGAGGCTTTGTCGAGTCGTCCCAAGACAGACAAAACCCCAGGTCTCTGTCCCAGAATCAGGCGCCAGCGGCAGGGCGTGCCGCGGGCGCGCAATTCTGAGACAGAACACGCCATGAGTGAGATTTTGAGACAAACACCTGGGGTTTTGTTGCCCGTTGAGACAGACGCCTACTCGTTTGATCAGGAAGGGAAGGCTAACCTAATCGGCTGAGGTCACCAGAAAGGGCTCCGACGGCGGTTTCGGCGATATAGTTTCGGACGAGGGTTTCGGCGCATCAGCGTCTGCAAGGATGATGCGACCCGAACAGTGCACCTGCCGACACCGGAAACGATCGTTTCCGGTGACCGGGTCCATCGAACTCATGTTCTGTTATTGTCCATGCCCCGGTCGAGAGAAGCGGCCGGGGTCGAAACAGACGACGCCGGCCCTACCGCGATCGGCAGGGTCGGCGTCGCGGCTCTTCATCCTGACCCGTCATGTCCGGACCCGAGCACGGAAGTGTGCATCCATCTCGGTCGCGGCCCTAGGTGCACATGGATTCGCTCCCACCGGGCTGTGCGTCTGGGGTGTGACCTAGATGTACACGTTCAGTTCTGTGTATATAGGGAAGGTGTCAGATGCACAGGTTTAGATGAACATGGCCGGTGGCCGACATCGCCGACCAGATGTCCTCATCTCTCGGCGTAAGCCCCGTCATCAGACGACAAGCAAGAAGACCGCAGCCGCTGCACCAGCTACGCAGGCGATGACGTCCCCGGTGCCCGACTGCCAGCGCCGCGTACGCCCCCGCATATTAATCACCGTGGCCACGGCCCCCAGTACGCACAACCCGATGTACACCGACAAGGTGATCTGCGGGCCGAGGAACCGCAGACTAACCAGCATGATCGCCGCAACGACGAGCCCCCCAGTGAAATTGGCCAACCGCGGCGGCACCGAAACCGGCTCTACGGAATGCAGAGTGCGTAGACGGGTGTCCAGCGAGGTGAGGGGGGACCACAACATGTAGGCGGGTCCTGCGGTGTGAAGATGAGAGTTGCGAAGCTCCCCATCGACCACCACAGGAC
>NZ_JAENKO010000063.1 GCF_016599145.1 Tomitella cavernea
GCCGCCTGGAACACCTACACGGCATCGCTCAAGGCTTCCGCAACCTCGACCACTACATCTTGCGATCACTACTGCACTCCGGCCAACTCGCCGCACGCATCAACGCACTCTAAGAGCTGAAGAGCCACGTAAGCGGCGGAGGTGGCCATGACGAAGCGCACGCCCAGCAGGTCCATCGTGTGCACGGCCACCCGGGCCAGGGTGGTGGCCACGCGTCCCGCGCCGCGGCCGGCCCACGCGCCCTTCATCTCCGCGACGCCGCCCGGAAGGCGCGCCGAGATCATCGCCCGCACCTCGTCCAGCCCAGACTGCCCGGCCCACTCCACGAGCGCGTGCGAATCCTCGGCCCGCCGGAACGGTCCCACCGCGCGCACGCCGCCGACCACGGTGCCGGACGGGTCGACCGCGACGAAGAACACGGCGGTGGTGCGACCGTCGCGCATGCCGTCGAGCCCCAGAGCCCGCTCGACGCCGAAGCGCCGGTAGCTCTCCCGGGCCCCGCTCAGGTACGCGTGCCACAGCCCGGGCTCCGCGGACGGAGCGGCCGCGACGACGGTGCAGCCGCCCTCCTCGTCGGCGTAGGACACCCGCGGCGGCCGCTCCTCGCACGCGAAGCCGGGTCCGGCGGAAATCGCGTCGGCCGATGCGATGAACTCCATGCGCCCATCCCTTCAGGACGTGTCGCGCACTGCGGCACAGCAGTAGAATCGGGTGTGCGCCGACGACGGCCGGCACGCACCTCATCCATTGAATAGCATTTCGCGACGATATTCATCCCCTGAGCGGAACCTCTGCATATGCGCTATCGTGAAGGCCACATTCGGCCACGGTCGGGAGATGGGGGTCCGTGCATGATGACGGCTTCTGAACGGCGACGCCCACGGCCGACCTCCCCGGTCGGATTCCTCGAGTCGCTGCCCAGCCTGACACTGCTGGAACGCCTGCATATTCCCTTGCTTTCAGTGCACGATTGCGGCGACATCATCTACGCCAACCCGGCCGCGGAAGACATGCTCGGGTACGGCCGCAACTGGTTGACCAGCTGCAAGTCCGGCTCCATATTCCGCGACGCGGCCGCCGCAGAAGCACCCCCGCTGATGACCGAATACCTGCGCGAGCGCACCGGCACCATCGTCGACCTCGTGCACTGGGACGGTTCCACGGTGCGCGCCATCGTCAGCGGCCCCACGTTCCTGCGCAGCAGCGACCCGGTGGCGCTGGTCTCGCTGCAGAACGTCACGGAAAGGCTGTGGAACGGCGATCCCACCGTCTGACGCGGCGCGGCGCCCACGGTGGTGTACAACGGCCCGATTCCGGCTACATTTCTCCGTAGCATCCGTAGCATCGGAATCATGACAGCTCGCCCGGGTGTGATCAGCCAGGTCAGTCGGCTCACCGCGGGCGGGGACGTCACGACCACCGGGAGGACCGTCCGATGAGACGCGCGCTGATTCGCCGCCGCCGCAGCCACCGGAGCCGATTCAGGCCCACCGCGCTCGCCGCGCTTGCCGGTGCGGCTGTAGTCGGTCTTTCGGCATGCAGCGCAGGGCAGATCACGCAGACTCAGCCAGAGTTCGGCGACGAGGTCGGCATCGGCCAGGACTCGGCCGCACAGGGGATCACCAAGCGGATGGTCAACGACGCCATCACGCTGAGCAACGTGCAGCTGCTATTGGCCACGGAGCAGGCCGTGGACCACCTCAATCCCTTCCACCTGGTGTTCAATGCCGCCAATGCGAGCCCCGCCGCCGATTACCGGTTGGAGAAGATCGAAATCAACGGCATTCCGGTCTCCATCGCCGGCGGTTCCGCACTGCTGTGCGCCCGCGGCTCGATCACCACGCCCACCGCCCGGCAGATAGCCGACGTCGACACCACCGGTTTGCCCGCCGCCGGAGTCCCGGTGCAGCCGGTGAACAGCACGTGCAGCGCGCCGGCCGGCACCGTCCTCGAAAGCATGTCGCGGATCGATATCGACCCCATCACGCTCCCGGGTGAGCATCGTCCCGGCACCAGCGTCGACGCGACGTTCCAGTTCGCCGGCATGCCCCCGATGACCTTCCCTGTGCCGGTGACCGTGCCGGGCTACTGGGACCGCGACGACGCCCGGTGATCGCCTCGGGCCCACCGCCGGTCCGAGGAAGCGTCACGGTGAACGCCCCGCTGTCGGCGCGCGTATTCCGGGCGCTCGCGGGTACCCGTTCGGCACCGACGAAACCGATCGAAAGAAGGCTGACGCGATGCCTGGACCCGCCCGTCGAGGAGGAGGCGCTCTCAGCGCCGTTCTCGACACGATCATCAACGTGATCACGTTGCCTTTCCGCATGCTCAAGCAGCTTTTCGGTGCTGGCGGACGTGGAGGCACCGGGCAACGATGATCACGCCCGGCCCGCGGACTCCGCGCACCGTCGGCTCAGGACTCGGTGATGTCGGCCCATGACTCGGTGATGTCGGCTCATGACTCGGTGATGCGGAAGTCGCGGCTGTCGCGGACAGGCGTTGCGCACGCCCCGGCCGCTGCTCCGGTAGCGTCGACCTACGGCGGTCGTGGTCCCGGAGTGCGGCGGCCACGCACATTCGCCCCGGCCGGATGGAGACTGCTGATGCACACAGGCTCGCCGGCCACGCGTGCGTGCCCGTGGTGACCTTCCCGCGCCCCGACGATGAATCCGGCGTGGACCGCGAGGGGGTTGCGGACGTCCGCGCGGCGATGGTCGCCGAGCTGCGCACCGGTGCCGGCGTGGCCGGGCCGCTCGCGGTGGTGTGCGACGCATGCGCACGTCTGCTGCCCGTGGACGGCGCATCGATCGCCGCCGCCGGCGGCGAGGAGGTCGGCGGCATGCGCGAGGTCCTGTACGCCAGCGATGAGACCGCGGCGGCGATCGAGTCGATACACGACACGCTCGGCGAGGGTCCCGCGATCGAAGCGCTCACCGAACGCCGCCCCGTGCTGGTGGCGGACCTGGCCGCCGACGCCGCGCGCGGGTGGCCGGTGTTCGCCGCCGAGATCGGCCGGCGCCCCGTGGGCGCGGTCTTCGCGTTTCCTCTGCACAGCGGCGCCGCGATCGTGGGCACGATGAGCCTGTACCGGCGCAGCCCCGGCTGGTTGGCGCCAGGCGATCTGTCCACGACTCTGCGGCTGGTCGACCTGGCCACCACGGCCCTGCTGGCCATAACATCGAGTGGTGGGGCGTTCGAAGAGGTGCCGTTGCCGCGGGCGGTGGTCCACCAGGCCGTCGGCATGCTCGTGTCCGCGCACAGCATTCCCGTCGACGAGGCGATGGCACGCCTGCGCGGGCACGCCTTCGCCACCGGCACCGGCATCGCCGACGTCGCCGCCGACATCACCACCGGACGACTGCCGCCGGGGGCCATCACACCGTGACACGCCCCGCACCCCGCACCCCCGTCCGCCGTCGATCGTCAACGTCAGGAACCGTCATGGACATCTCCTCATCGCAGCACCGGGAGTCGCGCCTCGTCGACGCGTTCGTCGACATGGCCGACACCCTGGTCGCCGATTTCGACACCGTCGAACTTTTGCACCGGCTCACCGAATACTGCGTCGAGTTGCTCGGCGCCGCCGAGGCCGGGCTGCTACTCGCCGACCAGCGCGGAAGCCTGCAACTGGTGGCGTCGTCGGCCGAGCGCACCGAGCTGGTCGAGTTGTTCCAGCTGCAGGTCAACGAGGGACCGTGTATGGATTGCTTCCGCACCGGACAGACGGTGTCGGTGGCGGACCTGGCGGCGACGGCCGACCGGTGGCCGACATTCACCCCCGAAGCGCTCAGTGTCGGGTACGTCAGCGTGCACACCGTGCCGCTGCGGCTGCGTGACCAGACCATCGGGGCACTGAACCTGTTCGGCACGACCCCAGGGGTGCTGTCCGAGGCGGATCGGCATGTGGCCCGGGCGCTGGCGGAGACCGCCACGATCGGGATCCTGTCCGAGCGGGCCATCCGGCACGGGGAGGTGCTCACAGAGCAGCTCCAGACGGCACTCAACAACCGCGTGATCATCGAGCAGGCCAAGGGCGTGCTCGCCCACGCCGGGGACCTGCCCATCGACGAGACCTTCGCGGTGTTGCGCGACTACGGCCGCGCCCGCCAGACCCGCTTGACCGACATCGCCCGCAGCATCGTCACCGGCGCCCTGGACACCGCAGAGGTCCTGGCCGCCGAGGAACGCGCACGCTGATCGGGCCCCTTCGTCCGACCGCGCATCCGGCCGCGCGTCGGGCTTGCGCCCCTCGCATGCCACCGGAGCCCGGCTGCTAGCATTCGCAGCATTGCTGGTCCTCCCGGTACGGAAGGCTCCGACAGCCGGGAGGGGCAAGAGGGAATCCGGTGTGAATCCGGAACTGGCCCGCAGCGGTATACGGGAACGACCGTCGTCAACGGCACTGGGAGCGCACACGCGTCCGGCGTGATGCCCCCCGGGAAGCGACGACCACTAGGCCGTGCATCAGCACACGCCCGTGAGTCCGAAGACCTGCCAGCACACCGCGCGGATACCGCGTGCGGTGACCGACGGCGTCGAGGAGCACGCCCGGGTCCGCCTCGCCGGCAGCACTGTGCGCCGGCGCGTCGCCCCGTGCCCTCGCGCCTGGACCAGGCGAGGACACCGACGATGCTGGACACAGCACCCCCACCTGCGCGCCGCCGCGGCGCGGCGCACGGCACCACGGCCCCTGCGGTGCGCACGGCGGCGTGGGTGGTCGCCCTCACCGTGGTGCTCGCGGCGTCGGCGGTGGCGGCGGTGGGCATGGGCACGGTGCCGATCAGCTGGTCTGACACCCTGCACTACCTCCACGCCTACGTCACCGGGGACATCATCGCGGCCGACGACGTCACCCGCTACCGCATCATCGCGGACACCCGGCTGCCCCGGGTGCTTCTGGCGATCGTGGTCGGCGCGGGGCTGTCGATGGTGGGCGTGGCAGTGCAGGCGATGGTGCGCAATGCGCTCGCCGACCCGTTCGTCCTGGGCATATCCTCCGGCGCTGCCGTCGGCGCCACCTCGGTGATTCTGTTCGGCACGCTCGCCGCGCTGGGGGCCGCCGCCATCTCGTTCGCCGCATTCGCGGGCGCGCTCGTCGCAACAGTCCTCGTGTACGTCGCCGCCCGCACCAGCCAGGGCCTGTCACCGTTGCGGTTGGTGCTCACCGGCACCGCCATGGCGTACGGGTTCTCGGCGATCACCACCGTGATGATCTTCGTGTCGCCGCGTGGGGAGGACGCCAAGTCGGTGATGTTCTGGCTGTTGGGCAGCCTGGCGTCGGCCCGCTGGTCCTCGTTGCCGATAGCGGCCGGAGTCACGGTGTGCGGAGGCCTGCTGCTGGCGGTGTGGTCTCCCAAGCTCAATGCGCTGGTCATGGGCGACGATGTGGCGAGCGGACTCGGCCTGAACGCCCAGCGCTTCCGCGTCTACCTGTTCGTGGTGTGCGCGGCGATGACCGGCACGCTGGTCGCCATCGTGGGGGCGATCGGTTTCGTCGGGCTCGTGGTACCCCACGTGACGCGCATGCTCGTCGGGGCGGACCACAGGCGGGTCCTCGCGGTGGCGCCGGTACTCGGTGCGGTGTTCATGGTGTGGGCGGACGTGTTCAGCCGCACCGTCGTCGCCCCCGCGGAGCTGCCCATCGGCGCCATCACCGCCTTCGTCGGCGTGCCCACGTTCATCCTGCTCATGCGCGCGCGCCGCTACACCTTCGGCAGCGCATGATCCGGGCAGCCGCGAACCCCATCGCCCACGCGCACCGCATCGCCCCTTCACCGCCGCATCGCCACCCCCACCCCGGAAGGACCACCGCATGGATCTGACCATCGAGGGCCTCACCGTGGAGGCCTCGACGAAGACCCTGGTGCGGGACGTCGGCCTGGCGGCGCACGACGGTGAAGTGGTCGGCCTGGTCGGCCCCAACGGCAGCGGCAAGTCGACGATCCTCAAGTGCACCTACCGGGCGCTGCGCCCCACAGCGGGCCGGATCCTGCTGGGCGACGCCGACCTGCGGGGCATGACGATGAAGCAGAGCGCGCTGCGCCTGGCCGCCCTGAGCCAGCAGTCCAGCGTGGAGTTCGGGTTCACCGTCGACGAGGTGGTGGCCACCGGCCGCCTGCCGCACACCGGCCTGCTGGGCCGCGACGCGGCGGACGCCCGGCAGGTCATCGCGGGCGCGCTGCACACCGCGGGCGCCGAACACCTGTCAGGACGGTCGTTCCTCGAGCTGTCCGGCGGGGAACGCCAGCGCGTGCTGATCGCCCGCGCCCTTGCGCAGCAGCCGCAGGTGCTCATCCTCGACGAGCCCACCAACCATCTGGACGTCAAGCACCAGATCGACGTGCTGCGCAGAGTCCGCGAACTGGGGATCACCGTGGTGACGGCGTTGCACGATCTCAACCTCGCCGCAATGTTCTGCGACCGCATCTACGTGCTCGACGAGGGCGCCATCGTCGCCTCCGGCACCCCGCGCCAGGTGGTGACACCCCCACTGGTGCGCGCCGTGTTCGGCGTGGCCGCGCACGTGGTCGAGCACCCGGAGACCGGCGCCCCGCAACTGCTCTACTCGCCCGATACCGCCTACGACGACACTGCCTGCGACGACGCCTTTCCGGGCGCCGTCCCCACCGTGGAGGAGACCACGCCCGCATGAACTTCCGACGCTGCCTCACCTGCTTCCTGCCGGCGGCCGCCCTCGCCGCGGCCGCCGTTCTGCTCTCCGGCTGCGGCGCACAGGTCCAGGACACCCCGGCCGCGGCCGCCGCCGGGTACCCCGTCACCGTCACCAACTGCGGGGTGGAGAAGACTTTCGACGCCCCTCCGGAGCGCGTGGTGGTCAACGACATCAACATGACCGAAATGATGTTCGCGCTGGGGCTCGAGGACCGCATGGCCGGGTACATCCTCAGCGACGCGAAGGTGGACAACAGCGCAGTGTCGCCGTGGAACGACGAGTTCGCCGCCACGCCGCGGCTGGGCACCAAGATCAACAAGGAGCTCGTGCAGGGCGCGGACGCCGACCTGGTGTTCGCCGGGTGGAACTACGGCTTCACCGACACAAGCGGTGTCACCCCGCAGTCCTTGGAGAACGTCGGTATCGCCAGCTACGTGCTCACCGAATCCTGCCGCCAGGGGGAGAGTTCGGCCCGCGGCATCATGGACCCGATCGAGGCCCTCTACACCGACATCACCAACCTGGGGCGGATCTTCGGCGTCGAGGACCGGGCACGCGACCTCGTCGACGGCTACAAGCAGACCATCGCCGACGCGCAGGCGACGATCCCGGCCGACGAGCCCGCACCGCGGGTGTTCCTCTACGACGGGGGCACCGACCAGCCGCTCACCGTGGGCGCCAACGCCGCGGCGAACGACGTGATCACCCGCGCCGGGGGCGTCAACATCTTCGGTGAGCTCGACGACAGCTGGACGTCGGTCAGCTTCGCGGCGGCCGCCGACCGCGACCCGGAGGTGATCCTCATCAACGACTACGGCAACACGACGGTGGACGCCAAGGAGGAGTTCCTGCGCAACCACCCGCTGATGTCGACCACCACCGCGGTGCGCGAGGGCAACTTCTATGCGCTCACCTACCCGCAGCTCACCGAGGGGCCGCAGAACCCGCAGGCCATCGCCGATTTCGCTGCATATCTGGGGAGCCTCGACGCGTCCTGAGGCGGGGCGCGCCGCCTGTGGCGGGCCGGGTCTGGCCGCGCCGACCAAGCAGATTTTGTCGCTCCGGCCGCGGATTCGGGCAAAAAACACTTGGTCGTCGGCGCCCCCGGCGATGACTTCCGCCGCCCGGCCCGGTTTGCAGGACAGCAGGCACGACGGAGCGGAGTTGGCATGGCGACGTTCATCCTGATCCCCGGCGCCGGCGGGGCGGCCGAGGTGCACTGGCGCGAGGTGGCGGCGGAGCTCGCGGCGCACGGCCACGACGCGGTCCCCGTCGAGCTTCCGGGCGACGATCCGGCGCTGGGGCTGCCGGAGTACGCGGCCATCGTCGACGATGCGATCGGTGACCGACGGGACGTGGTGCTGGTCGCGCAGTCGCTGGGCGGGTTCACGGCGCCGATGGTCGGCAGCAATGGAACCGTGGGCCGGATCGTGTTGCTCAACGCCATGATCCCGGTGCCCGGCGAGACGCCCGCGCAGTGGCCGGGGGCGGCCGGGTCGGGTGCGGCCCGGCGGGCCGCGAACGCCGCCGCCGGCCGGTCCGACGCGTTCGACCTGGTCGAGACGTTCCTGCACGACGTGCCGGAGCCCCTGCGCGCGGAGATGATCGCCGTCCCCCACGGTGCCGAGCCCGCACTTGCAGCGGACGTCCTCCCCTACTTCTGAAGCCTAGGCGCTCCGGCGTGCTTTGAGGGCACTCCGCCCGCCGCAACGCACCGCGCGGCGTGCCGGTGCACATCACTGCCACCGGCACGCCGCGCGGACGCCGCGTTCGTCTGACGCGTCAGAAGTTGATCATCTGCCCGGAGATGCCGTGCGCGGCCTCCTTGATCACCTCGGAGAGCGTGGGGTGCGTGTGCACGTTGCGCGCGATCTCCTCGGCGGTGAGGTCCCACTTCTGTGCCAGTGTGAGCTCGGGCAGCAGTTCGGAGACGTCGGGCCCGATGAGGTGCCCGCCCAGCAGCTCGCCGTGGGCGGAGTCGGCGACGAGCTTGATGAAGCCGGTCGCGTCGCCCAGACCGTGGGCCTTGCCGTTGGCCATGAACGGGAAGTTGGTGACCTTCACGTCGTGGCCTTCGGCCTTGGCCTGTTCCTCGGTGAGTCCGAAGCTGGCCACCTGCGGCTGGCAGAACGTGGCGCGCGGCATCATGCGGTAGTCGCCCAGGGGCAGCGTCTCGTGGCCGCCGATGACCTCGGCCGCGACGACGCCCATCGCCTCGGCCACGTGGGCCAGCATGAGCTTGGCGGTGACGTCGCCGATGGCGTAGACGCCGGGCACGTTGGTGCGCATGTACTCGTCCACGTCGATGGCGCCGCGGCCGGTGAGCGCCACGCCCGTGTTCTCCAGGCCGAAGCCCTCCACGTTGGGCCCGAATCCGACGGACTGCAGCACCTTGTCGACCACGAGCGTCTCGGTGTTGCCCGTCTGGTTGTCGGCGACCTCGACGGTGACCTGGTGGCCGCGGTCGTTGATGCTCTTGACGGCGGCGCCGGTCATCAGCTTGACGCCGAGCTTCTTGTAGGCCTTGGTGATCTCCTTGGAGACGGCCGGGTCCTCGTTGGGCAGGGCGCGGTCGAGGAATTCGACGATGGTCACGTTGACGCCGTAGTTGGCGTAGACGTAACCGAATTCCATGCCAATGGCGCCGGCGCCGACGATCACCAGCGATTCCGGCAGCTCACGCGTCATGATCTGCTGTTCGTAGGTGACGACGTTGTCGCTGAGCCGGGTGCCGGGCAGCAGCTTGGTGGTGGAGCCGGTGGCGAGGATGACGTTCTCCGCCGTGACGGTCTCGCTGCCGCCGTTCGTCAGCGCCACCTCGATGGTCTTCGCGTCCGTGAAGGTGCCGCGGCCCTCGAATTCGGTGATCTTGTTCTTCTTCATCAGGAAGTGGACGCCCTTGGTGCGCCCGTCCGCCACCGTGCGGCTGCGGTCGAAGGCGGCCCCGAAGTCGAAGCTCACCTCGCCGCTGATGCCGAAGGTCTTGGCCTCCTTGTTGAACAGGTGCGCCAACTCCGCGTTGCGGAGGAGCGCCTTGGAGGGGATGCAGCCGACGTTCAGGCATACACCGCCCCAGTACTTCTCTTCGATGATGGCGGTGCTCAGCCCGAGCTGTGCCGCGCGGATCGCGGCGACATAGCCTCCGGGGCCTGCTCCGAGGACGACGACGTCAAAATGTGCAGCCACGCGAAACAGCCTAGACGCTGGGAGTACGCCCGTCCGCGCGGCATCGCGGTTACTGGAAAGTAGCCATAGCTGACAACGCGAGATGTCACTCACAATCCAATACCGATGAGTGAGACTAGTGTTGTGATTGTCATCGCCCGGCTCTGTACTAGTGACGCCAATCACGCACATGGCCAGTCGGGGCTGGCCACACACACGCACTCAGCAAGGAGATTGTCATGGCAGGTTCACTCGAGGGTTCGATCACCGACCCGGAGCTGCTCGGGAGCATCGGCGACAAGAACGGCGGCTCCATCGCCACCATGGGCGCCCTCGCAGGCGTACTCGGCGGCGTTGCCGGCGCTATCGGACTTGCGCTCGCCATCGACGGTGCATTCAAGGCTTTCGCACCGCAGTAATCAGCATTCGCGCCACCCCAGTTGGTGGCCCCCGGTGGTCGGCAATCGGTCGCCGCTTCACTTCCGACACGAGGAGTACCCATGGATCCAGTTCTTGCCGGTCAGCTCAAGGCAGTTTCGGGCATCATCTCAGCTGCCGCAGGCGTCATCGGCGGCGCTGCAGCATCACTCGGCTTGTTTCTGCTGTTCAATGGCGGTTTCGCCTCATCCACGCCTGACCCGTACGTCCCCGGCGCATAGGAGCACACCGAGTCCGGCAATTAGACCCCAGCAGCCCGGGGAACCCCCACCCCGGGCTGCTGGTCTGCGGCCTTCGCGCCGCACACGACCCCGCACCATCCCCCCGGTGCGGGGTCGTTGCATGTCGCAACCGCGCCATAGGGGTGCATACCGCACAAATCCGAGTGATGCCCATCACCCGATTCGCCATAAAGTCTTAGGATTGGCTAACCTTCCCGTTGTCCGAAGTTCAGGCAATGAGGAGGAACTGTGAGCACGACCCTGTCTACCGCGTTCGAGACCATCAAGCAGCTCGTCAACGTCATCGACACCGCGTCCACGCTGAGCGCCGACCTCGGGACCACCGCCCCGGACGCGCCCGCTCAGTAGACGGCCGGCCGCGGCGGGCCCCACGGGCAAGCGGACCCTTCGCACCCGGCACGCCACTGTGCCGTTCACCACACAATGCCCACTACCGCAGCTGCGACCTGCGCGGTTACCAGGTTTTCCCAGGTTTTACCGCCCGGTAACCAAGCGTTCAGCATGCTGCATTTACCCTTGCATTGCCACCGCGTCGGCATCCGTGTGACCGAGCCTGAGCACGCTGCCGCCCGGACGCCGAGCGGCAGGCGGTGGCGCAACAGGTGCGGCCGTAGGGCGGCCGCACACCACGACTAGGAGGAACCATGCTCCCCGACAACGTTGTCGATCAGATCAAGGCCGTGCAGGACGTCGTCGACGGCTCCGTCGCGGCAGGCGGCGGCATCCAGGGCGCGCTCAATCTCTCCATCGCGATCCCGGCCGCCGCGGCCGGCTCGGTGGTTCTGCTCGGCAGCCTCGCCGGCATCTGATCACCGCGTAGACCCCCCTACACGACCACAGCACTCTAAGGAGACACCATGGAGATCTTCTCGTCCCTCGAAGAAATGGCCGACCCGCTCGGCGGCCTCGTCGGTTCCATGAGCCCCTCCCTGGCCGTCGGCAAGGGCATCTCAGGCTCGATGGACCTGGTCCTGGCGATCAACGCGCTCCCCGAGGTCTTCTCCTAAGACCTCCCCGACCCGGCCGCTACCGGCGCCGGGACAAGAAAACGCGCGGCCCCGGCATCTCCAGAATGCCGGGGCCGCGCCGTCGTCCGTGGTGGACGCCCTTACTGGACCCCCATGCCCGCGGCCAGCATGGGCCACGACTGGTGCAGGTCGTCCTGCCAGTAGCCCCACGAGTGGGTGCCGCCGACGGGGAAGTCGTAGTGGATGTTGTCCATGCCCAGTGAGTCGGTGCGCAGCTGCAGCATGTGCGTGCACGCGCTGGTGGCGGCCTCGATGGCACCGCCGGTGATCATCTGCCCGGCCAGCTTGCCCACGTTGCCGCCGATGCGAGGGTCGTTCAGCTGGTCGTGCACGCCCGGCAGGCCGCTGCCCGACGAGATGAAGATCGGGATGCGCGGCAGCTTGGCGGCGTTGACGTACGGGTCGTGCTCCACCCACTCGGGGCCGCCGACGGGGCCCCACATGTTGGCCGAGTTGGCCCCGCCCGCCGCGGTGACCAGGTTGACGAAGCTGCTGCCCACCGGGTCGGACGTCATGGCGCAACCGCTGTAGGCGCCGACCGCCGAGTACAGCTCGGGCGCCTGGATGGCCAGGTCCAGCACCGAACTGCCGGACATGGAGATGCCGGCCAGGCCGTTCTTGCCGCTGGCGTTGGGCAGGAACGCGTCCATCACCGGGGGCAGCTCCTTGGTCAGGAACGTCTCCCACATGTTGATGCCGTTGTTGCCCAGGTTCTTGGCCAGCGCGGGGTCCGGCCGCTGCCAATCGGTGTAGTAGCTGAACGCGCCTTCCTGCGGGATGACGACGTAGGTCTGCTTGTCCTGGAAGAACGCGTCGACGTCGCTCTGGTCGGTCCAGTTGGCCGAATCCTCGCCGCCGCCCGCGCCGTTGAGCAGATACAGCACCGGGGTGGGGACGTCGGTGTTCGCCGGGGACAGCACCTTGAGCTCGATGTTGCGCTGCATGGACGGCGAGTAGACCTCGAGCTGGTACTCCTGCGCGCCGACCTTGTGGCTCTGGTCCATATCGACATGCGCGGCCTCGGCCGCGTTGGCGACGGCACCCCCGAGGGCGACGGGCATGACCCCCGCGGTCAGGGCGGCCGCGGCCGACCCGACCACGAACCTCCTCAGACGGCTCGACTTGCTGCGACTCATGGAAAGACCTCGTTGATCGGAATTGCAATAGGCGGCTCAGGTGCCACGTGCGCACGCCCTCAGCCGTGCGCACTACCGGCGACGAAGAAAGTTCACCCTCTCCCCATGAGCACCATCGCAGGCTATCGCAGTGCTGTTACGGGGAGCACAAGTGTTGCCGAACAGTGACCACACTGGTCCCACCCGTCACACCTCGGTCACGGGCGCCGCGGCCGCCATCGCGCTCGAAGTTCGAACGTCACATGCGTCGCGGCAACGGCTCACGGCATCGCACAGGCGATGGGCGCCGCGGACACGCCTCCGCCGCAGGATGCGACCCCACCGCGCCTGTAGGAACAGAACGGACGATCAGCGACGTGAGCCGCGGTCCGCGGCCCAGGTCATGACGCCGACGGCCCCGGAGCGCCCTGCGCGAGCAGCCCGTCGACGATCGCCGCGAGTGCGATGCGATAGGTGTCCTGCGCCGCCAGCGCCGGCCATCGGTCGCCGAGGGCGGTCAGCTGCGGAAGCCGGGAGGCGTCGAGGTCGCCGAAGAACGCGCCGCGCCTCGTCGGGGCGCCGGCGGAAGCCGGACGCCGGGTGGTGTGCGCGCGGACGAGGATCTCTCCGACGGCGTGATACCAGAGGTGTCGGAAAACGTGGACCGCCTGATCTGGCGTACAGCCGTGATCGATGGCTCCGGCGACGATGGTCTCCACGGTCCACAGCGCGCGCTCGCCGAGCAATCCGACGAAGCCATCCGAGGTGAGGATCTCTGCCGCCCACGGCCACGCCGCCAGCGCATCGTGCAGAGTGGCCGCGGCGACGGTGATGCGTTCGCGCGGTGAAGCGGGCAGCGGCGGTCGCGGTATCCCGGACGCGTATTCGTCGATCAGAAGCAGCAGCAGCTCCTCGCGGTCTCGCACGTGGTGATACAGCGTCGTCGGTCCGATACCGAGTTCCGACGCCAGCCTGCGCATGGTCAGCCTGTCCCAACCGTCACGGTCGATGAGGCGGCGGGCTGCCGCGAGGATCTCGACGCGGGAGGTGACCGGAGGGCGCCCGACACGGCGGCGCGATGCGTGGGGGTCGGTCATCCGACCAGTATCCCCTTCGTTCCGCGGGCGCCGCCGAACCACCGGAACCCTTCGACACTCGTGTCCGCCGATGGTACTTTCGGAACATGTTCGTAAATACAAGCCAGCCTCTGGACCTGCACAGCGAGATGATCCGACTTAGGCCGGGCGGCGACGCGGTGGTGGCGCCGCGTGAGCACATGGCCGACGGCGCCGCGGCAGGCGAGCGGATAGTGGCGGCCTTCCGCGCCGAGGACGACAGCGCGGTGCACCCCGACGTGTGGGAACGCCACCCCGACGGGGAGGAGGTGCTCTACGTGCGGTCCGGCGCGGTGCGGGTGCACCTGCACAGCGGCGACGGTGCGGACAGCGAGAACTCCTCCACCGTGGTGGCCGGTGAGGCGTTCCTCGTCCCGCGCGGGCGGTGGCACCGGCTCTCCGTCGTGGAGCCCGCCGACCTCGTCACCATCACCCCGCCCGTCGGCACCGGACACACGCCCGTGTCCGGCCCGTCTCCCACCCGTCGCTGAATAGTCATGTCCCTCCACGCACCCCCCGAGCCCGCCCACCCGCGCCTCCGTTCCGACGCACGGCCGGGAATGGTCCTCGCAGCGGTGGCCGTCGTGCAGTTCCTGGTGTCCCTGGACCTGTCGGTGGTCAACGTCGCGCTTCCGCAGATCGCCGACGGCCTCGGCTTCCGCGGGACCGGGGTGACGTGGGTGATCGACGCCTACGCGCTGACGTTCGGCGGGCTGCTCCTTCTCGGTGGCAAGGCGGCGGACCGGTTCGGCCGTCGCCGGGTCGTACTGACGGGACTCGCGGTGTTCGGTCTCGCGTGCTTCGCCGGCGGCCTCGCCCAGCACGCCGCAGGACTGGTGGCGGCCCGGGCCGTGCAGGGCGCCGGCGCAGCCGCGCTCGCGCCGGCCGCGTTGTCGATCCTGACGACGACCTTCCCGCGGGGGCGCACGCGCACCCGGGCATTCGGGGTGTGGAGCGCTGTGAACGCCGCCGGCGGCGCGTTCGGTGTACTCATCGGCGGCGTTGTCACCGAGTTCCTGGGCTGGCGCGCGGTGATGTTCGTCAATACCGCGATGGCCGCCATTGCGGTTGCCCTGGTGTTACGGGCCCTCGCCGACGACCGTCCCGCCGCCCCGGCGGGGCGTATCGATATCGCCGGGGCGGTGCTGGCGACGGGCGGGACGAGCCTGCTCGTGTACGGCATCGTCGTCAGCGGCGATAGAGGTTGGGCCTCGCCCCTCACCGTCGCCGCCCTTTCCGGCGCTGCTGTGCTGCTCACCGCATTCGCCGTGATGGAAAAGCGCACCACCCGCGAGCCGCTGGTGCGCCTCGGCCTGCTTGCCCACCGTCCGGTGGCAAGCGCAAACGCATTCAACCTGCTCATCGGCGCCGCCATCGTGTCGGGCTTCTACTTCGTGTCGCTGTACCTGCAGCGGGGGCTCGGCACCGGAGCGGCGGTCACGGGGCTGGAGATCCTCCCCTTCGGCCTCGGTGTGATCGCCGGTTCCGCCGTCACCATCCGAGTCGGCCACCGACTCCAGCCCCGGGCCCTGATGGCCGGCGGCGCACTGCTGGCGGCCGCCGGCTTCGCCTGGTTCGGAAGCATCGACCCCGGCGGCGCGTTCCTCACCGATGTGCTGGGCCCGTCGCTGGTGGCAAGCCTCGGAATCGGGCTGTGTCTGGGGCCGGTCGCCTCCGCCGCGACCGCCGGCGTCACGGACGGCGAGGCGGGTACCGCGTCCAGCCTGCTCAACAGCTCTCGCCAGATCGGCGCGGCCCTGGGTTTGGCCGTGCTGGGCACGGCGGCCGCGGCGCGCACCGGGGCTGTCGTCACCCCGGCGTCGCTCACCGACGGCTTCGCCTTCGGCCTGACGCTCTGCGCGGCGCTGCTGGCGGTGGCCGCCGCGATCGCAGTCTTGGTGCTGCCCGGCACCGGCGCGACGCCGATACGGCGCGCACCGCCCCCTCGGCCGCGCCTGCCGCGTCCACACGTCACGCCGTACAACGATGGGAACCCCGTGAAACCTGCAGCGCGCCCGCAGCGCCACGCTCTCAGGGCGATGTATGCCGGCCTGATCCTGTCCGTCCTCGCCGTCGTCGTCGCCTACGCTGACCGCGCAGGCGGCCCGACGAGTCTCGCCGGGCATCTCCGATCCGGATACCCCGCGTATTCACCAACGCAGATCGACGCCGCAGCGCACACCTACCTCGTGCTGCTCACCGCCCTCGGCGGCGTGGGCGTCGCGTGCTGGCTCGGCGCGATTCGCGCCGTCCGCACCGGCAAGCGCTGGGCACGATGGGCGTGCGCCGCAGCGTGGGGCGCCGCGACGAGCCTCGCGATCGCCGGTCTCGTCGTCACGGACACCTCCGGCGACGTCGGACTGCCGCCGCTGCTCGGCTGGGCGGGCCTGCTCCCGTGCGTCGCGGGGCTCGTGGCCGTCGTCCTGCTCCGGCGCACGTCCGTCGACGTCGGTCGTGCGTGACCTGGTTGTCGGCCCCACCGCGGCCGCTGCTCCCGGCGTCGCCGCGGTGCGACCTCACCTCAGTGGCGCCGCTGATCACGGGCCAGCCGCCGGTGCACCTCGTCGCACGCCCGAACACCGGCACGACGCCTGCAGCGACCGCGCCCGGCATCCCGTCGTCGACGCGCGGCGCTCGCGCCGGACGAGGCAACGGGGGGACACACGTCGGGTAGGCTGCCGATCATGCGCCAGGCCTTGTGTGGTGTGTTGTGGAATCTCTGACCAGATCTTCTGCCGTGGAAGACTTTTCCGCCGCCTTGCGCCGCGCGGTCACGGAGGGGCCGGGCTCCTCCCCGGAATCGCGCACGTTCGTCGTCACGGGCGCACCGGGAATCGGCAAGACCTTCACGCTGGACTCCGTTCTCGCCCCGGTCATCGCAGAGGCCGCAGGCGTCCACGTGCTTCGGGGCACGGCCGACGAGCTTTCGCACCGTTACCCGTACGAGGTGCTCGCCCGCACCCTGGGGATGCCGCTCGGCAATCCGGTTCCGCCCGACGCCGACGAGATCCTGCTCGCGCGGGTCGATGCGCTGTGCGCGGCCCGCCCGGTGGTCCTGGCCCTCGACGACGTCCACCACTGCGACGCGGCGACCCTCGCCCTGCTCAACGTGTTCGCCGCCGCAGCCCGGGCGCTGCCGCTGACCCTCCTCGTCGCGCATCGCACGCTCCCGGCCCGCGAGCAGCTGCGCAGGCTGGCCCGCTACCCGGACGTGTACGAACTGGCGCTGCGGCCCTTGGCGTCGGAGGACGTGGCGCAGATCGCGCGCAGCACTCTCGGAACCGCGCCGGGGCCGGGGCTGCGGGCCATGCTCGACGGCGCCTGCGGTCACCCGATGCATGTGCTGGCGATGTTGGAGCAGTTGGCCCTCGACGACGATCTCGTCGAGTCCGGCGGTGTGACCGATGTCCGAGCCGGGATGCCCACGCCGGCCGCGCCCGCCCTCGGCGAGATCATCGAGTCGCAGCTGACGCATTTGACGGGCGCCACCCGCGACGTCGTCCAACGGCTCGCGGTGTGGGGCGCGCCGACGGTCCTGTCCGAGCTCGCGGCACTGGCCGACGAGAGCCCCGTGTCGATGGTCGAGCCGGTGCAGGCCGCTGTGGAGACCGGCATGATCCGTTTCGGCGCGGATGACCGCCTGCATTTCCGCCACGACCTCTACGCGGAGACGGTGTACAGGCGGATACCGGAGGTATTGCGCGCTGTGCTGCACGAAGCCTGCGCGGCCCGGCTGGAGCGGATCGGTGCGCCCGCGACGACGATCTCGCATCACCTGGTCGCGGCGGGGGCCGGCCCCCAGCGGGTCGCCCGCGTCCTGGAGGGCGCCGGCGTAGAGCTGACCGCGATGCCCTCGGTGGCCGCAGATCTCCTCGAGTCCGTCGCCGTGGCCATGCCCGAGAACGTGGAATCGCTGACTCTGGCGCGGGCACGGGCGCTGGCCGGATCCGGGCAGCTGCGCAAGGCCGGCGACCTCGCCCGCGGCGCCCTGCAGACGGCAGAGGACGACGAGATCGCGGTGGCACTGCGCGGCCTGATCATCTTCACCTCGTTGACGCTCGGTGATGTGCGGGCGACCCTCGCGGAGATCGGGTCTGCGCTTCGGCGGCCGCTGCCTCCACCGGCCGCAGGCCGCCTTGCCGACCTTGCCGACTGGGCGCGCGCGCTGGCAGGCCTCCCCGATGCCGGGCCTGTCGCCTCGTCGACAGCGGGCACCACCGAGCACGTGTCATCCACCCGCGCGCTGACCACTGCGATCCGGCTGATGACGGCGGGCAGGCCTGTCGCGGCACTCGAGTGGGCACTGTTGGCCGCCGGTGAGCCGCAGGCCGGCGGGATGCATTGGAACGCGGGAGGCACGGCGGAGGTCTGGCCGCCGATCATCGAGCTCCACGCCCGCGGCCCCCTGCTCGCCGCGGATCTGCTCGCCAAGGGCGACCCGGCCGGCGGAGGCCAGTGGGCCGATCCGTACTCGCAGTTCGCGGCCGCGGGGGTCGACCTCGCCGCGGGACGCTTGGACGACGCCGCCGCGCAGTTCGAGTCCGCGCTGGAGCTGTCCGACCGCATGGAGCTGGGTTGGACGTCGCTGGCGTTCTCGTCACTGGCCATGATCGACGTACACCGCGGTGACCACGCCGCAGCCGAGGCCCGGCTCGACCGCTTCACGGCGATGGGGCAGCCCGACCTGTTCGGTTTCCCGGAGGCCGGCCGCGTCCGGGTCGCCCTGCTGGAGGCCCGACGCCAGAGGAAGGCCGCGGCGCGACTGGCCGCCGCACTGTGGGACGAGGCGGTCGCCGACGGCCGCCTGCTGTGGCTCTCGCTCGTCGCCGCCGAGTTCATCCGCGTGGCGGCGGCCCGCGGCGACCGCCTCCTCATCGACCGGATCGCGCGCGGGCTGGCGGCGCTTCCCCGCCCGCTCGCCCCGGTCACCGACGCCCTCGCGCGGCTGGCGCAGGCCGGCG
>NZ_JAENKO010000064.1 GCF_016599145.1 Tomitella cavernea
TGGTGGTCGATGGGGAGCTTCGCAACTCTCATCTTCACACCGCAGGACCCGCCTACATGTTGTGGTCCCCCCTCACCTCGCTGGACACCCGTCTACGCACTCTGCATTCCGTAGAGCCCGGAAAGCGCCGCTACAGCCGCGCCGTGCGCGCCGAACTCGAACCTGAGTTGCACAGGTTTAGTGCCCTGGCGAGTCGGCCGGGATCTGGAGTTTGTGCAGGATCTCGGCGGCCTCGGGGCCGATCGGATCAGCGGCGGTGTGTTCGTGGCCCGCGATCACCACGGTGATCTCCTGCAGGGGCCGCAGCACCTGCACGAGCTGCCGTATCGACACGCCGGCGTGGTCCTGCAGGTAGCGGGAGACCGCCAGGGCGGTAAATACGATCGTCAGGTGCGCCTCGATCGCATCGCGGGTGCGGTGGAAGATCGGCCGCGCCCGCAGGTCGGTCTTCGACATGCGGAACGACTGCTCCACATGCCACAGGTCGTGGTACTTGCCGATCACCTCACCCGGATCCATCAGGGCCACAGGAACATTCGTCACATAGCCCTTCAGGCCGGACAGGTCCCGGGCCCGTTGCAGACTCGCCGCATCCAGGCTCTTCGCGTCGCCTTTGGCCTTGACGAACCGCACCTGCTTGCCCGCCCGCTTCCCGTCGACGACTTCCCGGGCCCGGGCCTCTTGGGCGTTGAGCGTCTGATCGTCGCGCCGGGCCCGTTTCCGGCGGTACTGCCAGATCGCCCGCCACGCCTTCTCGTCGGCCGGGTCCCACACCGGCTCCGCCTTCTTCTTCACGTCGCCCACGACGGAGCGGGCGTTGCGCGGCGTGACGGTGTCGATGATCTGCCCGTCGGTGAACGCGTTGCCGTGCCAGTGGAAGTGGAAGTGGCTGGCCAGATCGGCGGGTGCTTTCGTCATCCGCGAGCCGACGATGAACTTGAGCCCAGCGGCGTCGAGGTCTTTCAGGTTCGACGCGGAGAGCATCCCGGCGTCGGCGGCGATCACCAGCTCGGTGCCCTCCAAATCGTGGCGGGCCAGGAACTGGCGCACCACGGGCACGATCGTGCGGGTTTCGGCGTGGTTGCCTTCGTGGCAGCTGATCTCGAGGGGGAACCCGTACCGGTCGACCAGCAGGGCGACGACGATCTGGGGGTCGACGCGCCGCTCTTTCGAGTAGCCGACCTTGCGCAGCCCGTCTTCCTTCTCGGCTTCGAAGTACAAGGTGGTCACGTCGAACAAGACCAGCGACAGCCCGCCGGTGGCGGCGGCGTAGTCGAAGCACCGGTAGGCGATCAGGTCGCGGTAGCCGCGGGCGGCGCACCGCCGCAGCGCCGCGGCGAAGGTGTTGCGGTGGGCGGCGGCGACGCCGAGGTCGCCGAGCACGCGTACCGAGTCCGACTTCGACGTCGGTTCCACGATGCGGGCCAGGACCAGCTGGAAGAACGCGGCGTCGTCGACCACGTCGAAGCCGAGCCGCTGCCACGCAGATTCGATCGCCGCGATCAGCCACCGGGCGCGTTTGCCGGTGATCACCGACGGCGCGCCCGCCGGCATGGGCGCATCGGTCGGCGCGGCGAAGTCCAGGCCCAACTGCAGTTGACCGGCCTCGAGCCTGCCGCGGGCGGTGTGGAGCAGGGCGGCGAGCTCGCTGTCGGTGTGGGCGGAGCCGAGATGCTCGACAATCCTGCGCCGGCCCCCGGTCTTCTCCGCGATCTGCACGGCCGTCGCCCCGGAGGCGGTGCGCACCTTGCGGATGTAAGCGGCCACGACCCCGGATTCTACCGGCCTATTAGTGCCCCGAATCCAGCACCTGCACCACCCCTACCAGCACAGTTACCCGCCACAATCGCTACAACAATGTTGACCTGTGCAACTCAGGAGCGCCGCTACAGCCGCGCCGTGCGCGCCGAACTCGAACAGATGAGCGCGGCGACGATCGACCGGTACCTGGCCCCGGCCCGGGCACGCGACCCGCTGTACGGCAAGTCCACGACGAAACCGTCTCCGCTGCTGCGTAACTCGATCCCAGTGCGCAAGGCCGGCGACGAGTCCGAGGGCGAGCCCGGGTTCTTCGAGGGCGATACGGTCGCGCACTGCGGCCCGACGCTCAAGGGGGAGTTCGCGCGCACGTTGAACCTGACCGACACGTGCACCGGCTGGGTGTTCACCCGCTCGATCCTTTGGCAACGCACACGTGCACATCCTGTCCGGGCTCGATGCGGCGGTCGCATCGGTGCCTTTCATGATCACCGGCCTAGACTTCGAAAACGGCAGCGAGTTCATCAACGACGACGTGATCGGCTGGGCCGCCGGACGGGACATCTTCTTCACCCGCTCGCGGCCGTATAAGAAGAACGACCAGGCCACGACCTGGCCGAAGAACAACCACCTGGTGCGCCGCTACGGGTTCTACTGGCGCTACGACACTCCCGAGGCGTTGAAGCTGCTCAATGCGCTGTGGCCGCTGGTGGGTGACCGGATGAATTATTTCACGCCGACGAAGAAGCCCATCGGCTGGACCACTGACGCGGCGGGCCGCCGCAAACGCGTCTACGACGCCCCGGCGACGCCGCTCGAGCGCCTGCTCGACGC
This sequence comes from Tomitella cavernea, assembly GCF_016599145.1. Lineage (GTDB taxonomy): Bacteria > Actinomycetota > Actinomycetes > Mycobacteriales > Mycobacteriaceae > Tomitella > Tomitella cavernae. Next base: position 2,593 of record NZ_JAENKO010000064.1, read on the forward strand.
CGGCGCGCTCTCACCGGCGCAGGAAGCGGAACTGATCGCCTACCGCGACAGCCTCAACCCGGCCGCGCATCCAGACCATCCAGGATCGACTCACAGGCTTGGCCCGCGATGCCACGCTTACCCTGCAGGCCCAGGCCACCACAGCGTCGCCGGACACCGGACGCGGCGTGAAGATCCGGCCGGCAAGCTAGCCTCGGGCTTTCATCGTGAGGTGTCGGCCAGCGGTCCCAGAATAGACGAAAGGTGACCTGACCTGCGATAATACGGGTTGTCGAGACTCGCATCATCCTCAGGAAGAGGTCACCTTTCTGGTGCGCAACATTACCCGTCATTACCCACGTCTGTCCGCCGAGCCAGGCGACGACGACCTCGTCGCCCACGCCGGCACCGCACTGGTGGTGCGTACCGTCGAGGCCACCGGCCTGGCCACGGCGCTCTCGAAGGCCCTCGTGCCGTTCCGCACGCCGCTGGCCAGTCACGATACCGGCAAGATCATCTGCGACCTGGCAATATCGCTGGCCGCGGGAGGCGATTGCCTGGCCGATATCGCCGCCCTGCGCGATGCGCCCGCTGTGTTCGGCCGTGTCGCGTCGGACCCGACCGTCTCCCGGCTGATCGCCACACTCGCCAGTGATGCCGACCGGGCAGAATCCGCGATCAGCGGTGCACTCGCCGCCGCCCGGGCCGCTGCATGGGCGGCCTCCGGTGACAACCCCACTGCCCGGGCCAGCGCGGACGACCCGCTGGTCGTGGACCTCGATGCCACGCTGGTCACCGCGCATTCGGACAAGCAGCAGGCGGCCCCGACCTACAAGCGTGGTTTCGGGTTCCATCCGCTGTGCGCGTTCGTCGACCACGGCGAATATGGCACCGGCGAACCGGCCGGGATGCTGCTGCGGCCCGGCAACGACGGAGCCAACACCGCCGCCGACCACATCACCGTCATCAAAGCTGCGCTGGCGCAGCTGCCCGTCGGCGCCGGTTACCGGGGAAAGAAGATCCTCGTCCGCACCGATGGGGCCGGGTCCAGCCATGCCCTGCTGGAGTACCTGACACGTCGACGCTTGTCCTATTCGATCGGCTTCGCCCTGACCGACGCCCTCGCCGGGCTGGTCGACCAGATTCCTGATGCCGGCTGGAGCCCGGCCTATGACGCCGACGGAGTCCAGCGGGACGGCGCTTGGGTCGCCGAGTTGACCGACATGGCGGATCTGTCGTCCTGGCCTGCGGGGATGCGGCTGATCGTGCGCAAAGAACGCCCGCACCCGGCGCCCAGCTTCGGTTCACCGGTCGCGACGGGCTGCGTCTGACCGCGTTCGTGACCAACAGCAAACGTGGCCAGCTCGCCGACCTGGAACTACGGCACCGGCGCCGGGCCCGCTGCGAGGACCGCATCCGCCAGGCCAAGCAGACGGGCCTGGAAAACCTTCCTTTGCACGGCTTCGACGCGAACCGCATCTGGACCCTGATCGTGCAGACGGCGATGTGCCTGATCGCCTGGGCCCAGATGCTCGCCTTCCCGGACCATCCGGCTCGCCGGTGGGAGGTCAAACGCCTGCGCTACCGGCTGCTGTCGCTGGCCGGGCGCATCTCGCGGCACGCGCGCCGGATACGACTCCGCATCGGCGGCAACCGTAACTGGACGTCGCTGCTTGATGCCGGTTTGGCGCGCTTGGCGGCCCTCGCACCGCCGTGACGGCCCGGTCGTTGTCCGCACGATCAGGAAGGAACGATTCCTCACCGGGTGCCGTGGAGCCCGGCCCCACCGCAGGCGCGCGGGCGATACCGCATACCCTCGGGCGTCGATCTACGCAAAAGCCCGCTATCCGAACCCGCTCAGGCCAGGCCACCTACCGAACGAAAGATCGAGGCTAGCGCGGTTACGCGGGCATTCTCATATGTGGCACGGGAAGAGATTCGCGGGCATCTTCACATGAGGCACCACGTGTTCGTGAATCGAATGCATCGTGACATCCTGACGGCTGCCCTCATTACGGGATGGCGATAGCGTAAAATACGCCGTGTCGACACGGGAGGCCTTACCACCGCATACACACTCCAACGCAAAGCGCTACTTCATCGCGAACAGCCCGAGCGCGATGTTGTCAGGGTCGCGGAACTCCAGAATCCATGCGGTGCCGATGTCCTTGATCGGCTCGTGTACGACGCCCAGCACATCAAGCCCCTCTACGGCGCGTTCGAGATCGTTTCGGCCCACAGCCGCGAAGGAGAGGCGATCGAGGCCCACCCGGTCCTCATCGAACCGGTCCTCCCCTGGTGCCGCCGGACGCAGACCCAGCATTGCGTCGCCTATCCGGTACAACAGCCCACCGAAGAGGAACGCGAAGCGTTCGCGCGTCACGGCATCGGCGTCCGGCGGCATCTCGATCGCCACCGGGAGCCCGAAGACCGCATCGTAGAACGCGCGCGATCGGCCGATGTCGGTGACCGTGAGGCGGACGCGGGAGAAGGATGAAGGATTGATAGGAATACTCGATTATGCAGAGGCCGCTAACTCCACACGCGCTTTCCGCCGCCTTCCCTGCCGTGCGATGTTCGTGCAACCACGCGATACAGTCATGGATCGAGGTCCGAGAACGCACTCCGGAATGACAGGGAGTCCCGCACATGACCGCGGACGACAGCGACGGCGAGCCCCGCCCCCCGTCGGGCGCTGCCCGCAAACGCCGCCGCACCCCGTTCCTCATCACCCATCTGGCCTCGCGGCTGCTCAAGCCGATGTCCCGCGCCAACGCCTGGCTGTACCGCCGTAGTGGCGGACGGGTGCTGGGCTCCCTCGGCAGCCGGCCGCTGTGCCTGCTCACCACCACGGGGCGCAGGAGCGGGCTGCCGCGCACCCAGACGCTGCTCTACGTGCCCGACGGCGACGCCGTGCTGCTCGTGGCGGCGCAGGGCGGGCTCCCGAACAATCCGTTGTGGCTGCTAAACCTGCGCGCCGACCCGTCGGTGACCGTGCAGACCGGCAACCGTGTGCGCCGGTTGCGTGCCCGCGAGGCCACCCCCGAGGAACGCGCACGGCTGTGGCCGCGGCTCATCGCTCATTACCACGGCTGGGAGCAGTACCAATCCTGGACCGATCGCACCATCCCTGTCGTGATCTGCACCCCCGAGTAGCAGACCCCGCCGCTATCGTGGCCGGGTGGACACGACGAGGACGGGACGCGGGCCGGGCACCGGCCCCGGCGGCGCGCCGAGCGTCACCGGGCCGCTCGCGGTCACCGCCTCCGTGACCATCCCGCAGTCCGCGCTGCGCTGGCGGTTCTCCCGCGCCCACGGGCCCGGCGGTCAGGGTGTGAACACCACGGACTCGCGCGTGGAGCTGGTGGTGCGCCTCGCCGACGCGGGGCTCACCGACGCCCAGCTCGACCGCACCCGCTCCGCGCTGGCGCACCGGTTGGTCGAGGATGCGCTGGTGATCGTCGCAGCCGAGCACCGCTCGCAGCTGCGCAACCGCCAGGCCGCCCGCGATCGCGCCGCCGACCTGCTGCGAAGGGCGCTCACCGCCCCGCAACCGCGTGCCCGCAAGGCGCGCAGGCCCTCGCGCGCCGCGAAGCAGCGGCGGCTCGACGCGAAGAAGAAGCGCGGGCAGACGAAGTCGCTGCGGCGCCGGCCCGACTTCTGAACACCGGGATGGCAGCCCACGGCTCCGGCCTGCCACCGTGGCCCCGGTCCGGCCGCGCAGACCAGGCCCGGCTCAGACCCTGCTCGACCCCCGCACCTTCTTGACGATCCACAGTAGGATGCTCGCGCCGGCCAGGCAGGTGAGGAAGCTGAACAGCCAGCCGCCGCTCGCCACGTCCACCCCGACCCAGCCGAGGATCCAACCGCCCACGAGGCCGCCGACCACGCCCACCACGATGTTGAGGAAGATGCCCTGCTGGGCGTCGGTGCCCATGAACTTCGAGGCGATCCACCCCGCCAGGCCCCCGATGATGATCCATCCGATGATGCTCAGCGACAGTGTCATGACGGCACTCCTCCACGGGCGGGGCCGGTGCGGGTCGCTCCCGGCGGCGTGCACCCAGCACACCATCCCGCGCGGCGTTCCGCAGCGGATACCGCCGCAGACATGCGACCGGGCTTCCCGGCTCCTACCTCGTGCGGCGCATCCGATACCACCAGAACTCGGCGTCACGTAGCGGCCCCTTGCCGGTGTCCGTCGGCGCGGCCTCGGCGCTCACCATCGTCCATGCGGGCCCCAGCAGCGCTGCAAGCCCGTCGCCGCTGATGCCCTTGGGGCCCGGGCCCCGTCGCGGCTGCGCGGCGGCCACCACCAGCTCGCCGCCCGCCGAGGTGTGCCCCGTCAGCCATTCGGAATAGGTGTTCCGCGACGCGGCGGGCAGACCGTGCAAGCATCCGACGTCCGTGACCAGGTCGAAGACTTCGCCGGAGAGCACCTGATCGAGCCGGGCGACGTCGGCGGAGACGAATCGGACGCGGTCGGCGACACCGTCCTGCTCAGCGCGCGCCCGCGCCCGGGACAGCGCCTTGGCGACATAGTCGACCCCCACCACCTGCCAGCCCCGTTCGGCCATCAGCACCGAGTGCCGGCCTGTGCCGCAACCGACGTCCAGCGCGCGGCCTGGAGGACGCGCGGCCAGCGCTTCCGGCAGCGGGCCGTAGTCGGCCTCGCCCTCCCAGGGGGTGTACCCGATGCCGTACATGAGCGAGTAGAGGCTGACCATGGCGGGCTCCTCAAGCGCGCGAATCGTGCCCCTTCATGATGCGCCGACGCGGCGCACGGCACAATGCCGTGCGCCGCGTCGTGGGCGGATACAGAGGTGGACGTCAGCCCTGGGCCAGGTCCTTCGCCGCCAGGTGCGCGAACACCATCGACGTGCCGATGGGGTTGCCGCCGCCCGGGTAGACGTAGCCGCTGGGCGCGGCCATCGAGTTGCCCGCCGCATACAGCCCGCGGATCACCTCGCCGTCGGTGTTCAGCACACGCCCGACGGTGTCGGTGCGCATGCCGCCCTTGGTGCCCAGGTCGGACAGCCCGAACCGTGCTGCATGGAACGGCCCCTGGGCGATCGGGGTCAACGGTAGCTCGCCGCCGCTGAATGCGCGGTCGTAAGGCTCGTCGCCGCGGAGGAAGTCGTCATCGTGCCCGTTCTCGACGAAACCGTTGAATCGCTCGACCGCGGCGACCAGGCGATCGGCGGGCACGCCGATCTTCCCCGCCAACTCCTCGAGCGTGTCGGCGGTCTTCCACAGCCCGGCATCGACGTATTTCTCCGTCTCCTGGATCGACACGTTCGGCGCTTGCACGGGCGGACGCTCACCGTCGCGGTCGTCGTAGATCATCCAGAACGGCAGGGTGAGCGAACCGTCGGCGATCTGATCCAGAGCGACGCGGCCGAGCCTGTCGTAGGCGGCCGACTCGTTGACGAACCGCTCGCCGTCCTGGTTCACGAAGATGCCGCCGGTGAACCACAGTGCGAACGAGGAGTTGCCGTCGGGATGAGTGAGCCCCGGCGACCACCATGCCTGGTCCATCAGGTCGGTGTCCGCGCCCACGGCGATGCCGGCGGCGATCGCCTTGCCCTGGCTTCCGGGAGGCGCCATCGAATCACGGGACACGCCGGGCACGCCATACTTCGCGCGCATCTCGTCGTTGCGTTCGAATCCGCCCGACGCCACGATCACCCCGCGGCGCACCTTGATCGCGGTACGCGCGCCGCCGGTGTCGGCGATGGCGCCCACCACCTTGCCGTCCTCCATCACCAGCTCGTCGATCGCGCAGTTGAGCCTGGTGCGCGCGTTCGGGTACTGCTGCAGCGCCAAGAGGAACCGGCCGATCAGCGCCTGGCCGCCGATCACCTGCGGCGGCAGATCCCAGCCGAGCCAGTCGGTGTCCAGCGGCGGACGCAACACGTCGCGCAGCGTGCCGAGCTTCTCGGGTTTCAGCGGCACCGGCATGATGTGGCGCCCCTTGGCGCTGGCCTTGGGGGCCTTCCCGAAGTAGTCGGGCCACGGGAGCTCCATGAACTTGAGGTTGTCGTCCTGCTCGAGATAGTCGATCAGCGGAGCGCCGGCCCGCACGAACGCCTCCTGCAGCTCCGCCGGGGTGCGGTCGCCCACCACCGCGCGGTAGTACGTGAGCGCGTCCTCGATGGTGTCCTCGTCGCCGTTCCGCTTGAGCACGGCGTTGGTGGGGAACCACATGCCGCCCCCGCCCGAGTACGAGGTGACACCGCCGAAGCGGTCGGTGGCCTCCACCATGAGAGTCTCGAGGCCTTCACGCGCCGCCGTGTAGGCACCTGTGACGCCGCCGCCCCCGGAGCCCACCACCAGCACGTCGCACTCGTCGTCCCACTGCACGTCTTGCTGCACCGCCACTCACCCTTCGCTACGGAAACGTCTCCCTGGAAGGTTCCACGGGGGCCCCTGCGGGGCAGGGGCTTCTCCCGGTCACAGGGACGGGGCGCGGGCGTTCAGCCTGCGGCCGGCGCGCCTTCGGCGTGGGCCATGCCGGGCCTGGCCGACGAGCGCGGCGTGTCCAATGCCACCCGCACCGCGCCGATCCACACCAGCGCCGCACCCATCAGGTGCAGGACCACGACCAGTTCCGGCAGGTGTGTGAGGCTCTGGAATATCCCGATGGCACCCTGCAGCAGGAGCACCCCCAGGAACGTGGCCACGCGCAGCCGTGCCGTCCGCGCCTGCGGCGGCAGCGACCGCATCAGCAGGATCGCCACCGCCAGCGTGGCCGCTGCCGCGATGCCGTGCACCCAGGTGATGGCGGCCCAGTCGATGGGGATCCGGTGCACGTCGCTGCTGTCGCCGGCGTGCGGCCCGGCACCGGTGGTGACGGTGCCCAGCACCACGACCACCGCGCTCGTCCCGAGCAGCACGCGGCCCAGGAGATGGGAGCGGCCGCCGACGGCGACGGGCGTCGGAGCATCCATGGCGCGCACCCGGTGCCAGGTGAACACCGTCGTGGTCAGCAGGGCGGTCGCCGCCAGGAAGTGGCCCGCCACGATGTACGGGTTGAGGCCGGTGAGCACGGTGATGCCGCCGATGACGGCGTTGAGCATGACCATCCAGAACTGCGACCAGGCCAGCCTGGTGGTGATGAGGTCGTGCGGCTTCTGCAACCGCGAGGCGATGATGGCCCAGCCCACCGCGGCGCTGAGCACCCACGTGAGCATGCGGTTGCCGAACTCGATGATGCCGTGCAGGCCCATCGCGGCCGTGGTGGTGAGCGAATCGTCCGTGCACGAGGGCCACTCCGGGCAACCGAGGCCCGATCCCGTCACACGCACCACGCCGCCGGTGACGATGAGCACGACGCTCATGAGCATGGCGGCCGTCGTTGCCCAGTACAGCCCGCGGCGCCCCACGGTGAAACGGTCCGCCAGCAGCGTGAACGGGGTGACGCGCGGCATCGGCAGCCACGGACGCACCGGCGGCGCACCCGCGCCCGCGCGCTCGTCCACCGCCGGGGCCTGCCGAGGCGGCCCGGGGTTCAGCGGAGTGTGGGACATGTGCGGCACGACCTTTCCTGCGCAGTGGCCGGGCACGAGTCTATCGGCCGCCGTCCGTCACGCCGCCGGGAGCCGTCCCCGGGGAGAGCGTCGTCACAGGCCGGCCCGTGCTCAGGAGCCGCCCGTGCTCAGGTGCCGCGCGGCGCGAAGTGCCGCACGATGCCCTCCTGCACCACGGTGGCCTGCGTGGTGCCGTCCGGGGCGAAGAACGTGCCGGTGCCGGTGCCGCGCGAGCGCGTTGCCACCGGTGACGTGCTGGCATAGAGCAGCCACCGGTCGAACCGGGCGGGGCGGTGAAACCACAGCGAGTGGTTGAGCGTGGCGGCCAGGACCCGGTCGATGCCCCAGGACAGGCCGTGGCCCGTGAGGATCGTGTCCAGCACTGTCATGTCGGAGGCGTAGGCCAGCAGCGCCGCATGCCGGAGCGGATCGTCGGGCATCTCCCCCGCCGGGCGCATCCACACGTGGTTCTCCGTGCGCGCCTCGCCCGTGCCCCTCTGCACCCACGGCGGGTCGTGGGCGTAACGCAGGTCGACAGGATGGAGCGCCCCGGCGAATGCGGACAGCGGGTCCTCGAACCCCCGCAACGCCTCGTCGAACACCGGCAGATCGTCGGGCGGTGGCACCTCGGGCGGAACCCGGCCGTGTTCGAGGCCGTCCGCCGGCCCTGCGAAGGCCGCGAGCATCGTGCACACCAGCGCGCCGTCCTGGGTGACGTCCACCCTCCGGTTGGCGAACCCGCGGCCGTCGCGCAGGTGCACCACCGTGAAGTCGAGGTCGCGCCGCAGGTCTCCGCCGCGGATGAAGTGGGTCTGCGCGGAGTGCACGTCCCGGCCGCCGTCCACCGTGCGCCCGGCGGCCACCAGCGACTGCGCCAACAACTGGCCGCCGAAAGTGCGGCTGAACGTGGTGCGTTCCGGGTGCCTGCCGACGAAGCGCTCGGCGCCGGTCTGCCCACCGGGCTCCGCACCGTCGTCCCCGCCGACCCGCTCGAGGTCCAGCAGCGCCAGGACTGCGGGCAGATCGTCTTCGCGGCCCGGCGGCGCTGTCACCACGGGATCAGCGGTCTTCGGTGCCGATGCGGTGCACGTGCACCATGTTGGTGGAGCCGACAGTGTGCGGCGGCGACCCTGCCACGATCACGACGACGTCGCCGCGCTCGTAGCGGTCCAGCCCCAGCAGTGCGCGGTCCACCTGGTGCATCATCTCGTCGGTGGACTCGACCTTGTCCACCAGGATCGACTCGGTGCCCCACGACAGCGTCAACTGGTTGTACACGTCCTGCAGCGGCGTGAAGGCCAGAATGGGGAGCCAGGTGTGCAGCCGGGAGACGCGCCGGACCGTGTCGCCGGACTGGGTGAACGCGGCGAGCGCGGCCACATCCAGGCGCTCGCCGATCTCGCGGGCCGCGTCGGTGATCACGCCCCGCTTGGTGCGCGGCGCGTGCGTGAGCGGGGGGACGTCCACCGAGTCCGCCTCCACCGCCGCGATGATCCGCCCCATCGCCTGCACGGCCTCGATAGGGTACTTGCCCACGGACGTCTCGCCCGAGAGCATCACCGCGTCCGCCCCGTCGAGCACCGCGTTGGCCACATCCGACGCCTCGGCGCGGGTGGGACGGGCGTTCTCCATCATCGAATCGAGCATCTGGGTGGCGACGATGACTGGCCGGGCGTTCTCGCGGGCCACCTGGATGGCGCGCTTCTGGACCAGCGGCACCTCCTCCATCGGCAATTCCACGCCCAGGTCCCCGCGCGCCACCATGACCGCGTCGAACGCGAGCACGATCGCCTCGAGGTCCTCGATGGCCTCGGGCTTCTCCAACTTGGCGATGACGGGGACGGTGCGCCCCACCCGTTCCATCACCTCGCGGACCAGGTCGACATCCGACGGCGCGCGCACGAACGACAGCGCGATGAAGTCGACGCCCATGGTCAGCGCGAACTCGCAGTCGGCCACGTCCTTCTCCGACATCGCGGGCACCGACACGTTCATACCGGGAAGCGACACGCCCTTGTGGTTGCTGACCGGCCCGCCCTCGACCACCTTGCAGACCACGTCGTCGCCGTCGACCTCGGTGACCACGAGCGCGACCTTGCCGTCGTCCACCAGCAACCGATCGCCCGCCACCGCGTCCTGCGCCAGCCCCTTGTAGGTGGTGGAGACGCGGTCATGGGTCCCCTCCACTTCCTCCACCGTGATGCGCACCGTCTCGCCCGTGTTCCACACCGTCGCTCCGTCGGCGAACCGGCCGAGACGGATTTTGGGGCCCTGCAAGTCGGCGAGGATGCCCACCGGGCGGCCGGCCTTCGCCGCCGCCGCGCGCACACGCTGGAACGCGATCTCGTGGTCGGCGTGATCGCCGTGGCTGAAGTTGAGCCGGGCGACGTTCATGCCCGCCGCGACAAGCGCGTCGAGCTGCTCAGGCGAGGAGGTTGCGGGGCCGAGGGTGCAAACAATCTTTGCGCGTCGTGTCACACCCACCACCCTAGTGGGTCACCGGCGCCGCCCGGCTACTGCACGACGGCCGGACACCCGCCGGGACGGTCGATCGCCGCCATCGACGAAAACGGCGGCATCGGTCAATCCCGCAGCGGGCGCCCCTGGGAGTCCGGCACGTTGCCCATGAGGATGAGAATGCCGTCGATCAACGGCCACAGCGCACCGATCCCGCACGTGAACACGCTGACCAACAGCTGCGCCACGCCCATGCCGTTGTCGCCGAGATAGAAGCGGCCCGCGCCGGTCCAGCCGACGAAGATCTGCAGCAGCCCGGCCACCAGCTTCTGCTTGTCCGAGTAGGCCTCGCCCGTGACGGGGTGGCGGCCGTAGGGCGCCGCCGGGTCCGGCGCCCACATGCCGGGCCCGTACGCCGCTGCCCCGTATCCTGCTGCCCCGTACTCCGCAGTCCCGTACGGCCCAGGCGCGTATCCGGGACCGTAGCCGGACTGCGCGTAGCCCGGGTGACCGTAGGCCCCTCCCGGCGGCGGGGGCTGCATCCCCGGGGGTGGCGGCGGCGGGGGCATGCCCGGACCGGGCCACGGCGCTCCCGCGTCGTGACGGGTCGTCTCGTCCGCGATGGGATCCGAGTAGTCCGGCTCCGCGGTGTCGGCCTCGGGGTCCACGGGCGCCGATTCGGCGGCCTCCACCGCGTCGGCCTCGTACCGGGCAGTCTCCCCGTAGGAGGTGCCGAAGGGGGTGGCGTCCGACTCGTACAGCGGCGCACTGCCCCATCCTGGCCCGCTCCCGGCACCCGCCTGCGTGGTCCAGCCGGGGCCGGGCGATTCCTTGCGGATGGTCCACGCCTCGTCGGCGTCGTACCCCGACGCCGGACCGTCGGGGCCGGCCACGCCCGAGTCCGCGGCGTCCGGCCCGAAGGCGGTGTCGTCGTACGGCGATCCGCGCCGGCCGAGCGAGTCCAGGTCGGCGGTGTCGCCGGTGTCCGAGGCGTCGGCGCCGTACGCACCGCCTGCACCTCGGCTCCCGGATGCACCCGGCGTTTCGTCGTCCCGTCGGTCCTGCGGTCCGGTGTCCGTCATTGCGCACCCCCGTGCGTGTCGGCTTCTTCGGTACTGCCCTGCAGCGTCTCGAGGCGTCCGCCGCCCGATCCTCCCGCGCCGGAAGACCCGCCGCAGTCGGAGCCGTCCTCGCCGGCAGCGGGATCCGCGCCGGCGTCCCCGCGTCCGGCGGAATCGGCAGCGATCTCTTCGCGCGCCGCCCGCGAGAGGAGGTCGTGCGGGTTGTCCCGGCCCCGCCGCGCCCACATGAAGTACGCGATGGCGAGGACGAAGACGACGGCGGAGGTGATCGAGTTGATCCTGACTCCGAGCACATGCGTCGCGTGGTCGTCGCGCAGCAGCTCGATCCAGAACCGCCCGAAGCAGTAGCCCGCCACGTACAGGGCGAACAGCCTGCCGTGGCCGATGACGAACTTGCGGTCGATCCACACCAGCGCGAGCACGACGAGCAGGTTCCAGATGAGCTCGTAGAGGAAGGTCGGCTGCACCACGGCGATGACGTTGCCGTTGGAGACGCCGTCGAGCATGTCGATATGCCCGTCGCGCACCCGCTCGGTGATCTCCAGGCCCCAGGGCATCGAGGTGGGGCGGCCGTACAGTTCTTCGTTGAAGTAGTTGCCGATGCGCCCGATGCCCTGCGCCAGCAGGATCCCCGGCGCGATCGCGTCGCCGAAGGCCGGCAGCGGGATCCCGCGCACCCGGCACCCGATCCAGGCGCCCAGCGCGCCGAGCGCGACAGCGCCCCAGATGCCGAGCCCGCCGTCCCAGATCTTGAGCGCATCGATGGGCTGTGCGGTGGCATCCGCGCCGAAGTAGGTGCTCCAGTCCGTGAGCACGTGGTACAGCCGCCCGCCGATGAGCCCGAAAGGCACCGCCCAGATGGCGATGTCGAACACCGTGCCCTTCTCGCCGCCGCGGGCGACCCAGCGGCGGTCGCCCCACACGATGGCGATGATGATGCCGATGATGATGCAGATGGCGTAGGCACGGATGGCGACGGGACCGACGTACCAGACGCCCTGGGGCGGACTGGGGAATGAGGCGAGGAGGGTTGTCGTCACGGTGCCACGGTAGCCGAACGCACGCCCTCGGCGAGTTCACGCGCGAGCGCCTCCACCGCCGCAGGCCCCTCCGGCACGCGCGCCACCAGCGCCGACCCGACGATGACGGCGTCGGCGAATCCGGCGATCTGCGCGGCCTGTTCCCGGGATCGCACACCGAGGCCCACGCCGACGGGGATGTCGGAGTGCTCCTTGACCCGCGCGACGAGCTCGGGCGCCGCCGTCGACACCGCGTCCCGCGCGCCGGTGACCCCCATGGTGGAGGTGGCGTAGACGAAGCCCCGGCTGGCCTCGACGGTGCGCGCCAGGCGCTCCTCGGTGGAGGAGGGCGCCACGAGGAAGGTGCGGCCGAGCCCGGTCGCGTCGGACGCCGCGATCCACTCGTCCGCCTCGTCGGGGATGAGGTCCGGCGTGATGATGCCGAGCCCGCCGGCCGACGCCAGATCACGCGCGAAGGCGTCGATCCCGTAGTGCAGCACCAGGTTCCAGTAGGTCATCACCACGGCGTTGCCGCCCGCCGCGACGATCTTCTCGATCACGCGCAGGGTGTCACGCACCCGGAAGCCGGCCTCCAGCGCCGTGGTGGCGGCACGCTGGATGGTGGGGCCGTCCATGACCGGGTCCGAATAAGGCACGCCCACCTCGATGAGGTCGGTACCGCCGGCGATGAGCGCCCGGAACGCGTCGACGGACCCGTCCACGGTGGGGTATCCGGCGGGCAGATAGCTCACCAGCGCCGCCCTGCTCTCCGCCCGGCACGATTCGAAGACGCCGCGCAGTGTCGCCTCGCTCACTTCGTTCCTCCCTGCGCGGCGTCCGCCGCAACGTCTTCCGTCTGATCGTCTCCGCCGGGGAGCATGCCGAACCAGCGCGCAGCAGTGTCCACGTCCTTGTCGCCGCGCCCGGAGATGTTCACGAGTACGGTCGCGTCCGGCCCCAGCTCGCGTCCGAGCGCGAGCGCGCCGGCCACCGCGTGCGCGGACTCGATGGCGGGGATGATGCCCTCGGTCTCGGAGAGCGTCCGGAATGCGTCCATGGCCTCGGTGTCGGTGATCGGCCGGTACTCGGCCCTGCCGATGTCATTGAGCAGCGAATGCTCCGGGCCCACCCCCGGGTAGTCGAGTCCCGCGGAGATCGAATGCGATTCGATGGTCTGGCCGTCGTCGTCCTGCAGCAGGTAGGAGAACGCGCCGTGCAGGGCGCCCGGCGACCCGCCGGCGATCGTGGAGGCGTGCCGGCCGGTCTCCACGCCGTCGCCGCCCGCCTCGAGTCCGACGAGCCGGACCGCGGAGTCGTCGAGGAATGCGTGGAAGATGCCGATGGCGTTGGAGCCGCCGCCCACGCAGGCCGCAACCGCGTCCGGGAGACGGCCCGTCATTTCCAGGACCTGGGCCCGTGCCTCGAGCCCGATGATGCGCTGGAAGTCGCGCACCATCACGGGGAACGGGTGCGGCCCGGCGACGGTGCCGAAGCAGTAGTAGGTGTCGTGCGCGTTGGTCACCCAGTCACGCAGGGCCTCGTTGATCGCGTCCTTGAGGGTGCGCGAACCGGTGAGCGCCGGGACGACCTCGGCCCCCAGCAGGCGCATGCGGGCGACGTTGAGCGCCTGTCGCTCGGTGTCCACCTCGCCCATGTAGACGACGCACTCGAGGCCCAGCAGCGCGCACGCGGTGGCGGTGGCGACGCCGTGCTGCCCCGCGCCGGTCTCCGCGATCACGCGCGTCTTGCCCATACGCTTGGCCAGCAGCGCCTGGCCGAGGACGTTGTTGATCTTGTGCGAGCCCGTGTGGTTGAGGTCCTCCCGCTTGAGCAGCATCCGGGCGCCGCCCGCATGCTCGGCAAGCCGCCGCGCGTCGTACACCGGCGACGGGCGGCCCGTGTAATGGCGCTGGAGCCGGTCGAGCTCGTCGAGGAAGCCTGGATCACGGCGGGCCTTGCCGTACTCGGCGGTGACCTCTTCGATGACGGCCATGAGGGCCTCGGGCACGTACCGCCCGCCGTAGCAGCCGAAGTGCCCGCCGTCGTCGGGCTCGTGGGAGGTGCCGGCGAGTCCGGCGCTGGCCTGCGGCACAGTAGTTCCGCCGCCGTCGAAACTGCGATCGTCGAAAGTCACGCCCCAAGTATGCCTGCGGCCTCCGGCACATCGCCGGGAGGGAGGGGGCACCGCCGCGGGCACCACGATGCCCACGGCGCGGGCCGTCAGCGCGCCGGCTTCGGGCAGGACGGGTGGGAGCCGGCGGCGACGAGATCCGAAACCATCACGCGCGGGTCCCCGGCCGTCACCAGCCCCTCGCCCACCAGCACCGCGTCCGCCCCGGCGCCGGCGTAGGCCATCAGATCCGCGGGGCCGCGCACGCCGGATTCCGCGATCTTGACGACCTCCGGCGGCAGCCCGGGAGCGATCCGCGAGAAGTTGTCGCGGTCCACCTCGAGCGTCTTCAGGTCGCGGGCGTTGACGCCGATCACCGAGGCGCCCGCCGCCAGCGCGCGGTCCGCCTCCTCGGTGGTGTGCACCTCCACCAGGGCCGTCATCCCCAGCGACTCGGTACGGTCGAGCAGCGCGGCGAGCGTGCTCTGGTCCAGCGCGGCGACGATGAGCAGGATGATGTCCGCACCGTGCGCGCGGGCCTCATGGATCTGGTAGGGGCCGACGATGAAATCCTTGCGCAGCACCGGCACCGAGACCACCTTGCGCACCGCGTCGAGGTCGGCAAGGGACCCGTGGAAACGCCGCTCCTCGGTGAGGACGCTGATGGCATGCGCGCCGCCGTCCGCATACGCCGCGGCGAGCTCGGCGGGATCGCCGATGTCGGCCAGCGCGCCCCGCGACGGGCTCGCCCGCTTGACCTCGGCGATCACCGAGATCCCCTGGCCGCGCAGCACCGCGGCCGCGTCGAGCGGTGCCGGTGCACGACGGGCGAGTTCCTTGACGGCCTGCAGTTCGCACTGCGCCTGGCGGGCCGCCACGTCCTGGCGTACTCCGTCGATGATCGAGTCGAGAACACTCATCGTGGCCGCATCCCTTCACGCTCCCCGTCATCCCGCGCCCCGGCGCGCACCTCCGCCGCGGCGCCACTGCGGCTCAGACTAGCCATCGGCCCTGCCGTCGCCGACGGCGGGATCGTCATCCTCGGTGGGGTCGGCCCCCGAGTCGAGCGCCTCCCACATCAGCCGCTGCGTCAAGTCGTCGTCCGCAGCTGCACCGGCCGCACCCCCACCGGCCGTCCCCGCCGTCCGGCCCCGCCGGGCCGCCATCGCCTTGGCCACCGAATCGCGCCGGGCGGCGGGCGTCTCGTACTTCGATGGCAACTCCCGCCGCGGCCGCGGACGCAGCACCATCAGCAGCCCAGCGGCGGCGGCGAGCACGCCGCCGACGATCGCCAGCACGATGGGCCCGGGGTGCGTCTGCGCGGCCGTCACCACCGCGCCGGCGCGCAGCTCCCCCAGCCTGACGACCTCGGCCGGATCGGCCGCGGAGGTGAGCGCCATCGCGGACCGGACGACGATCGTGGCACCTGCCGCGGCGACGATGAGCCCGATGACACGCTGCGCCCAGCCGCGCACGGCGAACATCGCGGCGATCCCCGCCAGCAGCACCAGCGCCAGCGGAGTCAGCTCGGATGCCCAGGCCGCGCCGTCGAAGGAACCGTCCACCGGCGGCTGCAGGCCGTTCTCATAGGTGTAGCCCACCCAGTCCATCCGGCCGGCCGCCCAGGTGGCGAGCGCGCCCAGCGCGAGCAGCCCCGCCACCACCGCCATCCGGCGCGCGTCGCCGCGCCGCGCCGCGGCCTCCGCCCCGCCGCTCACCGGGCACCGCCCTC
>NZ_JAENKO010000065.1 GCF_016599145.1 Tomitella cavernea
GGCCGCCGCGACCGACCCGAAATAGCGCACGTGCGCAATGTTGTGCGGCCGATCCAAGATGAGTCCGCGTGTGCCTGTGACCAGCAGGTTCGCGGAAGTGCCCAATAGTGCAAGAGGTGTGTCCGGTTTCGGGTGCCGCGAGGGAACGCTGGCAGGGGCGTGTGGGGCCGCGCCGGTGTGCGTGCGCACCGGCATACCCGAGCGCGGCAGAGCGGATCGGGGAGTCGTCGGGGGAGGTGCTGCGTTGTGCGGCGCCGGGCATGATGGCGTCGGGGCGGCTATTGCCGGGCGGCGCCGTCGATGAGGGCGGCCGCGTCGGCGAGGCCGAGTCCGCGGTGCTGCTCGCGGAGCGCTCGGATCGCCGCGATCCGGTCCGGGTGTGCCGCGACCGCGGCGGCCACGTCGGCGGCCGGCACGTCTCCCGGGGCGAGAGCCTGTTGTCGCGGCTTGCGGCCGCGGTGGCGGATCCGGCTCGCACACGTCCACACCAGGGTGGTGATGACGAAGACCCACACGAGGAAGACGAACCAGTGCCAGGGCGTCGGATCATCGACGACGTCGCGGACGAAGGCGGGGCCGCCGCCGAGAGCGAACCACGGCAGCAGCACGAACGGCCCCCACGTCTCCATCGCGGCTTCCACCCGCCGCCAATTCACCCGCCGCATGGGGCGAGTGAAGCACACGTGCACGCTGATGGGGTGGGGGAACGGCGGCAGTCGGTGTGCGGTGATGCAGTGGGCGACTGGCCGCGGCGCACCGTACGCAGCTACGCGTGCGGTGCGCCGCCGGTGGAGCGCTACCGCAAGTGGTCGGCGTGGCGGGGCCCTGCAGGCGGAGTGGTGATCCGGCTAGGAGGGGGCGAAGCCGCCGAGATCGAAGCTGATGAACGCCGCGGCGAGCAGTCCGCCGAGAACCGCCGCGGTGATCGCGTAGCCTGCGGCGGCACGCCTGGACCTGCGGAACACCGCCATCACCAGTGCCGGCGTGAGCAGCAAGGCGAAGCAGAGGGCCCACGTCCACCAGTACGACGCGGCGATCTCCGCAGTGCTTCCGGGGGTGGGGTCGATGGGTGGCACGTTCAGGGCCTTCTGGATCCTGAATGTTGCAGGGACAAAGACGAATACGGCGATGACGCTCGCCGAAACGACCCCCCACCCGGCGCCCCAACGCGGAGAGTGGCGGGCGGGGGGTGCAGTTGCGGAAGGCATGGTTCCAGGGTGGCACGCACAACTCGGCGAAGATCGCTGTCCAGCTGTGTTTGCCGGGCGGGTTCGGTGGACGAGCTCGCGGGCTGTCACGGTGTCGGTCTCTACTGGTACGGCGTGGTGCCACGCCCGGCTACTGCTGCATCGGGGCCAGCACGGTCATGTGATGTGCCGGTTCCAGAAGTCGTCGTCGGCCCAATTCTCCGGGACTCCCATCCCGGCGAGGTTCATGCGGGGGCGCGTGGCGAGGAGTTGGTGGAGTCGTCGTGCCCAACTGCTGTGCGGTGAGACCGAGTCGAGTACGGACTGCAGCGACACGAGCACCGGGTAGAGGCGTTTTTGCGATCGTTCGGGCAGAGCGTTGTTGTCCTGTAGCCACGAGACTGTGGGGGAGGTGGGGATCTTCGGGTAGACGCCGAGTCCGACGTTCCACAGCCGGCCGTGGTGGGCGCAGATGTTGCGCACGCGGACGTAGGTCTGCATCCAGGATTGAAGGATCGGCGCGGTCAGGCCGAGGCTCCTGGCGATGGCGGTCCGGTCAGGCCGTCTTCCGAGGTTGCGGTACGCGTTGTCCAGCTGGCCGATCGTCAAGGTCTCGACCATGAGCCAGGACGGTGGGAGCTCAGGAGAACGGTAGGTCGTCAGGTAGTGCTCGAGCGCCGAGCGGTGGAGCAGTTGCCCGTCTTCGACGTCCGGTTTGCGGCGTAGCTGCGTGTCGCACGTGTCGCGCACAATCTTCAGCAACGTGCTGTGTTTGCCGGGGAAGTGAAAGTGCGATGGGTCGGTGTACCAGTGCGGATCGTTGTAGGTCGTCGACATGTGGTCGGTCAGCGCGGCGCGGATGGCGACTTCGGCGCGTTCGAGCGCGTCCATGACCAACAGCCGGAGGGCACGGTCGAAGACGTACAGGTCGAGTACATCGTCGAAGCGGACCCCTTCTCGGAAGAGATGCCCGGCTCCTTGCTGGTGGAAGGGGATCGTGTACGGCGAGAGCCGGTAGTAGCCGATGTGGCGCAGGTACCTGCGAGCCCGGTCCCGGTCCGGGATGTCCAGTCCGCGCTGGGCGAGGCGGTCGACGAGGTCATCGAGGGCTAGCGGTGGCTTGGCGTAGTCGAGGGAACCGCGCGGGCGTGATGGGTGGGGCATTCGCCGCTCCTCCGGTCCCGTGGCAAAGAAAAATCCCCCAAGTGCGCATCGTGGAGAGGCGTGGGGGATGTAGTGAGGACAAGCTAGCACACCCAGCGTTTCGCGTCAGTCGTGTGCGCGCATCGTGGCGATTCTCGCGGAGATGAACGCTGTATTGGCGCGAACGTTCCCTGAGGTACACCCCAGACGCACAGCCCGGCCGGCTCTGAGCGGCGTGACGTTGGGGTCCTGTGGCCGTGTTTTGTCACAGGTCTGCCCTAGGGTCCAGGCATGCCGGAACACTCGGGTCAGGTCGTGGCGTACGTGCGGGTCTCGACGATCGAGCAGAACCCGGCCCGTCAGCACGCCGCCGTCGGCGCGGTGGACGAGACGTTCACCGACCAGGTGAGCGGCAAATCCCGGAGCGAGCGGCCGGCCCTGGCCGCACTGTTGCGGTACGTGCGCGCCGGGGACACGGTGCGGGTCGCCTCGATGGACCGGCTGGCCCGCTCGGCGGTCGACCTCGCCCAGATCGTGGCGGAGCTGACCGGGCGGGGTGTGCGGGTCGAGTTCGTCGCCGAACACCTCACCTTCGCCCCCGGCGACGCCGATCCGTTCGCGCTGTTCCAGCTGCACCTGCTCGGCGCGGTCGCGCAGCTGGAGCGCTCGCTGATCCGTGAGCGTCAGCGTGAGGGCATCGCGGCGGCGAAGGCCCGCGGCGTCTACCGCGGCCGTGCCCGCAAACTCACCGGCGACCAGATCGCCGAAGCCCGCCGGCGCATCGCGGACGGGGTGCCCAAGGCGCACATCGCACGGGAGATGGGGTGCTCGCGGCGGGTGCTCTACGACGCGCTCGCCGGACGCGGGGCGTACGCCGCAGCCAGGGGCAGCACAGAACTCGGCGATGAGAGGCCGGGCCGGGAAGCAAGCGAGGGGTACGCGATGACGTCGGCGGCGCCGTAACGACAGCTACGTAACGGGCCAAGATCGGGAGGCGGGTGTGTGGTGATTGCTCTATCGGGAGTGCTGCAGATCCTCGGCACGGTCATGACGAGCGTCGGGCTGCTTATAGCGTGGTGGCACTTGGACAGCACGCAGCGATCGGCGCAAGCCATGTTCGCTGGCGCCATGATGCGTCTTCGACGAGCACTCGGCATTAAGAAATCCGTCAGTGTCCAGGTACCTGCAGCGTTTGGGTCCGCCGGGATGCTGTCCGCCGAAGTGTCGGCTTCGATCGCGTATGACCCCGGGAAGCCGGCGCAGGGCCAGATCGAATCCTTGTTCCGTGAGTGCGAGATCCTCCGCAAAGAGATCTGCGACGTACGCAAGGAAGCGGCGACCCACCGCGAGCAGTCCCACGAGCGCGAGCAGAAGCTCGACGAACAACTCCGCAGTGCCATCTCCGATTCGGAGCAGCGGGCAGAACGCAGACAGTTCGCCTACTGGGGGTGCGTCCTGGCCGGCGTCTTGATGTCGATGGCCGGAATCGTCCTTGGGATGTGTGCCGCGATCTGACGTGGACTGCGACTGAGAGAGCATGGTCCTCATGTCCGAAGAAGCCTCGCTTGTCCCGATCTGGCCTGTGTTCGTCGTGCCGACGCTTCAGGTGCTTTCCGACGGCCGGGTCCGTCAGCGACGGGAGGTGTTCGACGCTGTCGCGGAGCAGGCAGGTGTCGGCGCCGAGGCTCGTGCCGAGACTCTCAAGTCCGGCGGCACCCGCTACGAGCAGCGCATGGGCTGGGCCCTTAGCCATCTGAGCAAGGCGCAGTGGGTCGACCGGCCGGAGCGCGGGCACTACGTCATCAACGACGCGGGCCGGGCGGCGCTCGCGAAGTACCCGCAGGGGTTCGACTACGCGCTCGCACGCGAGGTGTTCGCTCCGTTCTGGCCGCAGAAGGCCAAGACCACCGCGTCGACAGTCGTCTCCGATCCGGCGCCCAGCGAGATATCTGACCCGATCGAGGTGATCGAGGGCGAGATAGACCGCATCGAGGCGAGCGTCGGCGAAGAGCTGCTCGATCGGCTCCGCAACAGCCACCCCGACTTCTTCGAGCAGGCGGTCGTCGATCTGCTTTTGAAGATGGGCTACGGCGGCCCGGCCCAGCGAGGCCGACGCATCGGCGGCTCCAACGATGAGGGCGTCGACGGGCTGATCAATCAGGACGCGCTCGGTCTCGACCAGGTCTACATCCAGGCGAAGCGCTACAAGGAGGGCAACAACGTCGGGCGCGAGCCGATCCAGGCCTTCGTCGGCGCCCTGCACGGCTTCAACGCCTCTCGTGGGGTGTTCCTGACCACGAGCACGTTCACGTCGGGGGCCGTCGATTACGCGCGGAAGGTGTCGTCGCGGATCGTCCTGATCGACGGCGCGAAGCTCGTCGATCTGATGATCGCCCACCGCGTTGGCGTGCAGGAGAAGCAGAAGTTCAGCGCGGTTGAGGTCGACGAGGACTACTTCGCGTAGTCCTGCGTCATCTGGTTGGACTGCCTGCTGCGCCGGCAACTGAGGGCGTCGGCCCCGGTCGTCGGCGCCGGTGGTCGACGGTGAGCCGAAGACGATGTTGCCGACGTCGCGGCCATCGTCATCGAGGGCGGCAATGGTCGCTGCCGTCCTCGATGAGGATGGAGTCGTTCGCGGCGATTTGTTCGTGCTGTGCCCGGTAGACCGCGTACGTCTTGGCGGTGCTGGTGCGTACCCGGTCGACGCCGGCCGGTCCGGCGGCGTGGTGCGCCTTCTTTCGATCTTTTGGGCTCGTGCGTCTGCTTCGAGCGGGCCGTTGTGCGATTGGAAGGCCGGAGAGCTGAACAGGGTGCCTGCGCGTCGGAGTCCGGGTTCCGGGGCGGCCGCTTACGCGGAGCAAGATAGGTTTTAGCATTACTAAACGGCCCTGCGCGGTTGCTGCGGGTGCGTGCCGGGGGCACACTGATGCCAACGGTTGTTGGTCGCTGCGCTGGGCTAGGGGGTCGTCGATGCTCGACGAGGATGTGCCGGTGCGGCGGGGGAGGCGGCGGCGTGCGAACCATGCCGGCGGGCGGCCGCGGGTGATCCAGGTGCGGGTGTCGGAGGCCGAGGACAGGGTGCTGCGGGCATCGGCCGAGCGGGCGGGCATGACGGTGCAGCGACTCTTGGTGGAGTCGGTGTTGCGGCGCGAGTCCGGGGATGACATCGCGAGTCGGCATGCGGCGTCGGGCGAGTTGATCGGTCTGGTGCGGGCGGTGTCGTCGGTGGGGGTGAACGTCAATCAGATGGCGAAGGCGACCAATGCGACGGGCGAGTTGCCGGAGAACATGGCGGCGACGGTCGAGGGGATCCGCGATCTGGTGCGGCGGGCGAACACGGCGATCGACCGGGTGGGTATGCGGTGATCGGCAAGGCGCTGCGGGGTGATCGGGCACGCGGGTTGATGTCGTATCTCGTCTCGGAGGGGCGGGCGAACGAGCACACCGATCCGCATGTGGTGGCCGGGGATTCCGAGACGATGTTGTTCTTCGAAGGCCGCGAGTTGGGGCGCGATGATGCGCTCGATATCGGTGCGATCATCGACGCCCCGCATGCTCGTTCGGGGGCACGAGTGCCGGCGCCGGTGCGCGAGTTCGACGAGTCGGTACAGGAGTATGTGACGGTCGGGCACAAGGATCAGCATGTGTATCACCTGATCTTGTCGGCGGCCCCGGAGGACGGCACGCTCACCGATGGGCAGTGGAAGGCGATGGCCACCGACGTGATGGACAGTCTCGGGTTCACCGCGGCGTCGGGGAAGGCGCCGGCACCGTGGGCGGCGGTCAACCACGGGCAGGGCCTGTCCGGTCAGGACCATGTGCACATCGTCGCGTCGCTGGTGCGTGAGGACGGCACGAAGGTGGGTTTGTACCGGGACTTCCAGACGATCTCGGCGGCCTGTGCGCGTATGGAACGCCAGCACGGGCTGGAAGTGGTGGCGGGCCGCGACGACAAGACGCGGCTCGGGTCCTACACGCGCGCCGAGTCCGGTAAGGCCCGCCGCGAGGCACGCGAGCTCGACCGCACGGAGCTCGAGCAGGTGGTGCGCCAGTGCGCGGTGGCGAGCCGTGGCGAGGACGAGTTCGTGCGCCGGGTGCGGCGGGCGGGCGTGTTGATCGCGCCGCGGTTCGCTAAAGGTGGCGAGGACACGGTGGTCGGCTACAAGGTGGCGCTGCGCCCGCCGAACAAGGGCATGAAGGCCGTGTGGTTCGGCGGCGGTAACCTCGCGACGGATCTGCGCCTGCCCGCGGTGCGCGGGCTGCTGCGGGCGCACTCGGACGAGCAGTCGGTCGCCGAGTGGCGGGCGGCCGCCCGCCGTGCGCCGGTGGCGTACCGGGGGGCCGAGACGTATGCGGTGCAATCCGAACAGATCACCAAACTGTCGGCGCACGCGAAGCGGTGGTCCGACTACCTCGAGTCGATCGACCCGGCCAACCGCGCCGAGTGGGCGCGGGCCGCCGCGTACACGTCGGGCGCGTTGCACGCGTTGGCCGACCGGATGGACGATGCCGACATGCGTGCGCTGGCGGCGCGGATCGGCCGGTCGGCGGTGCCGCCGCGAGACGCCGCGGCCGCGACCGGGCGGATGCCGCGGTTGACGGTATTCGCGGTGATCGCCGCGCAGTCCTCGCGGGCGATCACCCCGGCGGTGGCGTGGGCGGTGCTGCTCGGCCAGCTGGCCCGCACCGTCGAGGCGTTCGCGTCCGCGAACGCGGCGGCCGGCCGGGCGCGTGAGGCCGAAGGGTTGCGCGACCAGATGCGGCAGACGATGACGCGGGTGCGTGAGGCGCACCCGCAGGCGGTGATGCCCGAGTACGCCGCCGAGCTGCAAGAGCGGTTCGACTCCGTGCGGGCGGGGCTGTCGAAGGCGTCGTTCTGGGAAACGCGGCCGAGCAAGGACAACACGCGCAAGCCGCGCGCGTTCGGAGCGAGCCACCGGGCGCGGCCGGTCCAGAACGCGCCGCGGCAGCGCCGCGCCGAGGACAGGAGCAGAGGATAAGGAGCGCGCCCCCTAGCGCATCACCCGCGGGATACTGGCCGCGACCGGCGGACCCGGCGGGGTCGCCCATGCGCCACGCATCCCTGGGGCGGCAGAGGCTGGGGGGGGGGGGGGGGGGGAAGGCGTGCGGTGCTTATGAGGTCATGCCCGGGTCCGCGAGAGAATCGACGATCACCATGGTCTCTGTCGCCACCGTCGTCACCTGGCCGATGAGGTCGACGATGTAGCGGGGGTCGTCGTGCTCATCCGCCCAGTCGTTGGGGTCGTTGACGATCCCGGAAGCCTTGTCGGTCTTGACCTGGTAACGATCGAGGATCCAGCCGAGCGCCGAGCGTGAGCCGAGCAGGTAGCGTTCGGCGGCCGCGGGGATGCCGGCGATGGTGACCTTCGGGTTGTAGACGATCGCTGTGTGGTCGTCGACCTTCTTGCCCGATTCCGGGTCGGTGGTCTTGGCCCACTTCATCTTCTGCACCCGCCACGTCTCCCGGCCTGCCTGGTCGGCGCCCGCCTTGAGCTGGACGTCGACCGGATACGGTTCGACGTCCTCGTAGCCGATGTGCAGCTCGGCGAGACGCCGACCCGCATCCGCCAACTGGTCGAAGCGTTCACGGGTTTCGGGGGTGGGTATATGCGGGAGCATCTTCTTCAAGTCGACCGCGTAGGCGTGCCGGTAGGCGGGGTCGTGCAGGAGCCCGTAGACGTAGGAGAAGATGTCGTCCTTCGACACCGGGCCGCCCAGCGCCTCGGCGAAGAGGTCCTGGATGGCGTCGGTGATGTTGTCGATCCGCCGATACCCCCACTCGTCCACCTCACCGCCATAGGTGGCGAGGTCGAGGTGCCCGTCCGTGGCGGCGGCTTTTTCGTAGGTCCAGCGCGGGAAGAACTGGGCGGTGTAGGTAAAGAAGGACAGGTCAGGCAGCGTATCCGTGGCGAGTGCAGCGAACGCGACGCTTTCTCGGGGAGCCATGACCAAGATTCCAATGTTGGTGTGGTGGGGGGTCGGGAACATGCGCCGGAGAAGCCCCGGTGTCCCCAAAGCAGAGTCCAGATACGTGTTCTGTTTACAGAACGGACGGTATAAGTTCGTCCGAAACCCTTCGGCATCTACCTTCAGAGACTTTCCAGCGCGTACATCCTTCATCAGGGAGTGGTGCCAGTTCATCACTGTCTTATCGATCGTTAAGTCGGAATCTGGCTCCGCGATTAGTCGCACCCTGTCTGATTCATACACATGGGATAGTTGTTCAATATTGGCAACTACGACAGATCTAGAGTAGTTGACACTCCATGAATCTCTGTTCGTTTTTAGGCCGCCTGAGTAGAGTGCAAATACTTTCTCATTCGCGGTCTTACCCCGCTTGTCGCCGATGGTGGGCCAGGTGGAGAAGGTGTCGTCGCGTTGGCCGAGCCAATCGCCGTGCGCGTTGGGGGTGACTGCCGTCCAGTCCAGGCTGGTGAGGGTGGCGTTGTCGACGAGGTCGAGTTTGTCGTCGCGGGACAGGTAGTCGCCGATGTCGTGGTAGAACACCTCACACGAACCGGTATGCGCCGGATTCTTGACGCCGAGGAAGATCGCGACGGTATTGCGGCTGCCCGCACCGAACACCTTCCCGCCCTCTTTGCGGGAAAGCTCGCCGGCGGTGCGCTGGTTGCCGCGCAGGTTGTAGACGTAGATGCGGGCGTATTCTTGGGCGAGCGAGAGGCGGATGCCGTCGGCGGTGTTGCCGTCGATCCAGCCACCATTGGACACGAACGCGACGATGCCGGCGTCGCCGATGCGGTCGGTCGCCCACCGGAACGCCCGCAGATACGAGTCGTACAGGCTGTTCTTCAGCTGCGCGGTCGACCGTTTGGCGTAGGTGCCGGTGATCCGGGTGTCGAGGGTCGGATAGGCGATGTTGGCGTTGAGGTCGTTCGCACTGTTCTGCCCGACCGAGTAGGGCGGGTTGCCGACGATGATGTTGATCGGCACCCCGAGCTGACGCAGGATGCGTTCGTTGTTCTGCGGGAACATCACATCGTCGAGGCTGTCGCCGTCCTCGGTGATCTGGAACGTATCGGCCAGCACGATCCCCTCGAACGGCCGATACCCACCGTCGCCGTCTACCTCGGGGAGGGCGTGGAAGGTGGTCTCGATGTTCACCGCCGCGATGTAGTAGGCCAGCAGCATGATCTCGTTCGCATGCAACTCGCCCGCATACTTACGCGCCAGATCGTCCCGGTCGATGAGCCCGGACTGCAGCAGGCGGGTCAGGAACGTGCCGGTGCCGGTGAACGGGTCGAGCACATGCACACCCGCATCGGTGATGCCCCGGCCGAACGCCTCGCGGGACGCCTGGTCGGCGGCCCGCAGGATGAAGTCCACAATCTGCACCGGCGTGTAGACGATGCCCAGCGCCTCGGCCTGACGTGCGAAGCCGAGTTTGAAGAACTTCTCGTACAGCTCGGCGATCACGGCCTGCTTGCCCTCAGGAGTGGTCACCTCCGATGCGCGGACCCGCACGGACGCGTAGAACCCCTCGAGGCGGGCGGTCTCGGCCTCGAGGCCGGCCGCGCCGAGCAGGTCGACCATGGCCTGCATCGTGATCGACACCGGGTTGTGGGCGGCGAACTCGTGCCCGGCGAACAGGGCATCGAAGACCGGTTTGGTGATCAGGTGCTGCGCGAGCATGCTGATCGCGTCGTCGTCGCCGATGGAATCGTTGAGGTTGTCCCGCAGGCCCGTGACGAACCGGTCAAACCCGTCGGCGATCGTCTGATCGGCGTCGGCGAGGACGGCGCGGATGCGGCTGATCAGCGCGGCGGCGATGTCGGCGACATCGTGCGCCCAGTCTTCCCAGTAGGTGCGGGTGCCGACCTTGGTGACGATCCGCGCGTAGATCGCCTCCTGCCACTCCGACAGCGAGAACAGCGCCATCTGCTTGGCGAGTTCCCGGTCCGCGGCGGCCGGATCGGTGGCATACGGATCGACCCCGTCGCCGGGCTCGGTGGTTTCGGTCTCCCCGCCGGTCGAGGCCGGGTTCGGGGTGGTGGTGGGGCCGATGTGTCCGCCGAGGATCGCCTCCGTCCCCTGCCCCGCATCCGCGCCGGCTTCGGTGGGGGTGTTGAGGGCGATGGAGTTGACGATCGCGTTGAACCGGTCGTCGTGGGCGCGCAGCGCGTTGAGCACCTGCCAGACCACTTTGAACCGCTGGTTGTCGGCCAGGGCTTTTTCCGGGGCGACGCCGGCGGGCACGGCCACGGGCAGGATGATGTAGCCGTAGTCCTTGCCTTCGGCTTTGCGCATCACTCGGCCGACGGATTGGACGACGTCGACGACGCTGTTGCGCGGGTGCAGGAACAGCACCGCATCGAGGGCCGGCACGTCGACGCCTTCGGACAGGCAGCGGGCGTTCGACAGGATGCGGCATTCCCCGGCCGGGATGGGTGCTTTGAGCCAGGCGAGTTCGCGGCCGCGCTGCAGGGCGTTGAAGGTGCCGTCGACGTGCCGCACCTCGCACGCGAGATCCAGGTTGGTGGTGTCGACGGGTTTGCCGTCGTCTCGGGAGCTGTCGAGCATGTCGCGGTAGCCGTCGACCACCGCGGGGAAGACGCCCGCGAGCTGCGTGGAGGCTTTGATGTTCTCGGCGAACGCGACGGCCCGCTGCATCGGCGGCTCGCCCGGTGTGAATCCCTCGCCGCCGGGGGCGGTGCCGGCGCGTTTCGCGAGCCCGTTCCAGCAGCCGACGATCTTGCTGGCGTCGTCGAGGCGCAGTTCGCCGAACCCGGCGGACATCTGCGCCTGCAGGGGGGCGGCGACCATGTCCTCGTCGACGGTGAGCACGAGGACCTTGTAGTCGGTGAGCAGGCCGCGTTCGACGGCCTGGCCGAACGACAGGCGGTGCAGCTCCGGCCCGTAGACGGCGTCGTCGTCCATGGAGGTGATTTCGGCGGCGTGCTCGTCGGCCTTCGCCCGCACCGCTTCGTCGTAGATGCGGGGCGTCGCCGTCATATACAGCCGGCGTGTGGAGCGGATGTAGTTGTTGTCGTGGATGCGCACGAAGTGCGACTCGTCGGCGCCGGCGAGGGTGACGCCGGTGGTGCGGTGTGCCTCGTCGCAGATGATCACATCGAACGGGTCCACACCGTCCTGCTGGGCGCCCGCGATGACCGGCAGGGACTGGTAGGTGGTGAACACGACCGTCAGGCCCTTGGCGCGTTTGCGGTGCGCCATCTCCGAGGCCAGGCGCACCGGGTCGGTGGTGACCGGCACGGCGACGTCGTGGGCGGCGATGTCCTCGGCCGCCCGGGAGACCTTGCTGTCCGAGCACACGGCGAACGCCCGCATGTCGAGAGTCGTCTGGGCGGTCCACTCGCGCAGCGTCTGGGACAGCAGCGAGATCGAGGGGACGGCGAACAGGATCCGCGCCGACCCGCCCGCCTCGGCGGCGGTGCGTTCGGCGATCTTGAGTGCGGTGAAGGTTTTGCCGGTGCCGCAGGCCATGATCAGCTTGCCCCGGTCGTTGCCGGCGGCGAAGCCGCGGAAGACGGCGTCGATCGCCTCCTGCTGGTGCTTGCGGGGGGTGTGTTTGACGGCGGGCGCGAGCTCGATCTCGAGGTTGCCGGCGGGCCAGGCGATGTCCCAGTCGATGGGGGCCTCGGCGATCTCGGCGAGCCCGATGCGCTGCACGGGGATGGTCTGGTCGTCGAGGGCTTCCTCGGCGTGCGGGCCCCACTTGTCGGTGGTCGAGATGATGACCCGGTTGGTGAACGGCTTTTTACCGGAGGCGGTGAAGAAGCTGTCGATGTCGGCCTTGGCGAGGGTGTGGGTGGGTTCGTAGAACTTGCACTGGATCGCGGTGTATTTGCCGGTGTCGCGTTCGCGGGCGACCAGGTCGATGCCGGTGTCGGGTTTGCCGTCGCGGCCGGGCCAGTCGGCCCACCGCCATACCTGGTCGTACTGCTGGGCGAGGGTGGGGTCGAGTTGGAGGTAGCGGACCATGAGCTGTTCGAACAGGGTGCCGCGTTCCGAGTTCGACGGCGCCTTGCGGAATGCCTCGATCACTTCATGTACCGACGCCACCGCGCCCCACCTCCACCATGTCTCTTCTCGGTGCCGCTACGCGGCGGGCACTGACCGTTTCACGCAGGGCGTGCTCCCTCCGCTGCCATGGGGCCAACCTATGCGTTCAAGGAAAGCGGAGTGGTGCGGGCTGGCGTCGGACAGTAGTCCCGACTAACGAGGGGGAAGTCAGAGCAGTTCGCGGCGGGCGTGGTCCTCGTCTGCGAGTTCGGCATCGAGGATCTCGTCGATCAGGGGCATTCCGGAGTCTTCATCGGTAGCGTCCACGTCGGGGCGCCACTCTGCAGGGTCGAGTCCGTACTTCTCGGTGAGGAAGCGCAGCCTGTATGCGGTCAGCGCGCGACTGTAGGTATGTGCTGCCAGCTGCGCGTTCATTCCCCCGTTGATCAGCGCGCCTGCTACGGGTACGGCCTGGGCGAGCTTCTTGCGTGTCATCTTCACTCCCAGGGCCTTGAACACTGTCTCGATGACGCGCACGATCTGGTTCTGCGACAACGTCGCCATGGTGGTGCGGCGCATCATGTCCTGTGTCAGCCGTGACAGCGCCGCGAGGGTGGTGGCCTTCTGACTCGCGCCGGTCGCGGTCGAATACGACAGCACGCCCGCCGCGAACACCTCTTCATCTGGCTCATTCACGTCGTAGCCGTAGTGCGCGGCGACGTGGGCGATGATCCGCCCCATCCCGGTCAACACAGTCACCGAGTCAGCTGCGATCGCCGCTGCAGCTGCAGCTGCAGTTGTGCCACCAGAGACGGTGGATGAAACCGTCAAACCGGTAACTACCAGAGACGACGCTGCTCCTTCGCCGGCTCCAGCGACAAGGTACTTCTGCTTCCCGGACGCGGAGACACTGTCACATGCCCGTATGTCGAGCGAGCGGATGTCATCCAGAGACTCCACGGGATGCCCTTTGGCGGTGAAGTGCTTGATGACGGTGTCATGACTGACCGAGTGCAGGCCGAAGTTCACGGTCATCGAGTGCAATCCGTCCAAAGCGTTGGTGACTGCACTGTTGATTGCGTCGCCGACTGCTTCGGCGTTCGGCAACGACATCACGGCGTCTTTGGCCTTGCCTATCTGTGCGGAGGCCGCCACTCGCGCCCGCACCAGTCCACTACGTAGCCGGCCGGGCGGCGTGTCGTGATCCTCGGTGGTCTCGGCAACGAGGCGCTGCCACACGCTGCGCTCATAGTCAGACATCTCGCTCGTACGATGCATGCGAACATCCTCTCCCTCTATTACCTCGTCCAGCTGGCCGTCGAGGCGATCGACTTGACGGCTCTGGGCGGTCTAGGTGAGCCGGATGCCGGGCTACTGCGCGAGCGCAAGCGTGGACGGTCCGGGAGCGATGACCCGAGCCCGTGTACGGAATCCGGCACCTCTCGGAGGTAGGTCGCTTGTATGCCGTACAGCGACGTCACCTGCGTATTTTGATCGTTGTGTCCAGGTGCAGAGTTACTCACGATCGGTGACACGCGGATGTCCACTGAAACAATGTTAACAATCAAAAATGTTAACTTTGCTTCATGACTACTGTTTCTGTGGTGAACCAGAAGGGTGGGTCCGGGAAGACGACCACCGTCCTAGGTCTCGCGTCTGCGGCGAGTGCTCGGGGGATCGCCACCTTGGTGATCGACCTGGATCCGCAGTGCAACGCATCAGAGGCGCTCGGTATCGAGTACCCGTTGGACGGGATGACCGCGGCCGATCTTCTCGCCGACGAGCTCCCTGGAGGTGCGGTCGATGCAGTACATCCGTCACTGTGGGAGAAGGTCAGCGTGATCCCCGCCGACCTGGACTTGGCGGATCTAGATGCTGTGGCCGGGCTCGGCGTCGAGCAGCGGCTGCGGGCGTCGCTCGACAGTGAGGTCTTGCGTGATCGGTTCCCTCTGGTTCTGATCGACTGCCCGCCGAGTCTGGGCAAGCTCGTCTCCAACGCCCTGATCGCTGCGGACAGTGTCTTGGTGGCCACGGAGCCGTCGTTCATGGCCAGCCGCGGAGTAGCAAAGATTCTTCAGGCCGTCGAGACCATCCGGCGCTACTACAACCCGGGGCTGGAGGTGGCTGGAGTCCTGTTGGGCCGGGTGCCGGCCCAAGGGCGTGAGGCAGCGCATCGCGCGGCGGAGATCCGCGAAGCCCTCGGTCAGCAGGTGCTGCCTTTGGTGGTGCCGCAACGGGCAGCTGTCGCCGAAGCGGTAGGCGATCGTCATCCGATCCATCAGGTACGCCCGGCAGTGCCGGAAGCAATGGAGGCTTTCGACGCAGCGCTGGACCGTTTGCTGGCGGACAAGACGGTACTGCGGTGAGCACCGCGCAGCAGAAGCCGTCCGCGTTCACAGCGCCGACGCCGAAGAGCGACACGACCGATGCTCCGTCGGGCAAACTGCACCCGTTCACACCGCGCGTCGCGCGTCAGGCCGCGGCACTGCCCCCGGAGATACCCAAGGACGCGCACGTCACGGCATTCGGTACGAGGCTGCCTCCGGAGTTGCAGCGGGTACTCAAGACTGCCTGCGCCGAGCGTGGACTGCGGATGCAGGACGCCGTGTACCAGGCACTGTGGCAGTGGCTAAACGACCAGTGAAGAATTAATTCTAACTTGTTAACAAGTTAGAATGGCGTTGTCCTAGTCGAGTTGCGCCTTGCTGTATGCATGGCCCCCGTCGGGGCTATCCGCCGAGGGCTGCGGGGGCAGGTTGTGTGCATACGACTGCCAGATGGGCGATCGGTGCGCCGCAGGTGACGCATGTTCCGGCTACGGGGATCTGTTCGCCGATCTCGGCGTCGGTGGGGGTGGCGCCCCATGTGCCGGCGTGGCAGTGGGCGCAGCTGACGAAGATGGCCCGCACGATGCAGCCGCACGGCATGGTCGTGCCGAGCGGCTGGGGAACGTCGTCGGCGGGGTTTCCGTGTATGTGGTCGGGGCGCATGTCAGGCGATGTCTTTCTTGCCGGCCGTGGCTGCGCGGGTGAGCGCGTAGTGCACGGTGCCGACCGTGCAGCCGACCTTCGCGGCGATGGCTCGCATGCTCAGTCCCTCCGCCCGTAGCTGGCGGATCTGCTCGTGCCGCTGCTGGGCCCGTGACAAGTACTCCTCCCGTGGCTCGGCAGTCCATTGGACGATGTTTGTTCGGGACACCCCGGTGCGCTCGACTAGGTCTTGGACGGTGAGTCCGTTCCGGGACATGCGCTCAGTAGCCATCCGTACCCTCCTGGATCGCCATCCTGACCCGATCTATGGCGTGCTCTTGCTGGCCCTTTCTAGCTTGCCCGCTTTTGCGGCCGCGTGCGGATTGGATGGCGGTGAACGTGGCCTCGTACACAGCAGCCCCGTCGGCCCACATGCGCGATTTGGTGGTGATCCACCGGTGGATCGACGCGGCGATCCCCTCGGCCTCGCCCGCAGGCAGCGGCTCGGAGAAACCGGCGTTCTGTGCGTGTACCTCGGCCGTGATCGCTTCGTAGAGCCAGCGCGACGATGCCGGGGTGCGGTCGGGGCACTTGCGCACCTCCCGATACGCCCAGACGCGCGCGGTCTCGAAGATGGTGCAGTTGCGGCCCAGCCCGACCGGGGCGCGTCGTTTGGTGCGCTGCCAGGATGCCGGCGGCATGTACCCGGTGCCGCGCAGATGCTCGGCGAGTTCGTCGAGGCTATAGAGGTGGTCGGTCAGCCACGCGGCATCCCAGTCGGTATGCACCGGGTTCTTGGTCATCAACCCGCTGTAGCCCTTGTCGCCGTCGACCGAGCGGCGCAGCCCCTCGGTGATCGCCGCCGCGTAGGACAGCGGCTTGCGGTGGGCGTACTCGGTGCGGGTGATCGGCTCGGCCATCGCCCACACCGCATGGGCGTAGCCGTTGCCGCGGTTCTCCACCACCGAGTTCGGCAGACACCCGCCCCGGTCGTGCACGGCCCGCAGGAACGCATCCGGGTGGTCGATATCGACCACCAGCAGGTTCGACAGGGCTTGCGGGTTGGCCTCGATGTAGCGGCGCTCAAGCGCATCGGCACGGCCCATCCGGTAGATGCCCCGGTAGAGCTCGTCGGAGGCGTACGGCCACAACGGCAGCCACAACTGGCCCCACTGGTCGCTCGTCGGTGCCTGCACGCCTGTGACCGTTCCACGGCCCACGCGCGAGGTGGGGGACCTCGCCCCGGCGTGTTTAAAGTTGCCATCGAACCAAGTCAGATGTTTCGGTTTTCTCCTGGGGTTCTCCTGCCCGAGCGAAGCGAGGTCCTTCTCCGGTGCGGTTTGAGCGGTACGGGCGTGCTGTGCGAAAGGTTCGCCCAGTGGTAAACATTGTTTACCTAGTGGTGTCCGGCGTGGGAAGGGAGCTGGTGGTGGCGACGGAGCGGCAGAAACCCCATCGCAGTGGCCGGGTGGTGTCGGTACGCCTCGATGAGGAGACGATCGGCCGGCTCGATGCGCTGGCGGCACGGACAGGACGCTCGCGCGGGGTGTACCTGAAGCTCGCGATCGGTGCGGCACTGCCGGGCCTGGAGCGGGCGCACTGGGAGCAGGTGGCCGCCGAGTTCGAAGACAAGACGATCGACCGGCAGTTCCACGCACTCATGCAGCAACTCACCACCGGCGAACACGACAACCGCGACGAGCAGGGCGCCGGCGGAGCCTGACCGGCGGTACGGCCGGTCAGGGGTGTCTGCTCGTGCCCAACGTCTGCCTTTCCGGCGCACAGCACACCAGTGCGTGCGCCTCGTCTTACTCGCCCCGCAGCCACATCCGCGCACCTTCTCGTGCCGGAAACTCCGCGTTTTCTGCCCCTGTGGACCGACACACCTCATGCATCAAGGTAACGATCCGATAACGGCGAATATCGACGCTGGTCAGGGTGGGTGCGCGGGCGCCCTGTTTCGGCCGCGCGGAAATACCGCACGTTCGATATTATGGGTGCATGCAGACGATGGCGGCGGGGTGTGTGCGGTGCGGCGGAGAGTTGCCGGTGCGTACCGATCCGCGGGGACGGCCGGCGCGGTATTGCTCGGATGCGTGCCGCGCTGCGGCCTCGCGGGAGCGGACGGAGACGGCACACCGGGCCGCACTCGCAGATGCCGAGGCGCGGGCCTACGCACGCGGCCGGGCGGCCGGGTACG
This sequence comes from Tomitella cavernea, assembly GCF_016599145.1. Classification (GTDB taxonomy): domain Bacteria; phylum Actinomycetota; class Actinomycetes; order Mycobacteriales; family Mycobacteriaceae; genus Tomitella; species Tomitella cavernae. Next base: position 17,502 of record NZ_JAENKO010000065.1, read on the forward strand.
CGGAGGGCCGGGCAGAGGCGTTGCGGGCGCAGGAGGGGCGCACAGGTGCCCGTACGGCGACCGCTCCGGTGGCCGGGGAGCAGTACCTGCCGGGCATGGGCGCCGCCCCGGCCGGGGCGGGGATGAGCCGCCAGCAGCGCCGCGCCGCCGAGCGTGCCGCCCGCAAGAGCGGTGGGGTGCGCTGATGGGCCGGCACCACAAGACGGCGGCATTGGCGGAGGCGCTCGACCGGCTCATCGCCCACGAGGTCGAGCTGCATCGCGAGCTGCTCGCGGTGCTCCAGGGCGATGAGTACCCGGACATGGACGGCGAGATCACCGACACCCTCTCGGACGCACAACTCGCCCTCACGGCGGCCGGCGAACGGCTCCGCGACGCCGTCGCGCTGGCCGCCGCGACCGACCCGAAATAGCGCACGTGCGCAATGTTGTGCGGCCGATCCAAGATGAGTCCGCGTGTGCCTGTGACCAGCAGGTTCGCGGAAGTGCCCAATAGTGCAAGAGGTGTGTCCGGTTTCGGGTGCCGCGAGGGAACGCTGGCAGGGGCGTGTGGGGCCGCGCCGGTGTGCGTGCGCACCGGCATACCCGAGCGCGGCAGAGCGGATCGGGGAGTCGTCGGGGGAGGTGCTGCGTTGTGCGGCGCCGGGCATGATGGCGTCGGGGCGGCTATTGCCGGGCGGCGCCGTCGATGAGGGCGGCCGCGTCGGCGAGGCCGAGTCCGCGGTGCTGCTCGCGGAGCGCTCGGATCGCCGCGATCCGGTCCGGGTGTGCCGCGACCGCGGCGGCCACGTCGGCGGCCGGCACGTCTCCCGGGGCGAGAGCCTGTTGTCGCGGCTTGCGGCCGCGGTGGCGGATCCGGCTCGCACACGTCCACACCAGGGTGGTGATGACGAAG
>NZ_JAENKO010000066.1 GCF_016599145.1 Tomitella cavernea
TGCCTGCCTGGCCGGCCCTGGGGGCGCGGCGGCGGTGGTGGGGGAGCGGCCCGCCTGCCGGCGGGCCGGCCGGGCGGGGCCGGCCGCATCGTCGACGGCGCCCCGAGGGGGCGCCGACAGTACAGCGCCTTCGGCGCTCATCTTTTTGCCAATGAAGCCTTCGGCAGCATAATCCCGCTCTCCCGGCTCCCCGGGGGCTTTCGCGGCATAAACCGCGGCCTCCGCAGGCTCCGGCCGCTCTTTATTCCACGACCCCCAGTCCGCCGCTCGCAGCGGGAAGCAGGCACTGCGTGCCTTCATTGGCAAAAAAGATGAGGGGGGGACCACGGGGGTACAGACCCGCTCCCACCTCACCCCGGCGAGGGCAACAGGCACTCGCCACAACCCCAGGAGGACACCATGACCCACACCACCTACACCCCCGCAACCATCCCCAACGACATGCGCGGCACCCTGAACCGTCCCAGGTTTGTTGCCGCTTCCTTTCGAGTTGAAAGGATGGCGTCATGCCGAAGAAGATCGATCCCCAGGTGCGTGAGCGGGCCGTGAGGCTCGTTCTCGAGCACCGCTCCGAGTACCCCTCGAACGCGCGGGCTGTCGCGGCCGTGGCCCGGCAGGAAGGTGTGGGTGTGGAGTCCCTGCGTCGTTGGGTTATCCAGGCTGAGATCGATGCCGGCGGCCGAGACGGCCGGACCAGTGAAGAACACGCCGAGATCAAACGCCTCAAGGCCGAGAATCGGCGGCTGCGCGATGACGTCGCGGTCCTGAAGGCAGCGACGACTTTCTTCGCGGGGGAACTCGACCCCCGCAACCGCTGATGATGGGCTTCATCGATCAGATGCGGGCCGAAGGGCATGCAGTCGAGTCGATCGTCCGCGTCCTGCGTGAGCAGGGCGTGAAGATCGCTGCGCGCACCTATCGGGCGTGGGCCGAGCCCCGCATCGCCGCGCGGACCATCACCGATGCCCTGGTCGTCGATGCCGTCCGTGACGCCGCCTGGACCGACATTGTCGACACTGCAGCCGGCGTGCGGCGGAAGATGACACCGGAAGGCCTGTACGGGCGCAAGAAGATGACTGCGCTGATCCGTCGGACCACGATCCCCGACGCGTCCCGCGGCGCGGTCGACCGCGCGATGCGCATGCTCGGCCTCACGGGCGTGACCCGGGCGAAAGCGATCCGCACGACCATTCCCGCCAAGGACGGCATCCGTGCCGGTGACCTGCTCAACCGGGACTTCACCGCGCCACGGCCGGATCACACCTGGGTCATGGACTTCACCTATGTCCGTTCGTGGGCGGGCTGGGTGTATGTCGCGTTCATCCTGGACGTGTTCTCCCAGCGCATCGTCGCCTGGCATGTACAGACCACCAAGCACGTCGATCTCGTGATGATCCCGCTGAGAATGGCGCTGTGGGAACGTGGCCGCCAGGGCCGGCCCGTCGAGCCCGACCAGTTGCGGGCGCATAGCGATGCCGGGTCTCAGTACACGTCCGTTGCGTGGACAGACAAACTCGCCCTCGACGGCATCGCCCCGTCGATCGGGTCCGTCGGCGACGCATATGACAACGCCCTCATGGAGACAATCAACGGCCTCTACAAGGCCGAATGCGTCCGCACCACGATCTTCCACTCCGGGCCATTCAAGACGATCGCTGACGTCGAGTACGCGACCGCCGGCTGGGTCGACTGGTACAACCATCGCCGGCTCCACGGTAGCCTCGGAATGACGAGCCCCGTCGAGTACGAGGCCGCCTACTACGACTCTCTCATCCGAGAGACCCTCCCCGCATAGAAGCGGCAGAGAACCCGGGACGGTTCAGCCTGTGGCATCACCCCCGGCCACTGGACCATCACCAGAAACCACACCGAATAACACCCCGACCACCCACCGTGGGCCGCCCCGCACCAAGGGGCGGCCCACCGCCATATACAGCGAAAACACGCCAGAAGAACCACCGAAACCAGTGGACACCACACGCCTAATAGACTACAATAGAGTATGTCGGAAGGAACGGAATCCGACACCCGCGAGGGAGGGCAACCGGCCCACCCCGGCACCCCAGGAGGACACCATGCGACAGACCATTGAGACCTACACCCTCACCGGAACCGAGCCCGTCATCCGCGGCGCCGTCGACGCCAACGGCAGCGACATCCTCGTCGTCACCGGCCCTCGCGACACCCGCCATATCACCGCAGGCGACAGTGACGCGCTCGACGCCGCACTGGTCGCCGTCGCCGACGCCGACCTGGCCACCGACCTGCTGGCCCTGTAGACCCGCACCACGGCCACTACCGACAAGGAGCCGACAATGTTCACCGACAGTGACACCCGCATCCAGGCCGGAACCGACGCCGAGCGTGCCGACGCCTACCGCGACTTCTTCCACGACCAAATCACTTACGACGCCGACCGCGCCGTCGCACTTCGTCAAGCACTCGGTGACCGCGACCTCGACCGGCTCGCACTACTGATCGAGCAGACCATCAACAACGCCGAACACCGAGCGCACGCCGAGCTCGGCACCGACGCACCCGAACCCACCGACGCCGAGATCATCGCCCAACGCATCAGCGAAATGTGATGCCGGCGCCCCGGCCCACCGAACGGGGCCGGGGCGCACACAAGCAGGACGAACCACCGAAACCAATGGACACCCTACGCCTAATAGACTACAATAGAGTATGCCGGAAGGGACGGAATCCGACACCCCCAGGGGAGGGCATCAGGCCCACCCCGGTACCCCAGGAGGACACCATGCGACAGATCACCTACACCCGCACCGACACCCTCACCGTGACCGTCCCCGACCACGCCGCAGACGAGGATGACCTGTTCAACGACCTCGCCGGATACGAAGACGCCGGACAGGTCACACTGCATGCATGCGTGCGCGACATCATCAGCGATGACCCGATCCGCGTGCGTGTGTTCACCTCCCGGCAGTGCCAGTCGTGCCGCATGACCAAAATGGCGCTCGAGCGCCGACTGATCCCCTACACCGAAGAGGACATCACCGACGACGACGAGGCACGCGCGTTCGTCACCGACACGCTCGGGCACCGGCAGCTTCCCGTCGTCGTCATCATCGAGGGACCCGGCCGCGCCGATGATGAGCTGATCCACTGGTCTGGGCACCGGCCCGACCGGATCGCGCAGATCACCCGCTAACCGCCACCGCCGGTGAGGGCGCCACGGCACTCCACGAGCGCACACCTGGCAAGCCGCCGTACAGTCGACACGAACGAGGCCGCGATGGACGAGGATCTACCCGCCGAGCTGGACACCGAGGTGACACTGCTGTGCGCCGCACTGTGGCTCCGCGACACCACCCGGGCACGCCTGATCGCCGAGCGTGTGCACGCCGCCGACTTCATCAGGCCCGCCCACGCCACGATCTACACAGCCTGGCAGCGGCAGGTCCGCGCCGGCCAGCCGCACGACGCGGCCACCGTGCTCGCCCGGCTCACCGCTGCCGGCACCGACGAAGTGCCGCGCACAGTGCACACCGCACTACGCGGAATCATCACTCTCGGAGCCGAACCCGCAGCCGCCGCATCCCACGCCCTCGACGTGGTCACCGCCGCCTATCGACGCAGCTACACGGCGCTCGCGGCTACGATCGCCCACGCCGCCGAGGCTGCCGCTACCGACGAGCTGTTCCCCATCTTGGTCGAACACGGCCGCCGGCAACGCACCCAGGCAGAACGGCTGCACATCCTGCGCCGCACCCTCGGCGCAGACCCCCACGACGAAGGAGCCGCTGCATGAGCACCATGCTAAGCCCCGCCCGGCTCACGATGTTGCGCATGGAATCAGGTCTACCGCGCGACGACCTCGCCCGGATTCTCGGCGTGGACCTACGCCGGTACCGCCGGTGGGAGTCAGGAAAAGAGACTATCCCGGCCGGCATCGCCACTGACCTCGCGGCACTCCGCTCCGCTGCGGCCGACGCCGCGCGAGCCCTCGTCGCCGACCGCGCCGCCGACGCTGGTCCCGCCCCGCTCGTACTCGCATCCCCCGACGACGACGCCGCATTCCACGCCGCATGGCCAGAACACGCAGGCATGCCCGCCCGCTGGTGGTGGCACGTCGCCGCCATCGTCGAAAGATACGGCGTCCCCATTGAGCGCGGCAACACCTACAGCCGATAAACACAGAGAAGCGGACGGCTGCAAGCGGCCGACAGCACTTCTCCTCCCACCAAGTCGTGGTGGGTCGTCACCCACCGGGTCCAGGAACGCGGACACGCACCGGCCAGCCGATACCCAACCGCAGCCACGCCCACCGGGGCAGGTCCGCGATCCACTCGCTGATCTCGGCGATCGTGCGCGCACCGGCGACGACCGCCGCGCGGGCGACGACGGTCACGGCGCCAGCCGATGCCGGCGTCCCCGGGGTTTACGCGGTTCGGGGGCCGTGTCTAGTACATCCCATACCGCGACCGGAATATCACCGCAGGCCAGGTAGGCGAATCGGGGTACTGCTGCAACCGCGGCGGGGATCACCGGCGACAGGCAGGCGGCACAACGAGGCTCTGATCGATCGCGTGGACGCTAATCACCCATCATGATCGCGGATCCCGTTGTGCCCGCTGCGCTTCTGCGCCCTCAACGGCGTGTCATGGCCACGACACGCTGCACCAACGACTTCACAACCGCCCCGCGGTGACATCCATCCACCGCATGTCGAAGACGCACACAATCGAGACCTTGTCGTGTGGAGCCCGACATCGTTCTTATGTCGTTCGAGCCACCCTCCCAGATGGCAGTCCTCGGCGGTCATCGCCGCGTACAGCAGCGTCACGTTCGTTATGCAACCGAGACCAGGACAGAACTCGCAAACTCGCTACAGCGCCGGTCGATACCCCTTAGCCTCAAGATCGTTCACGACGAGCGCAAGGACAACAACATGAGGGGGACGAGTGACAAAGTCGCGCAGCGGCACAGTTCAATCGAAGCGATTCCGCCGCACAGGCCAATCACAGTGTGCCCGCTCGTTCGCGGCGGCCACGATGTCCGCGTTGCTGCTCATTACAGTCGCCGCGACCGCAAGCGCAGCGCCGAACATCCAAGAATCAAGTGCCACGCCGACCGCCACTTCGAACGTTGCGCCCACGACCACGAGCGCGCCCACGACCACGAGCGCGCCCACGACCACGAGCGCGCCCACGACCACGTCGCAAAGGCCATCGGATCCCTCAGGCGCTGTTTCCGACGCCAACATGCCAAATCGAAAAACCACCGGCAGCAGCGTGCCAGAGCTCAGCACATTGCCCTCGCCAAGCCCGACGATGCCGCTTCGCCCCGCCACCGCTAGTCCTACCGCGGCTCCCAACACTGAGCCGGAAAAGAAGCCACTTGCCGTCGCACCGATGGGCTGCACGAACTTCTTCAACCCGCGTCTCAACACATGGTTCTCGGTATGCGGCCTGATTCTCGACAAGTACAACCAGCTCGGCGGCCCAGGCGGATTCATGGGACCGCCCACTTCGAACGAAATCACGAACCCAGACGGTATCGGCAAACGAAGCTCGTTTGAAAACGACGCCTCGATCTACTGGTCGCCGTCCAGCGGGGCTCATCAGATCGGAGGCGCCATCGGCGCAGAGTGGGCGGCACAGCAATGGGAGTCCGGCCCACTTGGGTATCCAACGACTGATGAAATAATCAACTCTGACGGGGTCGGACGGCATAACCATTTTCAAGGCGGGTCAATTTACTGGTCGCCAACGACAGACGCGCACACCGTGTGGGGCGCTATCCGTGATAAATGGGAGACTGAGGGTTGGGAACTCAGTGTCCTTGGGTATCCAGTAACTAATGAGTTTGCGACCGTCACAGGTGGATTCGGACAGCACTTCCAAAGTGGATCGATATACTGGTCCGCGAGTACAGGTACGCACTATGTGCTGAACCGCATCAAATCGCTTTGGAGTGCAGCCAACTGGGAAAACGGTGTCTACGGTTACCCGACTGAGGACACGAGGAACGTTGGCTGCAACGAGAATGCGCAGAACTTCCAGGGTGGAATACTCGTTACAAACATAGATGCGTATAAGTTAGGGCATAGTGCAGTTGACGGCCGTGAGATTGCATACTCCGCAGACTGGACAAAACAATCATCGAGTGACGCATGGGCCGGCGCAGTCAATGACTGGAACGCGCTTGGATCAATTAACATTAAAGAATCCGGCATCTTTGGCTTTGATGTGACGACGAATGAAGTGAACTTGCCTGACGTCGACTACTCGGGGCAGTATACATACTATCCGGTGCTATCGGATCAGATCGTACTCAATATCGCCTACACCGATTCATATACTCCGACCCAACGGAAAGTAGTTCTCACTCATGAACTCGGGCACGCACTCGGCCTCGACCATTCCTGCAAGTCGCAGATAATGAGCGAGTCTGATGCCGAACGCTTGGCGAGCACCACAGAACCGAATAAGTTGGATACCGCAGTATACCGGTACCTTTGGGGATGAGAGGGGAATGAAAGTGGTTACGCAGTCGCCGTGCAGATCATTCGCTCGCCACGCTATCGTCGTAGGCGCAGCCCTATTGGTTTCTCTCACTGCATGTGCAGAGGGGAGTGTGTCCGATCCAGTGGACAGCAGCAATTCCACAGCCAGAACTATGTACACGCACTCAAATAGCGTCATCGACCGATCGAATCCCGCAGCAGTCGCAGGATTCGCGACGGACATATTCTTTGCGGACGTCACTGAGTCTCTTGGCTCGACTACGCGCCGTGGCGTTCTGGAGACTCAGTATCGGGCGCAGGTCACAGAAGTGCTAAAAGGTAGTACGAGTGGGACTATAGTCATAAATCAAGCCGGTGGAATCAAAGAAGATGTTTCCTACGTTGAGAAAGGTGATGCTCTGCTGGTCCCCGGCCAGAGTTACATGATTGCGGCTAGGTATTCTGAGGCTGAGAATTGGTATACCGCGGTTCCGGTATCAGGGGACGTTCCGGTTACTTCACCGTCTAACCGAGCTCAGCAGAAAGTGGCAGGAGGCCGTGCCGTCGAGGATAGGGGAGAAGTTAGAAAAGAAATGCAGAATGCAATAGCGAATGCAATACCATTTTCACATCCCTAGGGTGCAGGGTCACGGGATTGTAGAGTCTGGTCAGGTCAGCGCGAGTGTGAGCGCGTCGTCGGGCCATCGGGCGTGGTGTCGTAGCCCGGCGGCGATGTTGGTCCAGCCACCGATGCGCAACAAGCTGACGGCCGTGTTGCGGCAGGACGCCATGATCCGGGGCGTCTGCCCGGTGCGCACTTGGGACAGGTCTTCACCGAAGGTGACGTCACGGACGTGGTGCAGCGCCTCGATGCCCCAGTGTCCGCGGCCCTACGTGGACAGTACTGGCGGAGGCGCCACGGTGTGGTCTGCCGAGGTGATCAGTTAGACGACCTCGACGGACTTCTTGCCACGGCCGGTGACGGTACGGCGTAGCTGGGCCACCTGCGCGGCTTCGGGGAGAACGATCCACGCCGGGACGTCGGCGACCTTCACGGTGCGGGTGACGCGCCGGCGTGGAAGGTGCGCGTCCATAGCCATGCGCCGAGTGCGGAGTTGAGGGCGTCGGCGTCGATGCGACACAGACGGTGTGCGCAGCGTCGATTCGTCCGGCAGGGCCGATCCGCCCAGGTCGAACGCGGCGATATGTTCGGCGGTGGCCGCAGCGGATCACTGGCCGATCGCGGCGAACGAGTAGCGGATACCGCGCCTGTCACGCGGGTCCGGGACGGTCTCGAGAACCTCGAGCAGACGCTCGTGGCGAGTCGGTGTCGCGGTGGCGGGCGGCGTGGGAGGTGACGGCATGCGGATGTGACCTCGGGGCTGGTTGGTGTCGCAACCCCATTCAATCCCGTAGGTCACATCCTTCCCACCCGCCACGCCGGTCACACTGAAGCGAAGTCGGAGGTTGCAGCGCCCCTACCCGGCCTTTCCAGGGCCCTGCCCTAGGGTGCTATAAATGTGCCGAAAAGTTGCTGCATCACGCTATGGCGCCGCCCGCTATAGTGTGAGGGGATCTGCATAAGGCGAAATCGTCTGTTATCTAAGCCTCATTCGAGCTACAAGCAGGCCTTTAGGCGATCTGGCGAAATCTCAGGTACTAGGCAACTTTTATGCTCCCATTCTGTCTTTCCGAATCTGTCGCCTGAGTGATCAGAGTATAGCTCTATCGTGTCAGAGTTGGGGACTGTAAAAAAATGGTATCGGAGAGGGTCCCCTTCGGTGGTTCTCAATGTTAGATCATAGCGCGCACCGGTCGAAGTACGGGAATTTATCAGGCATGTTATAGCTGCATTCGGGAACATTTCGCTGATTGATGGTTTCGGCCCGTGAGTAACTTGTGTGCCACAACTCGGAAGGTGTGATAGTTGTAGATATCCTTGCGGGGGGGGGCTGTGGCCGGAATTTGAGCATCCAACGACAGAGGGAAATATAAAGAGGAGGCCAATCAGTATGGCAGTTGTTGGCTTTCTGGTCCGATATTCACAGATCATTCCATTCCTCCTCCGCGGGCGAGGACTGCGGCGTCGTGTCGCAGTCGGATGTTCCAGTTCCGACCGGGTCCGATCGGGACTTGCACCATCGGATACAACTGGTCTATGCAGGTTGGCGCCGGATGGACTGTTCCATCCCGGGGACGGTGAAGGCGAGCTTGCCGTGCTCGGGAACCCAGACTAATCCCTTCTTGAACAAGTTGTCGCGCAGGTGCTCAGGGAGGATAGCCGCTTGCCGAGACGCTCGGCGATCTCTCGCGTCCGTGGTTCGACGTGCCCAGATGCAGGCCATGACGCGTAGATAGTCCTGCCGGCACGTGGCCGACGTGGCGCCACTGATGGGTCCGTGTCGCCGATGCGGTCCTGCAATACCCGTCCGAGACTGTGCAGCTCGGTATCGATCATCGCTTCGGCGACGGTAGCGGTCACTTTCGCTCCCCGGGTAGTAGAGATCAGTCCAATCGGTCAGTGCCTCGTAAAGCTAAAGGTTCACGAGACACCAACCCGAGGGGTGGCCGCCGCGGACGACCTGGGCGGGAACGGGCCGGAGACTGTCTTGTGAACGCGTATCGCCGACATGCGTCTCAGTCGTGATGCTCCTGGGGTTGTCGAGGCGTATGGGCCGGCATGAGGTTCCTCGGGTACACGCGGGTCAGCACGGGGTGGGTTGCGGGCACATTAGGTGAGTCTCGTCGCGAGGTTGGCCGTGTGCGGCCATCTTGCTAGAGTTGTGGTGTAGCCACCCCATCGCGGTGGGGTTGGAAGTGAGCCGCAGGATTACTCGCCGGACGACGAGGCCTGCGGCTCGCGTCGTCTCTTCGGTCACACGTGGTGGAGCTCGACGGCGTTGCCGAGCGCGGCGAGGTAGTCCGCGTTGCCGACACGGGACTGCACGACGGCGCCGCAGACGATGTCGGCGACCGCCAATGCTGGCTCTGCCCGTCCGATCGCGTGATCGATCCGCAGGCCTGCGGAAACGACCCTCTGGGCACGGAACTTCTGCAACAGGTCAGTGTCGCTGCGGTCGAGTTGGCCGCGGGACTCGAAGGTGATCCGGCTGCACGGCATGTCGGCGAGGTTCGGCAAGAGGTACTCGAGGCACTTGCGGCGGTGGCGCCGATCAGCGGCGCCGGACTCGCTGCGGACGACGACGAACCCGGCCACCGGCAGGGCGGCGACGGCGTCGATCAGGTCTTGGCGGCGGGCATCGCTGCTGCCATGCCAGTGCACCTTCTTCTCGCCGGGAAGGCGCAGCTCGCTCATCGCCGCGCGCAGCGCGGGTACGTCGTCGGCTTCGCAGAGTGCCGCCGCGATGAGGTAGGTGCCGGGGTCACGGTCTGGCTGCGAGCCGCTCTCATCGGCCCACGCGGTGAGCACTACCGGTCGTGCTCTGTGGCCGCGGGGGGAGCATCAGCGGGTGGGGCAGCGTGGCGGCGTCCGCGGTTGCCGATGATCTCGGTGCCCGCGTCGAGGTCGATGCATAGGACGTCGTCGTCCATGCGGGCCGGGTACCGGCGCGAGACGGTGGTGTCGATGTCGTAGAACGCGGTGAATGCCGACCCGGCGACCATCACCGGACCGGTGCCGGCGCTGCGCCCGGCGCCGCGTACTGCGTAGCCGTGTGGCACGTCGTCGCCGACGCCGCGGATGCCGACGATGCCGCCCTCGCGGTCGTAGAGCAGTTCCACGCACTCGGGGGCGTCCATGAGCGTGTAGGCGGCGCGGTTGATCGAAATGACGCCGCGTTTCTGGATGCTCACCGACGGTGCCCGCCGCAGGGAAGTGTTGCGCTTGTCGAACACCTCGAATGCCATCTGCCACCTCCAGAAGTTGATGCTATCGCAGTCGCATGCACCGGTACCTATACGGCATCAACAGACGTCTAAGGCGGACGACGTGCGCGTGCTTGCAGAGCAGGAGATACCGGTCTGCAGATATGCATCGCTCCCATCGCCTCCAACGCGCACAAGACGTCATATAGCGATACTTGTCGCCCTTCATGTGCTATAGAATTAGTGACAGATTATGTGACAGTGCCGAGCGCTCTGGCGCACCGGGCGAGGACTGTCACGTGAACGGTCGTATACGTGACAGCGAGTGGAAGGGGAGTGGTCGGCGGTGTGGGTGGGCTATGCGCGGGTGTCGAAGGACGACGGGTCGCAGTCGACCGCTCTGCAACGCGACGCACTTCTCGAGGCCGGGGTCGACGAGCGGGCGATCTACGAGGACCGCGCCTCGGGGGCGAAGGCCGACCGGCCCCAGTTGGAGGCGTGCCTGCGGTCGCTGCGCGAAGGCGACACGCTGGTGGTGTGGAAGCTCGACCGGCTCGGGCGCAGCCTGCGGCATCTGGTGACGATCGTCGAGGACCTCACCGCACGCGGTGTGGGAATCAAGGTGCTCACCGGGCAGGGCGCGGCGATCGACACCACCACGGCCTCGGGCAAGCTCGTGTTCGGGATCTTCGCAGCGCTGGCGGAGTTCGAACGCGAGCTCATCTCCGAGCGCACCAAGGCCGGGCTGGCGTCGGCCCGGGCGCGGGGCCGTCGGGGTGGACGGCCGTACAAGATGACGCCGGCGAAGCTGCGTCTGGCGATGGCGGCGATGGCCGATAAGGACACGCATGTCGGGGCGTTGTGCGTGGAGCTGGATATCACCCGTCAGACTCTGTACCGGCACGTTTCGCCTACCGGGGAGTTGCGAGACGATGGGCGCAAGCTGCTCGCCGAACGCTCAACGGCTACATCGACGGCGCGCACGAACCCGGCCAGCGCCAACACGGGTAACACAGCGGACGCAGCCGATGCTCCTGATCCGCTGCGGTGCCCGGACTGCGGGTACCGCCCGTCGCGGCCGCAAGACCGGATTCCCCACCGCCAGGACCTGGACACCATATGGCTGCACCTCGAGAACGGGGGCGTCCGCGAGGCCCGGCATTGCGCACGCTGCCAACCCCACGAGCATGTCCGCGCTATCACCTGTACGCGGTGCGCGGACGGTCCGCTGCTCACCGGAAGCGATGGTGCGGCAGGCGAGCTTCCCGATCCGGTGCTTGCGTGGCTGGATCGCCACCAGTGGGTCACCATTCCAGAACTCGTCTGCGGCGACCACGCCTGACCGCATTCGGTGGGGGTGCGGCATCGCGGTGTACCCGCACCGACCATCGACAGAACGCACCATCAGGCGGGGGATGGCCGCCTTCCGTAATGAAGTTGGCTGTACTCGGCGACTTCTCAGGGATGCTGTGCGGTGAGGTCGGTTCCGCCGGCGGACGCGGTGCAGTCGTCACGATGACCGGTCCGCCGGTCCGGCAGATGGGCCTGCTCTGTACGAGGCCGGTGGCCGCCACCACCGGCGAGCCTGTTGGGCCGGCAGAAAGGTGCGGGCGTCATGCTCGAGGGTGAGGGGAGCGGAACGCACTCGCTATGGGGACGCGGCCTCCCGGCGGGCCGGTAGGCCAGAGCGTCGAGGCGTTTCGACGGCTGTGTACCGGCTCGCCGGCCCCCATGCTGGTGACGGTGCTGCTCGGCGCCGGCCGAACACTGCGCTGCGCAGTTTGCTCGATTATACCGCCAGTGAGCTGGCACGTGCAGCGGTGAGCGAGATTGTTTACCCATCTGACCTGCGTCGTTACTGGTCGGTGGAGCAGGGCCTGCGATCCGGCGACGTGGATGCCCGACGGCATTGTCGCCGAAGTCGACGTCCCATGTCAGGTCGGTGACCGCGGCGTTGCCATCACCACAGGCGAGGGTGATCGCATCCGGCGCGGCCGCGGCAACCACAGGGGCCGCGTCGAGGACAGTCAGCTACGCCTCGGCCGGCACCGTCACGGACGGCGCCGCTGTAGCGATACCGCCGGTCACCAGCACGCTTCCAGCAGCGACGATGCCGACAGCGCCGATCGCTTTCATCATCGAGTTGTTCATGGTCGACTCCCCACAAGAGGTGATACGTCTTCCCGGCCCTGCCAGGATGTGCACTGCGCACCGCACGTGTTACACATTGACCGGAATCGGCCCCGACCTCCGCAAGAAAGTCGACTCCTCCCGACAATCCACGCAGCAGGATTCCCGCGGCGCACGGAGCACAGCAGTCGTGATGACCTGACCGAGTCCTCCCTCAGCCATCCTGCTTGCGCTGCGCCTTCCCCCATGGCGGGAAACACCCCTGGCAAGTGCCAACACACGATGACACTGTGAACTTCGCCATACGTGGATGTCTTCGTGTCCCAAGGCATCCGAAGTTCCGACGGGTTGGGAGAGCGTAGTGACAGTTACCGAGAACACCTCCGTATCCGGTGATGAGCCGGAAGTCCGCATCATCGAGTCCATCGCCGCGCCCGAGCGGTTCGCCCGCGGCTGGCACTGCCTGGGCCTGGCCAAGGACTTCCGCGACGGCACGCCGCACTCGGTGGAGGCGTTCGGCGGCTCATTGCATATTCGCACGCGTCACCCCGATCAGGCGCAACGTCCAGGAGTCCGCGTCGAGCGCGTTGACGCCGTGCAGTTCCGGGGGCGGAGTAGGCCGGATTTGATCGGCTCCTCGGCTGCGGCTTTCTACCCCGGACCCTTCGACGCAACTGCTCTGAGCGGCGCACATCCGGCGAACAAAATCAGGTGAGGTCAATCACGCCGCTTGGACTGCGATGCTGGCGCACCTTGTGTTCGAACACTACCCAGTCGAGCCGACATGAACAGGCATACCGCAGCCACCCGCGGGGTATGCCTGGTCGAAGAACCGATCGAAACGAGGCCACCCGATGCCTGGACCCGCCCGCCGCACGGGAGGCGCGCTCAACTCCGTGCTCGACACGATCATCAACGTGCTCACGCTGCCGTTCCGCATGCTCAAACAGCTCTTCGGCGCCGGCGGCCGCAGAGGCGGCGGCACACGTCGATAAGGCGTCCGCCGGCGACACAGGCGCCGGGGCACGGGCCGATATCACGCAGCGGCACCCGCTAACACCCTCCGCCCCTGCCACGACATACCCGGTAGCACCGCAAACCCCGGGGGCATCGGCATCCGCACGGCGCCACCGCTCGACGCAGTTAACGATCGGATGCCCCGTGCAACCCTTGCTCAAGGAGGAACACCATGGGATCGTTGCAGGACGCGTTCAACTATGTCGCGGGCTCGCTCGGCAACCTGGGCGCCCTGTTCGTCGGCAGCGTCAACGACGCCTTCAACTACATCAACGGGAGTATGACTGGCCTGTCCAGTTGAACTGACCGACGAACCGCACGCGCGACCAGATCCTGCACCTCGCAGGAGTCTGTCGGATAGGGCAACACCCGAGATTCGGGGGTTCTAGCGTTCCCGGTATGGCGTTGAATCACGTGAGACGAGGCAGCGGCAGCCCGCTGTTGCTCGTGCACGGTCTGGGGTCAGGGTGGCGGTCCTGGTCTCCGATCCTCGACGAACTGGCCGAGCACCGTGAGGTAATCGCCGTCGACCTACCGGGGTTCGGCGAGACGCCGCGGTTGACCGGCGAGGTTTCGATCGCCACGCTGACCGATTCCGTTGCGGACTTCATCCGCGAACAGGGCCTGGACGGGGTCTCGACCGTCGGCCAGTCGATGGGCGGCCGAATGGTGCTCGAGCTCGCGCGGCGGGGCGTCGGCGGCGATACCGTGGCGTTGGATCCGGGCGGTTTCTGGAGCGACCGCGAGGTCGTCGTCTTCGGCGCCACGCTGCGCCCGTCGATCGGATTGGTCCGAGCGCTACGAGGCATGCTGCCAGTACTGCTCGGCAGTCCTGTGGGAAGGACTCTGCTGCTGGTGCAGTTGTCGGCGCGCCCCTGGGCGCTCTCGCGCGAGACCGTGCTGCCGGACGTGCGCGGGCTGGCCGACTCCCCAGCGACTGGCGCTGCCATGGACGCCCTGACCAAGGGGCCCACGCAACAGGGGGCCCCGGCTGGCACAGTGCCCGGCCGGGTCACGATCGGTTGGGGGCGTCGTGACCTGGTGACCGTGCCGAGGCAGGCCGCACGCGCCATGGAGCTTTTCCCGGACGCGGTGCTGCACTGGTTCGAGCGGTGCGGTCATTTTCCACAATGGGACGCACCACACGAAGCGACCCGATTGATTCTCGACAGCACCGATTGAGGTTCGTTGCCGGCCTACCGACGGCCGTACTCGCCGCCGGAGGGAGCAGGATAGCGGGATAGCCGGTGCAGTCAGGCCCCGATTTACACCACCACAGGGAACTCATCCCGGATACGAGACCGTGCCGGCCCGGGCAACACCATCGCACACGATCGGCGACACTCGAGATGAACTCCTCGGCTCAGCACAAGGCGCAAGACCTCAAAGACAGCGCACGCGAGCAGGCCCACGCCGCGCAGGACACCGCAGGGCACCGGGCCGCCCGCGCCCGCGACGCCGCCACCGACGAGCGCGGCACACTCAAGTCCGCCGCCCCTTCCGGCGCCGTGGTGATCGTTATTCGCGCGGCGCTCTGCGCGGCGGCGGCACTGCGGGCGCGGCGGCGCTGACCAGCCGACGCATCAGGGACGTCACCGATCTGAACAGCAGCGATGCGCCGCGGGCAGGACGCGGTGATGCTAAGGCGTACCGGCGGCGGGCATGTCCTTGTCGGCTGATGCCAGCGGGGCGCCGGCCTCGGCCGGGCCGGCGAGCATGACGGCGAGGTGCTGCTTGATCTGCGCGGTGCTCAGGTGCGCGCCGGATCGTGACGGGGTGTGCTGAGTGGCCATGGGCTGCCTTTCGTTGCTGTCCGGGGGCCGGTTCTACACGGGGGTGGGGTCGTCGTTGTCGTCGTGGCGGCGTCGGCGTCGCCGGTATACGGCGGCTTCCTCGTCGGTGGTCTCGGGTTCGAGCGGGTCGTTGTGCCACCGGTAGCGGATCGCGACCATCAACGCGCCGCCGGCGGCCAGGCCCACGATGGCCGCGGTACCCCACGGCCATGCGGCGGCGCCGTCGGGCCGGCCCAGCATCACCAGCCATACCCCGCCGGCGGCGATGCCCAGCAGGAGCAGCGTCCAGGCGGCGAGTCCGGGGAAGTTCTGGCGCACGTGCGGTGTCCTTTCGTTGTGGTGTCCCGTCAGGTTAGCCGGGAACCGTGCGGCCTGGCGGTCTAGCGGACCGTGCGGCCTGGCGGTCTAGCGGACCAGGCGGGTTTGGCCGCGGCGGCGGCCGGTGTGCAGGTGGATGCGGGTCGGCGGCGCAGTGTCGCCGAACATGTCGGCCAGTTCCGCCCGGGTGCGGGCGGCGGCGCGGGCTGCTGCGGGCAGATCCGCCGGCGCGGCGAGTTGTGCGGTGACATCGACGGTGAGCGTGCCGCGGTCCCGGCGGATCCGGGCGTGGGCGGCGCCGATGGCGGGGTCGGCTGCCAGGGCGGCGGCGGCGCCGTCGGCGAGGGTGCGCACGCTTGCGGTCAACCGGCCCTCCGGCCCGGTGCCGGGCAGCCGGATCGTGTCCCGGCGGGGCACGGGGATGTGGCCGAGCAGCCAGCGCAGCGCGAGCAGGCCGATCAGCACCCCGCCGATACCCGCGGCCCACGGCCACCACGACTGCCCGGTGACATCGGTGATGGCGTCGATCGAAACGCGGTCGGGCAGCCAATCGGTCCACCGGGGCGGCCAGTGCGTCGCCCAGCCGATGAGCACGAGCCCGCCGGCGACCGCGCTGAGCCCGACGACCGCGGTGGCGATGCGGTCCCATGCCGCCATCAGCCTGCTCATCGGTGCACCTTGTCGGTGTGCACGGCGGCGTCGATACGGACCTGGCCTGCGATCGGGGCGAGCCGGTCGGTGAGGGCGTCGGTGATCTGCGTGCGCACGGCGGCGGTGTCGGTATCGACGGTCCGCGCGGTGACTGTGATCTTCTTGCGCGTCGCAGTCGCAGCGGCGCCGGTGACCGCGGGCACTGCGCGGGCGATGTCGCCGGCCAGCCGGGCGGCGTCGACGGGCCGCAACCACACTGTCGTGGCCGCGTCTTCGTCGCCGACATCGGCGGCGACATCGGCGGCGACACTGTCACTGTCACGGCCGCTGTCGTTGCCGCCGGTGGCCGGATGTGCGTGCGTGCCGGCGGGGGTGGATACGGCGCGAGCGGATACGGCGATGGCGGTGCGGCGGCGGGGTTTGACCGCGAGGACGAGCAGCCACACCCCGCACGCCGCGGCGGCGGCGCCGACGACGCCCCACCACGGCTGGGGGCGGGCGCCGTCGACGGCATCGGCGAGCGTGCCGAGCCAGGACGGCGCAGGCGCCCACCCGGCGTGCACGATCGCGTTCTGTACCCCGGCGATGGCGGCGGCGAGCACGAGCAGCGCCCCGACGATCCCGGCGGGGGCG
>NZ_JAENKO010000067.1 GCF_016599145.1 Tomitella cavernea
GCGCATCCATCGCCAGCGCGCCGCGGGTCCCCGCCATCGGCGCCGGCCGGCTGCCGCCGCGCGGCTGGACCGACTCGAGCCGCCCGCGTCCCGGCGCGTAGCGGTCGTCGTCGTAGCCGCGGGGCCCGGCGGGGTAGTCGCCACGCACGCCGTCGTACTCCCGGTCGTACTCGTCGTAGCCGTCGTCCAGCCCGCGCCGCGGCCCGGCGGGTTCGTCGAGGTAGTCGTCATCGAAGTCCTCGAGCGGCACCATCCCGAAGTACGCCTTGAACTTTTGCAGGCTGCTCATCGAATAGACCTTCCTTGCTGCGGCGGATCGTGGCTGGGCTGTGAACTGTGCTCTGCGGACGGATTGTGCTGCGGTCTGCCGGGAGGACCGTGAGTCCCGCCGTTCATGGCGACACTATCGGCCGTGCGCCCATGATCGCGGTACCGACACGCACACAGGTCGATCCGTATGCAATGGCCGATTCGAGGTCGCCCGACATTCCGGCGGACAGCCCCCCGGCCTGCGGATGACGCTGGAGGAACGACGCGCGGACGCCGGCCAGACGAGCGAAGGCGGCGTCCGGTCCTTCCTCCCGCGGCGCCACCGCCATGAGCCCGGCGAGCCGCACGGATTCCGCCGCCTCCACCTGATCCGCGAGTTCGTCGAGTCCGGCGACGGGAACGCCGCCGCGGGCCGGGTCGCCGTCGAGGCTCACCTGCAGGTAAATCTCCAGCGGCACGGTCCGCTCACCGGCGTCCAGCGCCGACGCCGCCGCGCGTGCGAGGGCGTGCGCGAGCCGGACCGAATCGACGGAGTGGACGGCGTGCGCCCAGCGGGCCACTGCCCGCGCCTTGTTCCGCTGCAGGCTGCCCACCATGTGCCAGCGCGGCGGTGCCTCCGGACCGGCGCCGGCGGCGGACAGAAGCCGGGCGCAGTCCCCCGCCTTCGGTCCGGCCTCCTGTTCCCGCGATTCGCCGAGGTCCGCCGCGCCGAGCCGGGTGAGGGCCGCCGCGTCCGACGCCGGGAAGTACTTCGTCACCGCGATCAGCGTCACCGAACCCGGGGCGCGGCCGCCGGCGGCGCACGCCCGCGCGATGCGCTCGCGGGTGGCGGCGAGGCCGCCAGCCAATTCCGCCGTGCGGCCGCCGGATCCCGCCCGCCCCGTCACGACCGTCCGCCCGTCGTCGAACCACCAGCCGAAGCACCACCGGTCGACGGCCGCCACACGACCCCGGCGAGACGCCCGGTGGGCGCGCCCCGCCGATGGCTGAACAGCGTCGCGTCCTCAATGGTGCAGCGCGGGTCCACCACGACCGATTCCACGCCCGCCGCGCCCAGTTGCCGCGCGATACCGGCGCGGATGTCCAGCCCCGTCGTCGCCTTGCGCGTACGGCAGGCGCTGCCGGGCAGATGCTCCTCCACGTCGGCCTGCATGTGCGGCGGCACCTCGTAACAGCCGCCGCACGCCGCCGGCCCCAGCAGAGCGCCGATCCGCTCCGGCCGCGCCCCCAATCCGGCCATGGCCTCGATCGCGCGCGGGACGATGCCGATGCGCGCGCCGATCCGGCCCGCGTGCACCGCCGCGATCACGCCCGCCTCATCGTCCGCGAGCAGGACGGGCACGCAGTCGGCCGTGAGCACCACCAGCGCGAGGTCCGGCTCGGACGTGACGAGCGCGTCCGTCACTTCCACCGCCCCGCCCACAGGCCCGTCCACGACGGTGACGTTGCGCGAGTGCACTTGTTCCATCCACACCAGCCGTGGCGGGGCGATTCCCAGCGCGCCCGCCAGCCGCGCGCGGTTGGCGGCGACCGCGCCGGGATCGTCACCCACATGGTCGCCGAGATTGAACGAGTCGTAGGGCGCGTCCGAGACTCCGCCGGCGCGCGTGGTGAACACCATGCGCGCCGGCGGGCCTGCGTGTGCCGCTCCGGTAACCGCCCTCACCTCCGCATGAACGGCGGGACGTCGACGTCGTCGTCGAGGTCGTCGATCACTTCATGCTCGGCACCGCCGCGCACCCCACCGCCTCGCTGCGCGGATTCCGGGGCCGCCCCGGAGGACGCGGGAGCGGGGAAGGTCACCGGTTGCGGCCGGTCGGACGCGTCGCCGGTGGCCCCGGCACGAGACTGCCCGACCTGGCCGGCGCGGCCCGCGTCGATCGTCGAGCGGCCGCGTGATTCGACCCCGGCGTCGATCTGCTTGTTCTGGGGGGCGCCGCCGTCGAATCCCGCGGCGATGACCGTCACCCGGACCTCGTCGCCCAGCGAATCGTCGATCACCGTGCCGAAGATGATGTTGGCCTCGATGTGCGCCGACTCCTGGACCAGCGAGGCGGCCTCGTTGATCTCGAACAGCCCCAGGTCGCTACCGCCGGCGATGGAAATGAGCACGCCGTGCGCCCCGTCCATCGACGCCTCGAGCAGCGGCGAGTTGATAGCGGACTCCGCTGCCTTGAGCGAGCGCCCCTCCCCCCGCGAGGAGCCGATTCCCATCAGCGCGCTGCCCGCGCCGGACATCACCGACTTCACGTCGGCGAAGTCGACGTTGATCAGTCCCGGCGTGGTGATGAGATCGGTGATGCCCTGAACGCCGTTGAGGAGGACTTCATCGGCCGAGCGGAAGGCGTCCATGAGGCTGACCGCCGCGTCGCCGAGCTGCAGCAGGCGGTCGTTGGGGATGACGATGAGCGTGTCGCAGGACTCGCGGAGCGTCGTGATGCCGGCCTCGGCCTGGCCGCCCCGGCGCTTCCCCTCGAACGAGAACGGGCGGGTGACGACGCCGATGGTGAGAGCGCCGAGCTTGCGCGCGATGCTCGCCACCACCGGGGCTCCGCCGGTGCCGGTGCCGCCGCCCTCGCCGGCGGTGACGAAGACCATGTCGGCCCCCTTGAGGAGCTCCTCGATCTCGTCTTTGGCATCCTCTGCGGCCCTGCGCCCCACCTCGGGGTCGGCACCGGCGCCGAGTCCGCGTGTGGAGTCACGGCCGACGTCGAGCTTGACGTCGGCATCACTCATGAGCAGGGCCTGCGCATCGGTGTTGATGGCAATGAACTCCACCCCCTTCAGTCCCTGCTCGATCATCCGGTTGACGGCGTTGACCCCACCGCCGCCGATTCCGACGACCTTGATGACGGCGAGGTAATTGTGCGGGGGCGTCATGTGCTCTCGCCTTCCATGTTGCTCGATCTACGTCTGTCTTCCCGAAGCGTCCGGTGCTGCGACTGCGGCTGCCGCGTCGCGGCGAGGCGCAAATCCGATCCGAAAACCCTTAACCTCAACCAGAGGGTTAGAGTTATGTCAAGTACCGAACTATGCGCAGACGCTATGCATCACCGCGCGCTGTTGCCAGGAGGCGCGCCGAACACGACGGAGTTTGCGTCCCATGCCGCCACCGTGCCCGGCCCGACGCTCACTTGGTGGTGGGCAGATTGGGACTCGACACGTCGACCGTCTGGCCCGGCTGCTGCAGCACCGCGAGCGCCACCGGCGCCTTGAGCCCACTGCGCTCCACGCTCCCCCATACCAGCGTGCGGCCGTCGGCGAGCCCGAACGCGATGTCCGACGGCGAACCGACGTCGATCGACGTGATCTGCCCGCGCAGCTCCGGCGGCAGCCCACCGACCGTCTGCAGCACCGAACGGAGGAGCTCGGCGTCCCCGGGGTCCGCCATGGTGATCTGCGGCAGCCCCGGCGGCGGCGGTTCCGCCGCGAAGTCGACGCCGAGGCGGTCCAGCAGGTGCGGGCCGTCGCCGGTGTCACGGAACGCCACGGGCACCCGTTCCGTCACATCGACCCGGATCGTGGACGGGAACTCCCGGTGCACGCTCACTTGGGCGACACGCGCGATCCCGGCCACCCGGTGCGCGGCGGCGGAGGTGTCCACCTGCATCAGCGGGGTCCCGGCCGGCACCGCGAGCGCCGAGACGACCTCGGGCTCGGTCAGCCGGTCCAGGCCCGTCACCTCGACCGTCCGCACCGACATCGCCGGAGTGAACCACAGCACGCCGACAGCCGCGAGCGCCGCGACCACCGCGGCGGCCGCGGCCAGCAGCACCCGGTTGCGGCGGCGCTGCGGCAGGACCGGGCGTCGCAGCAGACGCCTCACGGGCGCCCCCGGCTCCCGGCGGAATCGTCACGCGCCGTGGCCCCCAGGGCGGTCAGGATCTCGGGGCCCGACATCGTGATGTCGCCGGCGCCCATGGTGATCACCAGGTCGCCCGCGCGCGCCAACTCCGCGATCTGGGCCGGCGCCGCGGACAGGTCGGGCTGGAAGTACGCGGTGGTGGTGATCTTCTCGGCGATGAGCAGTCCGCTCACACCTGCCACCGGCCGCTCCCGCGCGCCGTAAACGTCGAGGACCACGGCGATGTCCGCCAGGCTGAGCGCGGCCGCGAACTCCGCGGCGAACGCCGCCGTTCGCGAGTAAAGATGCGGTTGGAAGGCCACGATCACGCGGCCGACCGCACCGGATCCGCGCGGACCGACCATGTCGCGCGCCGCCCGGAGCACGGCCTCGACCTCCGTCGGGTGGTGGGCGTAGTCGTCGACCACCCGCACGCCCGCGACCTCTCCCCGCAGCTGGAAGCGGCGGTGGACGCCGCCGAACCCGGCCAGGCCGTCGAGGGCCCGGTCCAGCGTCGCCCCGGCCTCCCTCGTGGCCAGAAGCGCGCCCACCGCATTGACCGCCATGTGGCGGCCGGCCACGGACAACGTCATCGGCCGCGGATGGGACTCGCCCGCGATCCGCAGCTCGCCGACGCCGCCGGCCCCCGTCGCCGACCACCGGGCCAGGTGGGCCGCCACCGGCACGGGACCCGTGTAGGCGGTGTGCGCGAACTCCGAGCTGTAGCCGAGCACGCGGACTCCCTTGGACTGCGAACGCTCGGCGAGGGCCGCCGCGCCCGGGTCGTCGAGGCAGGCCACCAACACGCCGCCAGGCTCCATGCCCTCGACGAAGTCGTCGAACACCTGCCGGTAGGCCTCAAGCGAACCATAGTGGTCGAGATGGTCCACGTCGACGTTCGTGACGACCACGATGTGCGGCCGGTACTGCAGCAGCGACCCGTCGCTCTCGTCGGCCTCCGCCACGAACACCTCGCCCGTGCCGTGGTGGGCGTTGGTGCCGGATTCGTTGAGCTCCCCGCCCACGACGAACGACGGGTCCATCCGGCAGTGCTGCAGCGCGACGACGACCATGGACGTGGTCGAGGTCTTCCCGTGGGTCCCGGTCACCAGCAGCGAACGGTAGCCGCGCATCAACGCCGCCAGGACCGCCGGCCGCAGCAGGACGTCGACGCCCCGCGCCGCCGCCGCCACGAGCTCCGGGTTGTCCCGCGGGATCGCGCTCAGCGTGGAGACGACCGAGGTGGGCCCGCCCGGAAGCAGGTCCAGCGCCTCGGCCGCATGCCCGATCCGGACCTGCGCGCCGCCGGCGCGCAGCGCCAGCACGCCGCGCGACTCCTTGGCGTCGGTCCCCGACACCTGCCCGCCACGGGCGAGGAGTATCCGTGCGATCCCGGACATCCCTGCCCCGCCGATACCGATCATGTGCACGCGTTCGAGGTGCGGGGGAAGCGCCGCGCGCTCCGCCGCCTCGTCCGTAACGAGAGGGTCCGTACCGCCGTGCACCGGCCCCGCGCTTCCGCTCACCGGCCTTGCCCCCTCACGGAGTCCTCACCGTCGCGCGCGGCGTGCGGGTCCGTCCCGGCCCCGCCGCGCGCCGTGTCCACGACGATCCGGGCGATGCGCCCCGCGCTGTCGCGATGCCCGGCGTCGCCGGCCGCGGCCGACATGGCGGCGAGCCGACTGTCGTCACGCAGCAGCGGCACCAGGCGGTCGAGCACCGCCTGCGCCGACAGTTCCGCGTCCCGCAGCAGCATGCCGCCGCCCGCCTCGACCACAGGCAGTGCGTTGAGTTCCTGTTCGCCGTTGCCATGCGGCAGCGGCACATACAGGGCGGGCAACCCCACCGCGGACACCTCGGCCACGGTCATCGCGCCGGCCCGGCAGATCACCGCGTCCGCCGCGGCATAGGCCAGGTCCATCCGCGTGATGTACGGCACCGCCACGTAGTCCGGGCCGCCCTCGGCGCGGTCCACGCTGACGGAGTTCTTGGGCCCGTGCGCGTGCAGCACGCCGATTCCCGCCGCCGACAGGTCGCGCGCCGCCTCCGTGACGGCCGTGTTGAGCGAGTGCGCCCCTTGCGAACCGCCGAAGACCAGCACGGTGGGCGCGTCCGGGTCCAGCCCGAAGCTGGCGCGCGCCTGCGCGCGCAGCGCGCTTCGGTCGAGGTCGGTGATGGCCCGGCGCAGCGGGATCCCCACCACCTCGGCGCGGGGCAGGCCCGAGCCGGGGACCGCCGCGAGCACGCGATCGGCCCCGCGCGCACCCACCTTGTTGGCCAGTCCCGCGCTCGCGTTCGCCTCGTGCACGATGACCGGGGTGCGCGTACGTCCGCCGACCAAGCCGGGCCGCGCCGCCAGGTAGGCGGGCAACGCGACGTACCCGCCGAAGCCCACGACCACGTCGGCCTGACACGCGTCGAGAATCGCGCGTGCCCTGCGCACCGACTGCCGCAACCGGCCGGGCAGGCGCGCCAGATCGGCGCTGGGCTTGCGCGGCAGCGGGACCGGCGGGATGAGTTCCAGAGGGTAGCCGCGCTCCGGCACCAGCGTGGTCTCCAGGCCGCGCTCAGTGCCGAGAACCGTGACCCGCGTGCCCGGGGCCAGTTCGGACACCGCGTCCGCCACGGCGAGCGCGGGCTCGACGTGGCCGGCCGTCCCTCCGCCCGCCACCACGACGGACAATGTGGAATCCGATCCGGTCACCACCGGCCTCCTCGCTTCCTGCTCTCCGGGCCGCCGCGCTGGAACTGCGATGGCCCGCCTTGCGGCCTACGTGCACCCGTGCCGGTCCGGCCGGCGCCGCCGCGCCCTGCCGCCGCCGATCCGCCAGGCGCCGCTCCACTCCGACGATACGGCGTTCCGCCGACGGGACGCCCATGGGCGCCGCGGGGCTGACTGGCCCGTGCCTCCCGGGAAGGTTGGGACCCCCGCGCTTGGCCCGACCGCGGCCCGCCGGTACGTGCCGCGTCCTCCGCGCGCCGGCGGCGCAAGTGCTGCTGGGCGCGTTGGGCCCGCTCGCCGCGTGTCGCGGCCCGGACGAGCCCGCCGCGCTCCGGCCGGTAGGGCTCCGGCAGCGGCAGCCGCAGCAGCGTCGGCAGCCGCGACTCCCGGCCCGAGCGCAGCGCCGCGACCGCCTCGGGTTCGTGTCTGGCCGCGTTGGCCATGAGCCCGAACGCCGCGAGCGTGATCGTCGTCGACGAGCCTCCTGCCGAGATGAGCGGCAGCTGCAGGCCGGTCACCGGCAGCAGGCCCACCACGTAACCGATGTTGATGAACGCCTGCGCGATGGTCCACACGGTGATCCCCGCGACGAGCAGCCGCAGGAACGGGTCGGCCGAGCGGAGCATGATGCGCAATCCGGCGTACGCGAACAGTACGAACAGGGCGATGACGACGAGGCAGCCGACCAGGCCCAGTTCCTCGCCGATGATCGCGAAGATGAAGTCGTTGTGCGAATTGGGCAGGTAGTTCCACTTGGAGCGGCTCTGGCCCGGTCCCCTGCCGAACAACCCCCCGTCCGCCAGGGAGAACTTCGCCTGCAGCGCCTGGTAGCCGCCGTGCTGTGGGTCCGAGCCGGGGTTGAGGAACGTCTGGATGCGCTCGGCGCGGTACCCGGCAGAGAGCCCCAGGACCAGCGCCAAAGCGCCGCAGATCGCCGCCAGGACCGCGAACGACTTGACCGACAGTCCGGAGAACCACAGCAGGGCGCCGACGATGATCGCGAGGGCGATCGTCGTCGACAGGTTCGGCTGGAGCATGACCAGTGCGAACGTGAACACCGACACGAAGCCGAGCCGCAGCCGGGGATCGCCCAACAGGCCCGGCATCGTCTTGCCGCGGGTGAGGATGTGTGCGCCCCAGATCACCAGGACGAGCTTCATCACCTCGGAAGGCTGCAGGGAAAACGGCCCCAGGTCGATCCAGCGCCGGGCACCCTGCACCTCGACGCCGATGCCCGGCACGAGGACCAGGACGAGCAGCAGCAGCGCGACGCCGATACCCGGCGTGGCGAGCCGGCGCACCCACGACACCGGAACGCGCATCGCCAGGTAGAACAGCATGGCACCGATGATCGAGTACATCAGCTGACTGTTGAACATGCTGTACGCCGAGCCGTCCTCGGTGTACGAGGCCACGCTGGACGCGGAAAGCACCATCGCCAGGCCCGACAGGGTCAGCAGCGCCGTCACGGTGACGACGAGATGGAACGACATCAGCGGCCCGCTCAGCCACACCGCGATCCCGCTGCGCCCCCCGGCGGCCGACCCGCCCGAAGCGGGCTTGCCGTCGGCCCCCGCCATGCGGCCTTCCGGTCCCCGTCGTGCAGCCTGTCCGGACCTTCCTGATCCCACGGGGCCGCTCACCCGCCCGGCTGCAGCCGGGCTACGGCGGCGGCGAAGAGGTCGCCGCGCTCGGCGTAGTCACGGAACATGTCCATCGAGGCTGCGGCGGGCGCGAGAAGGACCGTATCCCCCGCGCGCGCGTATTCCGCGGCGACGGAGACCACTGTGTCCATCACGCCGCCCTCCCTCGCATCCGCATCCGTGCGGGATGTGCTGCTCGAGCCGGTCACCTCGCCATCTTCGCCCGCGGCGACCTCGGTGACGGGGACGTCGGGCGCGTGTCGCACAAGGGCGTCCGCGATCACTGCCCGGTCGCGGCCGATGAGGACGACACCGGCGAGCCGCGGCGCCACGGCGGCGACCAGATCTTCCACCGACGCGCCCTTGAGCAGTCCCCCCGCAATCCACACCACGCGGCGGCGCCCGGCGATGGAGGCCAGTGCGGCATGCGGATTGGTGGCCTTCGAATCGTCCACGTAATCGACCCCGGCGACGGTGGCCACGTGGGCGGAGCGGTGGGGGCCGGCGGAGTGCGCCGCGAGCCCGGCGGCGACCGCGTCGGCACCGGTGCCCGCCGCCCGGGCCAGGGCCGCCGCAGCCAGCGCGTCGAGCACTCCCGCAGAGCCGCCGGGCTCGATGCGGTCGGCCGCGACGAGCGCGACCGCTTCCCCGTGCGCAGCCGCATCCTCCTGCGCTGCACGATCGCCCCGGCGCGCGCCGAACGCGCGGTCGACGAGCATCCCACCACGCACGCCCAGCTCGCCGGGGGCCGGCTCACCGAGCCGGAAACCGACCGTCCGTCCCGCAGTGGAGATGCCGCGCAACCCGGATGCGATCGGGTCGTCGAGCCCCACCACGGCGACCCGCCCGCACAGCACCTGCGCCTTGGCGCGCGTGTACGCGTCCATTCCCCCGTGCCAGTCCAGGTGGTCCTCTGCGATGTTGAGGACCACCGCGGCATCCGGCACCACCGACGGCGCCCAGTGCAGCTGAAATGACGACAGCTCGACGGCGAGCACGTCCGCGCGCCGCTCCGCCGCCAGTGCGTCCAGGATCGGCAGGCCGATGTTCCCGCAGGCCACGGAGGCCACACCCGCCGCCTGCAGGATCGAATGCAGCATCGAGGTGGTGGTGGTCTTGCCGTTGGTCCCGGTGACCGCGAGCCACCGGCGAGCCGGCCCGTAGACCTGCGCCCGGTCCAGCCGCCAGGCCAGCTCCACGTCGCCCCACAACGGCACGCCCGCGCGCACCGCCGCGGCGGCCAGCGCGTTGGCCGGCCGCCACCCCGGGCTGGTCACCACGAGCGCGTGGCCGGCCACCCCGGCGGCGGCGTCGGCGGTGCCGAGCACGCGTCCGCACTGCGATTTTCCGGCGCCCCCGGGGCCGGGGGCGCCGTCGTCCACCAGGGTCACGGACGCCCCGAGAGCGGTCAGCGCCCGCGCGGCGGACCGGCCGGAGATGCCGGCACCCGCCACCAAGACGGTGCGGCCCGCCAGCTCGCGCGGGTCCGACGGACCCCCGGCGTGGTGGACGGGCGCGGTCACGAGCCGACCGCCGTGAGGTATTCGCCGTAGAACAGCGCCAGACCCACCGCGCTCGCTATGCCCGCGAGCAGCCAGAACCGGATGATCACCGTCGTCTCCGGCCAGCCGCCCATTTCGAAGTGGTGATGGAAGGGCGCCATCCGGAACACGCGGCGCCCGCTGGTGCGGAACACCGCGATCTGGATGACCACCGACGCGGCCTCCGCGACGAAGAGCGCGCCCAGCACGACCGCGAGCAGCTCGGTCTTGGTGGTCACCGACAGCCCGGCGATGAGCCCGCCCAGCGCCAGCGAGCCGGTGTCGCCCATGAAGATCTTGGCCGGCGCGGCGTTCCACCACAGGAACCCCAGGCAGGCGGCGCCCGCGGCCGCCGCGATCAGCGCCAGGTCCAGCGGCTGGTCCACGTGGTAGCAGCCCACCGCGGCCTCGGCGTCGATCCGCGAGCACGCGTTGCGGTACTGCCAGAAGGTGATGATCACGTAGGCGCCCAGCACCATCGACATGGCGCCGGCCGCCAGCCCGTCGAGCCCGTCGGTGAAGTTGACCGCGTTGGACCAGGCGCTGACCAGCACGAGGCAGAAAATGACGAACACGACGCCGTTCATCGTCACCGTGTCGATGTCACGGACGTACGACAGCGCCGCGTCCCCCTCGGTGTACACCCAGCGCAGGACGAGCACGGCGAAGATGACGGCGGCGATGAGCTGGCCCACCGTCTTCGCCGTCTTGTTCAGCCCCAGGTTGCGCTGCTTGCGCACCTTGAGGAAGTCGTCGAGGAAGCCGACGAGGCCCAGCACCGTCGCCAGTCCCAGTACCAGCAGACCCGACGCGGACGGCCCCTCGGCCTCCAGGCCGATGCCGACCAGATGCGCACACCAGTAGCCGGCCCACATGCCCACGATGATCGCGACGCCGCCCATCGTGGGCGTCCCCCGCTTGGCTTTGTGGCTCTCCGGCCCCTCCACGCGGATCTCCTGGCCGAAGCCCTGGCGCGAGAAGACCTTGATCAGCAGCGGGGTCAGCAGGATGGCTACCAGCAGCGCAACGCCGCCGGAGATGAGGATCAGTCTCACGCGTGCTCCCCCTCCTGCGCCAGCAGCGACTCCGCCACCGCCCACAGCCCCACAGCCTGGGACGCCTTCACCAGCACGATGTCGCCCGGCTCCACCTCGGCGCGAATCAGCGCCAGCGCGGCGTCGGCGTCCGGGACCAGCATCGCCTCATCACCCCACGACCCTTCCATGACGGCCCCCTTGTGCAGGGCCTCCATGGTGCGGGCCGCGCCGACCGCCACGATCTTCGACACGTCGAAACGCACCGCTGCGCGCCCGATCGCATCGTGTTCGATGATCGCGTCCTCGCCGAGCTCCGCCATCTCCCCGAGCACAGCCCAGGTGCGCCGCTTGCCCCGCGGCGGCATCGGCACCCCGTGCGCGGGCGCGGTGCGCGACATCGCGGCGAGGGCGCGCAGCGCGGCGCGCACGGAGTCCGGATTGGCGTTGTAGGAATCGTTGATGACGGTGACCGCGTCGGGACGCGTGCGCACGTCCATCCGCCGGGCCGACGACGCGTGCGCACCGCTCAGCGTCGCAGCCACCTGCGCGACGTCCACGCCGCATTCGAGGCCGACGGCCGCCGCCGCCAGGGCGTTGCCGACCTGGTGTTCGCCGTGCACCGCCAGGGACACGGGGGCGGATCCGGCCGCGTATTCGAGGGTGAACGCGGCCCGCGCCTCGCCGTCGAGCATGACGTCTGCGGCGCGGATGTCGGCGGATGCCGACCGCCCCACCGTCACCACCCTCGCCGCCGTGCGCGCGGCCATCGCGGCGACGCGGGTGTCGTCCGCGTTGAGCACGGCCACTCCCCCCTCCGCCGCCGACGGCAGCGACTCCACCAGTTCTCCCTTGGCCTGCGCGATGGCGTCCCGGGAGCCGAACTCGCCCAGGTGGGCGGTGCCGACGTTGAGCACCACCCCGATCCGGGGCGGGG
Organism: Tomitella cavernea; assembly: GCF_016599145.1. Classification (GTDB taxonomy): domain Bacteria; phylum Actinomycetota; class Actinomycetes; order Mycobacteriales; family Mycobacteriaceae; genus Tomitella; species Tomitella cavernae. The sequence continues at coordinate 11,992 of NZ_JAENKO010000067.1, forward strand.
CGATGCCCGCGAGCCTACGTATGTGCCCCACGCCGCGGGCGGACAGCTCGAGCACCAGCGACCGGGTGGACCCGTCCGCCTGCAGCGCTGTCCACGGGTGGCCGAGCTCGTTGTTGAACGAACCGGGCGGGGCCACGACCGGGCCGAGTGGCCGGAGTACCGCCGCGATGAGGTCCTTGGTCGAGGTCTTGCCCGACGAACCGGTGACGCCGATGACGTCCATCCCCGCCCCGGCGAGCTCCGTCACGCTCCGGTGCGCGAGCCGCGCCAGAGCGTCGAGGACCGCCGCGGCAGAGCCGTCCACGTCGTTGTCGAAAGTCGCCGCACCGGCGACGACGAGATCCGGGCGGGGCTCCACGACGACGGCCGGGACCCCCACGGCGCGCGCCGCGAGCACCGCGACGGCCCCCGCATCGACCGCGGCGGCCGCGTGATCGTGGCCGTCGGACCGTGCGCCGCGGAGAGCGAGGAACAGCCCGCCCGGCGTCACCTTGCGCGAGTCGAACTCGACGGCGCCCGTCACCTGCGCATGCGGGTCCGGCACGTCGGCCAGCCGCCCGCCCACGGCGTCGGCGACCTGCGCCAGCGTCATCGGAATCACTCGTCGCCCTCGTTCTTCGCCATCGTCTCCGCCCGTCGCGCCGGGTCCCCGGCGCCCGCACCGTCATCGGCGTCCGGCCCTCTGTGCCGCTCGATCGCCGCCGCCACCACTTCCCTGTCGTCGAAGGGGTGGATCACGCCGCCCGTATTCTGGCCGGTCTCGTGGCCCTTGCCGGCGACCAGGATGGTGTCCCCCGCCCGCGCCCAGGACACGGCCAGATCGACGGCCGCCGCGCGATCCCCTTCTTCCCGGATCTCCGCACCGCCGCCCCCGCGGACGGCCTCCCGTGCACCGTCGATCAGCGCGGCACGGATTGCCGCCGGGTCCTCGCTGCGCGGATTGTCATCGGTGATCACGACCAATTCAGCTCCGTGGGCAGCGACCGCGCCCATGCGGGGACGCTTGCCAGCGTCGCGATCACCGCCCGCCCCCACCACCACGGCCAGCCTGCCGGCCGTCTGCGCCCGCAACGTGGCGATCACCGCCTCCAGCGCGCCGGGTTTGTGCGCGTAGTCGACCACGGCGAGGAAAGGCTGGCCGCGGTCGATCCGCTCGAGCCGGCCGGGTACCGCGACCGACGCGAATCCGCCCGCTGCCGTGCCCGCGCCTACGCCCACCGCGTCGAGGATCGCGAACGCCACCAGCGCGTTGGCCACGTTGAATCGGCCCGGCAGCGGAAGCGACACCGCGGGCTCGCGGCCGCCGGGCGCACGTACCGCGAAGTGCTGCATGCCGGTCCGGTCGACGGTGGACGCCCCCGCGTACCACTCTGCCGCCACGGTGGTCTCGGTGTGCCCCCGCGATTCCGGCTCGGTGCACACCGTCGTCGTGGACACCGGCGGCGCGGACCGTGCCAGCGCGGCCATCCTGCGGCCCCACTCGTCGTCGACGCACACCACCACCGCGGAGGCGCGCACACCGGAGCCCGGTGCGAAGAGCCGTGCCTTGGCGGCGAAGTAGTCCTCCATGTCGCGGTGGAAGTCGAGGTGGTCCTGCGAGAGGTTGGTGAAGCCCGCGACGGCGAACGAACAGCCGTCGACGCGCCCCAGCGCCAACGCGTGGCTGGACACCTCCATGACCACCGCGTCCACCCCCTGCTCGACCATCACCGCCAGCAGCGCCTGCAGGTCCGGGGCCTCGGGGGTGGTGAGCGCGCTCGGCGTCCGGCGCCCGTCGATCCGTGTCTCCACGGTGCCGATCAGCCCCACTCGATGGCCGGCGGCCATCAACCCGGCCTCCACCAGGTAGGAGGTCGTCGTCTTGCCCGCCGTCCCTGTCACGCCGATGAGCGCGACCGAATGCGACGGTTCTCCGTAGACCGTCGACGAGACCGCGCCCAGCACCGACCGAGGCTGCTCGTGCACCAGCACCGCCACCCCGCCGGGTACCCCCGACTCCTCGATCATCCGGGCCCCCGCAGGGTCCGTCAGCACCGCGACGGCGCCGCAGGACACCGCGTCCGCCGCGAACGCCGCCCCGTGCACGCGTCCCCCCGGCAGTGCGGCGAAGAGGTCGCCCGGCAGCGACTCTTGCCCGCGCAGCCCCACACCGGTGACCGTCACCTGCGCCACGTCGCCCGGCGCCCCGCCGCCGGTCAGCGTCACCGTCGCGGGGTCGATACCCGCCGCTCCGCACAGGTCGGCCAGCGCCGTGCGCGGCGGGTGCGCAGGACGAAGCCGCCCTGAACCTGGTTCCTCTGCCACCGAGGGCGGCCTCCCTTCTCATCCCGCAGCCGTCGTCCGGCCCCTGTTTCCGTCGTCCACGCATACCGGCCCGGCCGGCACCCTGGCCCTGTCAGCGGCCGATCACACCGGCAGTGGCACTACCGTCGAACGCGTACGACGCCACAGGTTACCGGCATCGGGACACCGCCCCGACCACGCCGCACCGGTCGTCGCCGGGATGTGATCTGCAGCGCACCCGCCACTGCGTGCACGGCGCCTGCTCACCCGGCCTGCAGGACAAGCCGCGGCGCCGGGGGCGACAGCGGCACCTGTTCCCGCTGCAGCAACCACGAGGCGATGTCGTGGAACAACGGTGCCGCGGACATGCCGCCGGATCCGTCGGCGCTGCGCTGCGGCCGGTCCATCATCACCGCCACGACGAAACGCGGGTCCTGCGTGGGCGCCATCCCCGCGAAGGTGATCCAGTAGTCGGAGTTGGAATAGCACCCGCACTCCGGGTCGATCTGCTGCGCGGTGCCCGTCTTCCCGGACACCTGGTACCCCTCGACCGCCGCCGGCACGCCCGTGCCGCGCTGGTTGCCGTCGTCGTCCTGAACGACGGCACGGAACATGTCGCGCACCGTGCGCGCCGTCTCCGGGCTCACCACGCGGACCGGCTCGGGGGCCTCGGGCGTTGTCACCTGACCGTCGGGCCCGACGATCTTCTCCACGATCCGCGGCGGCACGCGCAGCCCGTCATTGGCGATGGTCTGATACATGTCGGCCATCTGCAGCAGGGTCATCGACAGCCCCTGACCGATCGGCAGGTTCGCGAAGGTCCCGGCCGTCCATTGGTCCTCCGGCGGCACGGAGCCCGCGCTTTCCCCGGGCAGGCCCACACCCGTGCGCTGGCCGAGACCGAACTTCTTGACCATCTGCGCGAACCGGTCCTGTCCGACGCGCTGTGCGAGCATCAGCGTGCCGACGTTCGACGACTTTCCGAAGATGCCGGTGGTCGTGTAGGGCGCCACACCGTGCGACCACGCATCGGCCACGGTGACCCCGTCCATCGTGATCGAACCCGGCACCTGCAGCACTTCCTCCGGGGTGGTGACCCCGTATTCGATCGCTGCGGATGCGGTGATGATCTTGTTCACCGATCCGGGCTCGAACGGGGTCGTCACGGAGATGTTGCCCAATTCGGCATGGTCGTTGGCCGGGTCGCCCACCCCGATCGACGGGTCGAACGTGTTGTCATTCGACATGGCGAGAACCTGCGCCGTCTCGGCGTCGAGGACCACGGCAGAGACGTTCTTCGCCCCCGATGCGTCCTTGGCCTTCTGCACCGCGTCCTGGACGAAGTACTGGAGATCGGAGTCGATGGTGAGCTCGACTGTGGAGCCGTTCTGCGCCGGGTGCACGTCACGCACGCTGCCGGGGATGATGTCGCCTCCCGAGCCGCGGTCGTAGGTCTTCGATCCCGCGGTCCCCGCCAGCACGGATTGCATGGACGATTCCAGCCCGATCAGTCCGCTGCCGTCCCACCGGGTGGCGCCGATGATGTTGGCGGCCAGCGCGCCGCCGGGATACTCCCGGATGTTGTCCGGGTCGCTGCCGATCTTGCTGAACTCCGCGGTGATCTCCGTCGCCTTGCGCGGATCCACCTGACGCGCGAGGTAGACGAACTGCTTGTCGGAGGTCATCTCCTTCCGCAGCTCGCGCGCGTCGACCTTGTCACCCAATTCGGCGCTGAGCTTCGCGACCGCCTTGTCGATGTATTCCTCGGCCGTCGGAGCCTCCGGGTCTTTCGCGTGCGCCTCGGCCAGTTCGTCGCGCACCCGCGAGGGCTGGAAGGTCAGCGCCCGGGCATCGACGGTATATGCCAGCGGCTTGCCGTTGGTGTCGACGATGTCACCGCGCCTGGCCGGCAGCTTCGTCGTCACGGTGCGCTGGCTCGCCGACTGCGCGGACAGTTCCGGGGCTCGCACCACCTGCACCCACATCAGCTTGCCCACCACCGCCACCAGCATCAGCGTCATCAGGCTCGCGGCGATGCGTGTGCGGTTGCCGAAGCTCCAGTTATGGTTCCCGGGCCGTTTCGGGCGCGGTGCGCCGCCGGGCGGGCGTCCGCCCGCCCGGGGCCGGGCCGGATGCGGACGGCCCGGACGTCCCGGACGTCCCTGCTGCCGGCCGCGGCCATAGCCACGAGGATGTCCGGACGGCGGTGTCACTGGCTGCGGCCCCCTGCTCTACTCGTCGTTCTTCTCCTGTCCGCGTCGGTGGACCGGCCGTTCGCGCGTCGCGGCCATCGACTCGCTCAGTGTGCACCTTCAGCGGGCGCACCTGCGGGACCGTCGGCCCCGCGAGCCGCGTCCGCCGGCGGGATGGGCGCCGCGTCCGCGGGCGGCAGCACGCCTTGCG
>NZ_JAENKO010000068.1 GCF_016599145.1 Tomitella cavernea
ATCGCCGGGGCCTCCTACGACTGTGGATAGGCCGGGCAGGCGGCTCCTGCCTGGTAACCCACGAGGATTCGTCAGGCTGGCCCCGGCCCGCAACCGCTCACGCGAGCGGCCACCTCATACCGTCTGAGCGGACGGCGGTGGCCGGCTCACAGCCAGTGCGCCAGACCCACCGCGAACAGCGCGAGGGTGAGCAGGCCGATGGTGCCGCGGAGTGCCGCCGCTGCGCGTCCGCCGCGGGCGACGTGGCCGTCGAGCGCCCCGCCGCTCTCCTCTGCGCGGCGGCGCAGGCGGGTCATGTTCCGTGCCTGCACGATCCCCCACGCCAATGCCGCGACGAGTGCCGCGGCGAGCACGGTGAGCGCGGTGCTCATGCCCGTCCATGGCGCCGCGCCCAGCAGCACCGCGCCGACCACGAGACCCACCAGCAGGTCGATCGTCGCGAAGATACCGTATGCGCGCCCGAACGCCCGGAAGAACGACACCCGCGCCATCGGCTCGAGCGTGGCGGAACTGACGCGTGCGACGAATACGACCGTCACCATGCCTCCGATCCACAGGCAGGCGGCCAGGATGAGGATGCCGGACAGGGTGCTTTCCGCACCGGGGGACAGGCTGGTCATCGGGGTTCCGTTTCGCCGAGGGTACGCATCCGGTCTACCATCGGCCGCCCTGTGGGAGGCGCCCGGGCGGCCGCCGGGTCTGTTAGCGTCGGCGCCATGAGTGGGACAGCGAACAGGAAGGGCGTCCGGGCGGCCGCCGCGGTGATCGCGGTCGCAGCCGCGCTGGGCGCCTCGGCGTGCTCCTCGTCCGACGGCGGCCAGGGCGATGCTGCGCGCGCCACGCAGACCGGCACCGCGCAGACCGGCACCGCGCAGACCGGCACCGCGCAGACGGGTACGACTCAGCCGGAGCCGCAACAGTCCGGTGGTGCCACGGGGCAGCCGGCGCCGGGGTCCGGAGCGACCGCCACAGTGACATCGGTGGTGTTGAACGGCGACCCGCAGGCCATCGACTTCCCCGACGTGCGCTGCGACCACGAGCACGACGAGGGTTTCCCGCAGATCGACTTCGAGGCGCAGGACCGGGCGGCCGACAGGGAACTGCAGGTGGAGATCGTGCTGTCCGATCCGCCCAAGCTCGACGACTTCGAGCTGGAGCAGGGGCGCGACGAGTGGCAGGCCACCGACGCGGACAGGGCGGGCGCGCAAATCACCGTCGATGGTGCGAACTACCGCGTGTCCTCCGCGGTGACGCAGGACGACACCAAGGAAGCGGGCCGCATGGAGGTCGAGTTCACCTGCCCGTAGGCCCGGCCTGGCGGGCCCGCAGCGCATCACCCCGCCGGTGGGCCGATGCGGAGCATGCGCCCCACCGTTCCCTGCCAGTACACGCCGGGCCCGTCGCCGTCGCCGACGTTCGGCGCGACCGTCCCGGTGAGCTCCATCGGCTCGTCCACCGGCGCGGTGCCGACGAACGAGCGCACCGCCTCGTCGCCGGTGTCGGCGTCGATCGCGGTGTAGAACACCGGCCCCGTCTTCTGGGCCATGCCGCTGGCGAGTACGTCCCCGGGCAGCCCCGGAACCTGTGCGTCGCCGTAGGACAGGCCGTGGATGAGCCTGTCGCCGGTGGTCGCCTTCGGTAGTGTCGCGGTGCGGGTGTTCGACGTCCACTGCCGCATGCAGCCGCTGCCGTCGGTGACGATCGACGTCATGCCGCCCCGGTACGGTGCCTGCGCGGGCACCGCCGGCCCGTCGACCGCCATCGGGAAGTACTGGAAGCCGTAGGTGTTCGCGATGATGAGCGACCACTTGCCGCCGTCCGGGGATGCGAGCGCGATGGGGGAGTTCTCGGACTGGGCCGGCCCCGCGATCAGCCTGCCGTCGGGCGCGGCGGTCTCCGGGTGCAGGGTGGTCGCGAACGCCGGCATCTCGCAGCGCACCTCCCCGCTGGCGCGGTCGAGGACGAACAGCGTCGACTGGTCTGCGGCGTCGAGGTAGGCGACGTAGTCGTCCTGATGCGGCCCGAAGTACGTCGGCGTGGAGCCTGAGCCGTGGCTGAGCATCCCCGGGTGCCGCGCGGCGCCGGGGTCGTAGGCGCGGCGCCACCGGATGTGCGGCTGTCCGTCCTCGCCCTGGTCCACCTCATACAGGGCGCGGGTGGTCATCACCGAGGCGCCGCCGGGGCGCACCGTGATGCCGTTGGACACGCGCTCGCCCGGGGGCTGCCCCGCCTCGGCGGGCAGGTCGAGGATCCGCGCCGACGCGGTGTCGCCGGGGACCACGGTGCCGACCACCGCATCCACGGTGACGAACCAGATGCGGCCGTCGACCCCCGGGGCGAGACCCGTGACGTAGTCGCCGTCGCGGATGAGCGGGTCCAGGTCGGCGAGCACCTCGTCGGTGAGGGTCCACGCGCCGGAGGTGTCGCGGGCGTGCCCGACGGCGTGGAGGACGCCCGCGCCGTCCGCGACGACGACGTGGTCCTGGTCGTCGAGGTAGCCGTACACGCCGCCGAGCAGGGCGCCCTTCGTCAACTGCATGCGGGCGAGGGGCGCGGCGGTGGCGGGATCGAGCAGCACGACCATGGGCGGCGTGGTCTCCAGCGGGTCGACGCCCACGTAGGCGGTGCACAGGGCCACGGGCATGCCGTCGCTCCCGACGAACACCGACGAACACGTGCCGCCGGGGATCGACGCACGCACGCCGGTCTGCGTGCCGGGGCCGACGCCGGGGATGGTGTCGGTGGAGTAGATGTCGCCGTGCACGGTGGCGGTTCCGAGGGGGCCGAGGCCCGGCGTATCCGGCACGGCGCCCGCTGGCGTGGCGAGGGCGGTTGCCGCCGCGAGCGCGGCGGTGACGGCAGCGGCTCCGCGACCGGCGGAACTGATGCGTCGTCCCATGCGTGGCTCCTGCCGCTGGTAGACGGCGGTGTGCCCGGCTGCGGCGGGAACGGCGTACCCAGCGGTTGTCGATGCAACTCGTAACGGCAATGTTCGTGACAAAATGTAACGGCGGAGCCGGAAAAGTGCAATAGATCACAGGAATTTCGATGTGGGGGAGTGCGGCCGATGTTCGGAGAACAGAAAACCGCAGGGCGTCCCCGGTCGAGGGGCTCGGAGAAGTCGCCGCTGTCCGGGATGTCTTGGCGCACCGACCTGTTCGACATCCCCGGATACCTGCGAACGATCGGGCTGGACGCCCCGGCCGCCGCGGAGCCGTCCGTCGACCTGCTCGCCGCGTTGCATGAGTCGCACGTGCGCACATTGCCGTTCGCGAACACCGAAATCCTGCTGGGCACTCACCCGGGGGTGGCGCCGGACGCAGTGCAGGACCAGCTGGTGCGGCGCGGGCGTGGGGGCTACTGCTTCGAGCACGCGCAGATCTTCGCGGCCGCCGCCGAGCACCTGGGCTTCACCGTGCGAAGGGCGCTCGGTCGCGTGCATTCCCTCACGAACACGCGCACGCACATGAGCGTGCAGGTGCAGGCCGATGGCCGGTGGTGGCTCTGCGACCCGGGGTTCGGGTACAGCCTCATCCGCCCGCTGCCGCTGGAGGACGGCGCGACGCAGGATCTGGGCGGGCGGACCGCGCGGCTCGCCCGCGCCGACGACGACGGCGCCGTCGTGTGGGTGCTGAGCCGTGACGGCGCCGTGGAGCACTGCACCGACGGGCTGCCGGTGAAGCCGGCGGATGTGCGCACCGGGCACTTCATCACCTCACGGGAGCCGGACTCTCCGTTCGTCAACCACCTGACGGTCATGCGGCACATGCCGTACGGGCACGTGACGATCACCGAGGGTGCACGCACCGTGCGCTCTGCGGGCCGGCCCACCGAGCACTCGGAGATCTCCGCCGCCGAGGCGGTGGACGGAGTGCGCGAACTGGGGCTGCGCCTGGGCGACGGGGAACGGGATCTGCTCGCCGCAACACTCGAGACGCTGCGGCGGGGGTGAGCGGCGGGGCGATCCGCGTGACCGGTGAGCGCATTCCCACGCGCTACAACGGTCTGGCGTAGGCACGCGCACACCGGTGCCGCCGGCACGCTCGCCGTCGGGTACGTCGCCCGGCCGCTCGGCGGGATCATCTGCGGCCACTTCGGCGACCGGTTCGGCCGCGCAAGCACATCCTCATCGTCACGATGGCGCTCATGGGCGGCGCGAGCCCGTCGACGAGCCCCAGCCCACCGCGGTCTGCCCGCGTACGCCTTCCTGCCGGGTGGCGAAGATGTCGGCCCGGTCCTTGCGTGCCTTGCGCTCGTCGACCACACGGTCAGGCCGCCGGTGCCGGGGAGAACGCCGAGCAGCGGCACCTCCGGCAGCGAGACGGCGGACGTGCCGCCGTCGGGGTCCACCGCGAGGGTGAGAGTGGCGACGGGGCCGTCGAACTCGAGTTTCCAGTGGCGGTACGCGGCCGGTTCTGTATCGAAGTCGACCTCGGGGGCGTGGCCGCCGGCGCTGTCGGTGGCGTCGTTGTCGATGACGGTCATCGAGGAGCCTCTCGTCGGCGGCGTGGCGGGAGCGCGGATGCGATGCACAAAACGCTACGCGTACGATTAAGAACGTTAAGAAAATGTAGAATAAGTGGTGGTGCGTTATCGTAGGACACGCGTCCTGCTTTGCCGGGTGACGGTGCAGTCGGGGTGCCCGGAAGTGCCTGGACCGCCGCGGTTCCGGCCACCGAAGTCCGGCGAAAGGAGCCGAGGTGTCCGTCACCGATACCGCGGGTGCGTCCCTCGCCGCGGGCCGCGACGAACTCGGCGGGGCCAGCGCGCGCTCGCTGCTGCTCACCGTGCTGGGCGAGTTCGTCTACCCACGCGGCACCGACGTGTGGACGTCCACGCTGCTGGAATCCCTCGGTGCCCTGGGGGTGGAGGAGAAGTCCGCGCGCCAGGCCATCGCGCGCGCCGCGGCGGAGGGGCTGCTGGAATCGACTCGCGACGGCCGGCGCACCCGCTGGAGCCTCACCGCGGCGGGCGCCGAGCTGCTGGGTGAGGGCGCGGCCCGCATCCACACCTTCCTCGCCGACGAGCACGATTGGGACGGGCGCTGGCTGCTGCTGTCGGTGGCGGTGCCCGAGGCGCAGCGCAAGCTGCGGCACCGGCTGCGCACGCAGCTGACCTGGCTGGGCATGGGCTCGCCGGCGCCCGGGCTGTGGGTGGTGCCGGACGCCGCCAAGCTCGACGAGCTCGAGGGCGTGCTGGACGGCCTGGGATTGCGCCGGGCCGCCTTCGTGTGGACCGGGCAGTGGGCGGAGGTCGGCGAGCGCCAGGCGCTCATCGAGGCCGCCTGGAAGCTCGACGAGGTCGGTGGGAAGTACCGCGAGTTCGTCGACGTCTTCGTACCGGAGGACGGGCTGGCGCCGGCGGATGCGTTCGCCGCGCAGGTGCGGCTGGTGCAGGCGTGGCGGCGGTTCCCGTTTCTCGACCCCGACCTGCCGGCACGGCTGCTCCCGGACGACTGGCCGGGCCCCGACGCCGTGCACGCGTTCCGTGAGTGCCACGCGCGCTGGTACGAATCGGCCCAGTCGGCGTGGAAGGCATGGGAGGCCGACGCGGGGTAGAGGACGGAACCTGCTCGCGCCGTGTCGGTGGTTTTTCGGTGCCAGGCCCGCAAGTTCGAGCCACACGTCGGGCTTGCTCTGCGCGTCCACGACCACTCGGCCGTCGATCATCTGCTCCGCCTTCTCTTCGGTGTGCGGCCGCGCGGTGTTCAACGTCAGTCGGCGTGCCCGCGCTCCTCGACGGTCCGCATCAGCCGTTCGTAGGCGAGATAGTAGATGGGAAGTGCGGACGCGAGGGCGAGCCGGCCGACGGCCTTCCCGAGCCACGACACGTCATTGTTGAGCAGGGCCAGGCCCAGGAACACTTCGAGGCCGATGAGGAAGATGAACGCGAGGATGATCGCGATGACGACGCCGAGGGTCTGGTCGATCCCGTCAGGCCTGCGCGCGGAGGCCTGCTCTCGGGTGATGGTGGGGGTGGTCATGGGTTGAGCCTCCTGTGTGCGCGCCGGCTGCGGGCGCGGCGTGGTCGAGGGGACGTCACGGCGCTTTCGCGTGTCGGGTTCCGCGGTGCTCCGGCGGGGTGTCCACCGCGCGCAAATCGCGCTACGAACACATGACGTGCGAAATACACGCGTAGATCAAGCGCTGTGAGATGTTCACCACTCCCGGCGCCTGGATGCGCGGTCGCGCTGCGTTGACCCTGTCCGGCCGCGTCCCGATTACCGGAAGGGGCCGGCGGATGCCCGCGCCGCGGTTGCACACTGCGCGGGTCCCCGCCGCCAGCACAGTGAGGTAGCCATGCCGCATCGCATCGACAAATCCGCCATCGCCCACCGGAAGCGGCTGCGGGGCAGAAGGTTCATGTGCTGCGCGGCGGCGCTGGCCGTGACCGCCGGCGTGGCGTCGGCGTGTTCGTCGGGCGGCGCGCCCCGCGGCGGCGATGTCCCCTCGGCGCAGGGCGAGGCCGGCACGCTCCTCACTGCGGACCCGATCGAGACGGCGGCCGCGCTGCCCAGCGCCGAGAGCACCCGGCTGGTCACATACATGTCGGAGGACGCCGCGGGGAAGCCGATCGTCGTGTCCGGCACGGTGTCCGTGCCCCGCGGGCCCGCGCCGGAAGGCGGCTTCCCAGTGCTGAGCTGGGCGCACGGCACCAGCGGTTACGCCGACGTCTGCGCGCCGTCGCAGGACACCGCCGACGGGCCGGACCACGACTACTTCGCGGGCGTCACCGCGGAGCTGGACAAGTGGGTGCAGCGCGGGTTCGCGGTGGTGCAGACCGATTACGAGGGGCTCGGCACGCCGGGCGGCCACACCTACATGAACGGTGACAGCGCCGCCCACACGGTGACCGACATCGTGCGTGCCGCGCGGCAGCTCGACGGGCGCATCGGCGACGAATGGGTCGTCGCCGGCCACAGCCAGGGCGGCCAGGCCGCGCTGTTCACCGCGCAGAACGCCCCGGAACGCGCGCCCGAGCTGGACCTGCAGGCCGCCGTGTCGATCGCGCCCGGCGGTACGACGCTGCGCGACACCGTCGACTACATCCGTGCGGGCGGCCCGGGGGCGGAGGCCGCCGAAGCGTTCGTGCCGATCATCCTGCTGGGCGCGGAGGCCGCCGACCCGGAGATCGACGCAGAGGCGCTGCTCACCGACACCGCGCACCCCATGCTCACCGCGACCCGCACGGGGTGCCTCGCCCAGATCCGCCAGGCGGAGACGGTCCCCCCGGAGCAGTTCTTCCGCCCCGACGCCGACCTGGCGCCGCTCACCGACTACCTGGCGCGCCAGGAACCCGGCGCGGTGGTGCCGGCGGTGCCGACGATGATCGCTCAGGGCGGCGCCGACGCGATCGTGCTGCCGGAGCGCACCGGTGAACTCGTGGACCAGCTGTGCAACGTCGCGCCCGTGACCTATCGCCTGTATGCGGGCGAAGACCACCGCGGTGCGGTGCCGGCCTCCGACGCCGATGTGCGCGGATTCGTCGCCGCGGCGATGGCGGGGGAGGTGACGCCGGATTCCTGCGGATAGCGGCCGCGCGGGCCGGCGGCGTCAGGCGGGGGCGCCGGCCGGGGCGGGGGCGGTGCCGTAGGTCGCCGGGCCCGATCGATCGAACTGCTTGCGCAGCTCCCGCTTGAGCACCTTGTGGCTGGGCCCCAGGGGCAGCGCGTCGACCACCTCGATCCGGCGCGGATACTTCTGCTTGCCCAGGTGCTCACGGGCCCACGCGTAGAGCTCGTCGGCGTCGACGGCCTCCCCGGCGCGGGGGACGACGATCGCGCACACTTCCTCGCCGACGTCCGCGTCCGGAACGCCGATCACGGCGGCCTGGGAGACCGCGGGGTGCCGCATGAGCACCTCCTCGAGTTCGCGCGGGTAGACGTTGTATCCGCCGCGGATGATCAGATCCTTCTTGCGGTCGACGACGAACAGGAACCCGTCGGAGTCCTTGACCCCGATGTCGCCGGTGCGGAACCAGCCGTCGACGAGCACCTCCGCGGTGGCCTCCGGCCTGCCGTGATACCCGGAGAACACGTTGTGCCCGCGCACCACGATCTCGCCGCGGCGACCGGTGTCGAGCAGCGCGATGCGGCCCTCGACGTCCGGATCCGCGATCTCGACGTCGACGCCCCAGATGGCGTGCCCGATGGACCCGGGCCGCACGCCGAAATCGGGCTGGTTCACCGAGGCCGTGGGCGAGGTCTCCGACAGGCCGTATCCCTCGTAAATCGTGGTGTGGAACGCCTCTTCGAAGGCGGACAGTGCGGCGACGGGTAGCGACGCGCCGCCCGAGATGCACATGCGCAGCGACGTGACGGCCTTCGCGTGCCCCGCCGCCTCGGTGAGGCGGATGAACATGGTGGGCACGCCGAAGAACGCGGTCACCTGCTCGCGGCACATCAGCTCGACGGCGTCCGCGGCGTCGAAACGCGGCTGCAGCACCAGGGTGGCGCCGATGCGGAAGGTCGAGTTCATCGACACCGTCTGGCCGAAGGTGTGGAACAGGGGGAGGCAGCCGAGCACGATGTCGTCGCGCTCGAACGGGTTGGCGTCGATCGCATTGGCGGTGGCGCACATGACGAGGTTCAGGTGCGTCAGCAACGCCCCCTTCGGTCTTCCTGTGGTTCCCGAGGTGTAGAAGAGGACGGCGACGTCCTCCGGTCCGCGTGTGGCGTACGTGCCGACGGCCGGAGTGCCCGGCGGGCAGTGGGCCGCGAGCACAGCTGCCCCCGTGCGCGCGGCGGCCGCGCGGGCGGTCTCGTCCGGCGCATCGGGCACGATCAGATGCCCCGCGCCGGAGTCTGCGAGCATGTATTCGACTTCGTCGGCCCGCAGCATCGTCGGCACCGGGACCACCACGGCCCCGGCCGCGAGCGCCCCGTAGTAGGCGCGGACGAATTCGACCGTGTTGGGGCACATGATCGCCACGTGATCACCGGGGGCCACGCCCTCGTCCGCCAGGTACTGCGCGTACTGCCGTGCCTGATGCCACAGGTCCCCGTAGGACACGCGGCGCTCCCCCTCGATCACGGCGGTCTTGCCGGGGACGCGGCGGGCGGGCTCGGCGAGTATTGCGGCGAGCGACAACGTGGACATAGGCGCGGTGCCCTTCCTGATGCTGCGGTGATCGGGACCACCCCAGCATGGGCCGCCCGCGCGCCGCGGCGCCAAGACCGTCGGCCTATGGCTGCCTTAGCGTCGCGGCGATGGGGCGACATGGCCGCACGCACAGCTCCCCGACGCATAGTCAGCGGCTATCGGTGCATGAGCCTGCAGGACTTTGCCGGTGAGGCGCATCACGAGTGATGGTGGACACAGTCGGAGGGCCCGCCGCGCCGCGGCACGCGGATCCCGGCTTCAGCGGCGCATCCGCCGGAACAACCGCCGCCCCATCATTTCGACCACAGCGAGGTGCACGATCATGACCATTCTCGAGGAGACGACGCGCCACGGCACGCTGCCGGTGACGGCGGGGGGAGCCGGCCGGTCGCCGAGCGCCGAACCGGCCGCCCCCGGCGCGGGGGGAGCGGCAGGCGGGCGGCTGAGCGGCCTGATCGACCCGACACCCGTGGCGGTGGCACTTCTGGCCGTGCAGCTCGCGGTGTTCGCGGTGCGCTGGCTGGGCGCCACCCCGGCACACCTGGGTGACGCGGCGCTGGAGACCGCGCTCATCGTCGCCACGCTCGCAGCCGGCGGCGGACAGCTGCTCGCCGGCGTCTTCGGCTACCTCCGCGGCGACAAATACGTCTCGCACGTCGCCGCCGTCGTGGGGCTGTGGCTGTTCGGGCTGTACTTCCTGACCAGCAACGACGCGATGGAGCCCGCGTCGGTCGGCTGGTACAACATCTTCCTGGCCGTGCTGCTGGCGATCATCATGGTCCCCGCGGTCGTCAAGCGCATGTATGCGTTCATCTGCGCATTCAGCTCGATCAGCGCGGTGCTGGTGTTGTCCGGCCTGGGTTTCCTCAGCCTGCAGGCGGCCGAAGACGCCGGAGGCGCCGCGGATCTGTCGACGGCGGCCGGGCTGTTGAACGCGTCGGCGTGGTTCGCGTTCATCGGCGCGGCGAGCTTGCTGTGGATTCTGGCGAAGACCCTGTACGCGGAGTCGAATGTGCTGGGTCTGGGCGGTTCCGAGGACGACTGAACGCCTGCGTCGGGCCGCCTCGGGCGGAGTCCGGGCGTGCCGGTGCAGGATCCGGCACGCCCGGACCGTCATTCGAGGTCGGACTCCTGCTGGCGCCGTAGGTGATTCCGGGTGAATTCGAGGAACTCCTCGCCGACAGGGGACAGGCTCTGCGGCCGGAACGCCAGTCCGAAGCTGCGCGCCAGCGGCGGGTCGGTGGGACGCACCACGGCGCGATCGGCGGCGTACTCGACGAGGGACCTCTCCAGCAGCGTTCCACCGACTCCGGCGAGCACCAGGGCCGCCCACGCCTCGCGGTGCGCGGCGAGGACCGCGACCGGGGGACGCCGCCCGCCCCGGCGGATCGTCGCCGCGAACTCGTCGGCGACGGAGGAGCCGCGCGGGGCGAAGATCATCGGGATCTCCGGCAGGTCCGTCAGCGGTACGGGGCCCTCCGGCAGCACCGTCCCCGGCGGGTAGGCCAGCCAGTACTCCTGCAACCCCAGCGGCAGGACCTCGATGGGGCCATCCTCGCCGTCGGCGGTTTGTGCCCCGCCGTCGACGGGCCCCACGCCGCCGGCATTGCAGGAGCCGGGCGGCAGGTGCGCGGCGATGAACTCGCAGTGCCCCTCGCGCAGCATCCCCGCGGCGTCATCCTCGTCCCGCAGAGCGCCGAAGCCGATCGCCACCCGGGGATGCTCGCGCCGGAACCCTCCGATGACCTCGACGATGGGTCCGGACGCGATGGCGGGGAACGCGAGGATGTCCAGCCTGCCGGTGAGCGGACCGGAGCGGGGCGCCAGCAGGTCCTCGGCGGCGGCGGTGTCGCGGAGGATGCGCCGGGCCGGGCCGACCATGGCGCGGCCCGCGGCGCTGAGCATCATGCCGCGCCCGAGGCGCTGGAACAGTTGCACGCCCAGCTCCCGTTCCAGGCGGCGCAGCGACTGGGAGACCGTCGGCTGGGAGACGCCGAGGGCCGCGGCCGCAGCCCCGACGCTCTCGTGCTCGACGACGGCCAGGAAGTACTCCACCTGACGCAGTTCCATCATCTGCCTCCCGGATCCGTCGGCTGCCTCCCCGGTCCCGTCGGCTGCCGCCCGGACCATTCGCGCGCCACGGCGGCGAACGCTGCGGCCGCCGGCGACGGTTTTCCCGCGCGCAGCGTGAGGCCCACCGCGCGCATCGAGGGGGGTGACAGCGGGCGGTGATCGAGTTGTGGAAACACGGCCCGGGCCACCGGGCGCGGCACGATCGTCGCGCCCGCCCCCGCCAGGACGAGCTCGCGCGTCGCATTGGCGTGCGTGCAGTCGAGGACGGGGCCGCCGTCGCGCCCTCCGCCCGCGGTGACCAGTTCCGCCAGGACGGTGTCGGTGAGGTCGATGACCAGGGGTATCTCGGCGAGGAGCGGGCGCGGGACGGGGTCGGGGAGCGTGGCGGCGAGAACCGCGGGGAGTGCGAGGACGAGTTCTTGCTCGCACAGGTGCAGGGTCCGCTGCGCTCCGCCGCGCGGGACGTCCTGCAACGCCACCTCGGCGGCGCCGCGTCGCATGGTCGCGTCCGCCTCGTCGGGACCGGCGGCGTCGAGGACCCGTACGACGACCTCCGGATACCGCTGCCGGAAGCGACGCAGCAGATCGACGAGCGGGTCGACGGAGAATGCCGGATAGGTGACCAGATCCACCCGCCCCGCCCGCAGTGCGCGCACCGCCCCGACCTGCTCCTTCGCGTGTTCGACGTCGGCCAGGATGCGCCGCGCCGCGGTATCGAAGGCGCGGCCGTCCGTGGTGAGCTCCAGGCGTCCTCCGCCCCGGTCGAACAGCGTCACCCCGAGCCTGCGTTCCAGGGTGCGGATCGATTGGGACAGCGACGGCTGGGAGATGTACAGGGACTCGGCCGCCCGCGTCACACCCCCGCGGTCGACGACCGCGACGAAGTAGGTGAGCGACTGCAGGTCCACGGCTTCATGCTAAGTCCACGCCCGGCACTTTCGGCGCAGACCACGATCGGCGGCCTGCGCAGAGCCCCGGCGACCCCACCCGCCGTGGCATCGGTTCTGGCTATGCGCCCGAGCGCGTGAAACGTATTGGACGGTCCACGCGGCGCACGGCAGGCTGAAGCCATGACCACTGTCGCGTCCGCACCGCAGTCCGGAACCCCGAACACCGTGTCCGCGGGGGACCCCCCCGAGGTGGACGACGAGGACCTGCGGGCGATCCTCGCGCAGACCCGCGAGTTCATCCGCACCGCGGTGGTCCCGCGCGAGCAGGAGATCGCCGACGCCGACGAGATCCCCGCGGACCTGCGCGCGCAGGCGAAGGCCATGGGCCTGTTCGGTTTCGCGATCCCGCAGCGCTGGGGCGGCCTGGGGCTCGACCTGGCGCAGGACGTGGAGTTGGCGATGGAACTCGGTTACACCACCCTCGCACTCCGCTCGATGTTCGGCACGAACAACGGCATCGCCGGTCAGGTCCTCGTGGGGTTCGGCACCGAGGCGCAGAAGGTCCGGTGGCTCGAACGCATCGCATCCGGGGAGGTGGTCGCCTCGTTCGCGCTCACCGAATCGGGAGCGGGCTCCGATCCGGCCGGGCTGCGCACCGCCGCGGTGCGCGACGGCGAGGACTGGGTGATCACCGGCGACAAGCGTTTCATCACCAACGCGCCCGTCGCGGACCTGTTCGTCGTGTTCGCTCGCACCCGGCCGGCCGACGACTCCGGGCCGGGCATCGCCGTGTTCCTTGTGCCCGCCGGCCGCCCCGGGCTCAGCGTGGGGGTGAAGGACCGGAAGATGGGCCAGGAGGGCTCGTGGACGGCGGACGTGCACTTCGACGGCGTGCGCGTGCCCGGCGACGCCCTGGTGGGCGGCAGCGAGGACGTGGGGTTCCGCGCGGCGATGACGTCGCTGGCGCGGGGGCGGGTGCACATCGCCGCCATGGCGGTGGGCCAGGCGCAGCGGGCGCTCGACGAATCCGTCGAGTACGCGGCCACAGCGACGCAAGGTGGCACGCCGGTGGGGGACTTCCAGCTGGTCCAGGCGATGCTGGCGGACCAGCAGACCGGGGTGATGGCCGGACGCGCTCTGGTGCGCGATGCCGCCGCCAAGTGGGTCTCCGGCGAGGACCGGCGGATCGCCCCGTCGTCGGCCAAGCTGTTCTGCACCGAGATGGTCGGGAAGGTGGCGGACCTCGCCGTGCAGGTGCACGGCGGGACCGGCTACATGCGCGACGTCCCCGTCGAGCGGATCTACCGCGACGTCCGGCTGCTACGCCTGTACGAAGGCACAAGCGAGATCCAGCGGCTGATAATCGGGCGCGGGCTGGTGCGCCGGGCGCGCAGCGTCCGGTAGCAGGTTCGTCCGGATCAGGCCGTCTCCAGCGCGGCGATGACGATCTTCTTCATCGCCATCATGGCCTGGATCTGGGCGGGCCGCACGAGCAGTTCGCCCATGTTCGCGGGGATGATCTGCCAGCTGACGCCGAAGCGGTCCTTGCACCAGCCGCATTGCTCGGATTCCGGCGTGTGGGAGAGCGCCGACCAATAGTGGTCGATCTCGGCCTGGTCCTCACACGTGACGACGAAGGACACCGCCTCGTTGAACGTGAAGATCGGCCCGCCGTCGAGGCAGACGAAGTCCACCCCGTTGAGTGTGAACCGCCCGTTGAGCACCTTGCCGGACATGCCCCGGAAGTGTTCGTCGAGTGATTCGTCCGGGTATTCGATGATCTCGTTGATCCGGGAATCCGGGAACACGGACACGTAGTACTCCATCGCCTCGCGGGCCCGGTCGTCGAACCAGAGGCAGGGCCGGACCGCGGCGGCGCTTGCAGGTGTGCTCATGGCAGTGCCTTCCTCGTAGTGGTCATGCACGGATGGACCGTTCGCGCGGCGCGGAATCATCGGTGCTCAGTGCTGCGAATCCGCTGTGCACAGGTCTTTACCGGAGGCCGCGGACACGGCAGACTGGGAGGATGGAGGCCGCAGAGACCGCGACCGGAACGGTGGATCCTGTGACTGCGGACACCGCGCCGCCGGACTTCACCGCCGTCGCAGCCGGATACCGGCGCGAGTTGCTCGCGCACTGCTACCGGATGACGGGTTCCGTCGGCGAGGCCGAGGACCTGGTGCAGGAGACCTACTTGCGGGCGTGGCGCGCCTACGACGCGTTCGAGGGTCGCTCGTCCGTGCGCACCTGGCTGTACAAGATCGCCACCAACGTGTGCCTGACCAACCTCGACGGCCGCACACGTCGCCCGCTTCCCACGGGACTGGGGACCGCCGATTCGCGGGCGGCGGACGAGTTGGTGGAAGACCACGAGACCCCCTGGCTCGAGCCGATCCCCGACGCCGCGGTCGCCGTGACGGAGCGCGAGTCCATCCGCCTGGCCTTCGTGGCGGCCCTGCAGCATCTGCCGGCCCGCCAGCGCGCGGTGCTGATACTGCGCGACGTCCTGCGTTGGACGGCCAAAGAGACGGCGGCGGCACTCGGTACCACCGCCACCGCGGTCAACTCGGCGCTGCAGCGCGCCCACCGCGAGATGAAGGAGGCCGGGCTCAGCGAGGATTCCGTCGTCGGGGAGCTCGACGACGCGCAGCGACGGATGCTCGACGCCTACGTGGACGCCTTCTGGCGCAAGGACATCGACGCGATCGTCGGCATGCTCACCGACGATGCCGTGTGGGAGATGCCGCCGTTCACGGGCTGGTATGCGGGCCCGCAGCAGATCGGCGAGCTCATCGACACGCGGTGCCCCGGAGGGCCGCGCGACATGCCGATGCTCGCCACGAGCGCCAACGGTCAGCCCGCGTTCGGTCTGTACATGGCCCAGCCCGACGGCACGTACACCCCGTTCCAGCTGCAGGTGCTGCGGCTGGACGGTGACAGGGTGGCGAAGGTGGTCGCGTTCTTCACGCCGGGGCTGTTCGAACGGTTCGGGTTGCCCGGCAGGCTGGGCGCGCCTGCGGGGTGACGGCCCGGCGATGATTCCCCGGGCGGGCGCGGTCTGCATTGGGGTAAGGAATTGCAGCCATCGAAGGAACGCGACCCGTCATGTCCGAACTGAAGACCCCCACCACCGTCGACAGTCTAGGAGCCGATGACCGCCCCCGGCGCGCCGGTGCTGTTCATGGTCACCGATCCCGACGGAAACGCGATCGCCATCGTGCAGCGGTGACTGCCGGGCGACCGCGCCGCGCTGTCACCGCCGATCCGGCGTGACCGCCCCTCGGGTGCCGTCTCGTGTACCGGGGCCGTCCTCGTCGCCCGGGGTGTCCTCATCGGCGGCGCCCCGGTCCTCCTGGGCGCTGGCCGCGTCGCCGCCCAGCACCCCGCGGGCGGCCTTCGCCGCGCCCGCCGTTGTCTCGCCGATACGCGTGGTGTGCGATGCGACGGCGTCGTCGACGGCGGAGATGCCGGTGGAGCCGAACATCTTCTTCTGCGTCTCCATCGCGGTCTCGACGGACTTCTCGTAGGCGTCGACGCCTGCCAGCCCGGCCTTCTTGCCCGCGCCGAGCGCCGCGGACCCCGCCTTGCGGCCGACTCCCACGGCGGCGGTGCCGGCCTTCCAGCCCGCCCCTAGCGCCGTGACGCCGAGCCGCTTGCCTGTGTCGAGCGCCGCGGCGGCGGTGCGGTGCGGCTGTTCCTGGGCGGCCGGCGTCTGCGGGGACTGCGCCTGCGACGACGGTGCGTCCGGCCTTCGTGCGGTGTCGGCGGCCTCCGCCGCCGGGGAGCTGCGATCCGGCGCCCCGGGCTGCGCGATGTCG
>NZ_JAENKO010000069.1 GCF_016599145.1 Tomitella cavernea
GTGCACGGCCCCGGCGCCGCCGCGCCCTCCTCCGGCCGCGAAGAGGCGCCGGGTGGAGAGGCGTCCGGCGCCGCACCGGCGCCCGGCCGCCCGGACGTCCGGCCGCCGGGCATCGGGGCCGTCGGGGAGTGGCTGGGCGCCTGGGCGCGCCGGGTCATCGACGAGGAGCCGGCGCTCACCCGGCTGGACCGGCAGGCCGGCGACGGCGACTTCGGCACCAACATGGTCGCGGCACTCGGCCGACTCGACGTCGAGGCGCTGCGCACCGCGTCCTCGCCGGCGCAGGCTTTCGCCGCGGTCTCGGATGCCTATCTGGGCCACGCGGGCGGCACGTCGGGGGCCCTGTTCGGCGTCTGGTTCCGCCGGCTCGGCAGCGCCGCTGCCGATGCCGGTGCCGACGCCGGTTCGGTCGTCTTCGCCGTCCCGGACTTGGCCCGCGGCGCGCGCTCCGGGCTCGACGCCATCACAGCGCTCGGCGGCGCGCGGCCCGGCGACAAGACGATGATCGACGCGCTCGACCCTGCGGTGCGGGCGCTGGAAACGGCGGTTGCGGACGGGCGGGATACCGGGGCGACCCCGTCGGCGGCGGCGGCTCTGTCCTCGGCGGCGGATGCGGCGGTGCGCGGGGCGGAGTCCACCGCGGAGATCACCGCCCGGCGCGGCCGCGCCAGCTACATCGGCGAGGCCGCACGCGGAGTCGTCGACCCGGGCGCACTCGTCATGGCATGGCTGTTCGAGGAGGCGTCGCGGGCGGCGTGACAGCAAGCGTCGGCGTGTCCGTCAGAGCCGACCCGACCGTCACGGCCGGGGGATGTTGCGCAGGTTGGACCGTGCCAGGCTCACGGCCTCTCCCATGCCCCCTCCGACGACCACCTTGGACATCGCCAGAGCGAACCCCTTGATCTGCGCGCCGGTGACGGTGGGCGGCATCGACAGCGCCTGTGGATCTGTGATCACCTGCACCAGCGCCGGGCCGTCGACGGCCATCGCGCGCTCGAGCGCGCCGCGCACCTGCTCCGGCTTGTCCACGCGCTGCGCGTCGATGCCGGCCGCCGCGGCGATGCCGCGGTAGTCCACTTGCGGCACGTCCACACCGAAGTCCGGCAGCCCGTCCACCAGCATCTCCGCCTTGACCATGCCCAATGTGGAGTTGTCGAACACGACGATCTTGACGGGGATCCGGTACGCGCCGACGGTGATGAGCTCGGACAGCAGCATCGACAGCCCGCCGTCGCCGGAGAGCGACACGACCTGTCGGCCGGGATGCGACAGTTGTGCGCCTATGCAGTGCGGGAGCGCGTTG
Organism: Tomitella cavernea; assembly: GCF_016599145.1. Lineage (GTDB taxonomy): Bacteria > Actinomycetota > Actinomycetes > Mycobacteriales > Mycobacteriaceae > Tomitella > Tomitella cavernae. The sequence goes on from NZ_JAENKO010000069.1 coordinate 1,304, forward strand.
GCCATCGAACCGTGCAGCGACGATGCCAGGAAACGGCGCCGGCCGTTAGGGGTGAGATACCGGGCCGCCCACACGTTGCACATGCCCGTGTCCGCCGAGAAGACCGCGTCGTCCGCGGCCACCTCGTCGAGGATCGACGCCACGTATTCGGGGTGGATCGGCACGAGATGCTCGACGTCCTGAGTGTAGGCGCCGACCGATTTCGTCATGATCGCGTTGTGACGCTTGCGCCAGCGCTCCAGGTAGCCGCGGTCGGTTTTGCGCCGGATCCGCGGCAGCAGCGTCCGCACGGTGGCCCCCACATCGCCATGCACGGGAAACCGCACCGGCGTGCGCCGCCCGATCACGGACGCGCACGTGTCCACCTGGGCGGTGGCGACGTCGTCGGGCAGGAACTGCGAATACGGGAAGTCGGTGCCGAGCAGGATCAGCAGGTCGGCATCGTGGATGCCGGCGTGCGCGGCGCCGTAGCCCAGCAGCCCCGTCATACCCACATCGAACGGGTTGTCGTACTGGATGAAGTCCTTGCCACGCAGCGAGTGGCCCACCGGCGCGCCGAGCGCGTCGGCGAGCGCCACCACCTCGTCATGCGCGTCGCGGGCGCCGTATCCGGCGAAGATCGCGACCTTCTCCGCCGCGTTGGCGGCGTCGGCGAGCATGCGCACCGCGTCGTCGTCCGGCACCAGGGTGGAGGGGAACGGCAGGGCGACCGGCGGCAGCGGCGCGGTCGCCGGCCGGGAGGCGATGTCGCCGGGCAGCGTCACTACCGCGACGCCGTCGTCGGCCGAGGCCGCCTGGATGGCCGCGCGGAACAGGTGCGGCGCCTGGTCCGTGGTGGACACGAGCTCGCAATACAGCGAACACTCGACGAAAAGCCTGTCCGGGTGGGTCTCCTGGAAGTACCCGCGCCCGATCTCGGTGCTGGGGATGTGCGAGGCGATGGCCAGCACCGGGGCACCGGAACGGTGCGCGTCGTAGAGCCCGTTGATCAGGTGCAGGTTGCCCGGCCCGCACGATCCGGCGCATACCGCCAGCCGGCCCGTCGTCTGCGCCTCCGCCGAGGCCGCGAACGCCGCCGCCTCCTCATGGCGCACGTGGACCCAGTCGATGCCGCCCTGTGCGGCGCCGCCGGTGCGCCGCACGGCGTCGACCACGGGGTTCAGGCTGTCCCCGACGATGCCATAGATGCGTCGGACGCCTGCGTCGACGAGGGACTCGACAAGCTGGTCTGCGACCGTCCTGGCCATGGCGGATCCTTACGTGCGGCGGCGGGGGATGCCGCCACGCTAACCGGAGCGGCCGCCGCGCCGTGGTGGTTTCGGCCGAGGGCGCTCGGCGATCAGACTCGCGCCGCTGCACCCGCCTCGTCGACCGACGGGACCGCGCCGGAGGCGGCGATGGTGATCGCTGCCGCATCGTCGGGGCCCTGCGCCGTCGCCTGGGCGAACTTCTTCGGCAGCAGTACGGCCGCGACCAGGCCCGCCAGGGCCACCACCGCCGTCATCAGGAACGCGACCGTCCAACCTTGCGAGGTGTAGATCGCCGCGCCCTGGGTGACCTCGACCGGAAGATCCGCCTTGAACGATCCGTTGAGGACGGTGAACATGATCACCGACAGGATGCCGGGGAGAACGCTCTGCACGGCCGCGACGATGCTCGCGGTCGAGGCCTGCAGCTGCGGCGCGACGGCCTCGATGAGCAGGTTGGGGATCGACGCGTAGGACAGGCCCATGCCCAGACCCACCAGGCCGGCGCATACCAGCAGGTACGGCTCGCTCGCGAGGTTGATGCCGGAGAGCGCGGCGCCCACCCCGGCGGCGAGCATGCCGGCCGCCATCGTCAGGCGGGGACGGCTGCCGCGGCCGACGAGGAAGCCGACGATGAGGCCGCCGACCATCGTCATACCGCCGGTGGGCACCTGGAAGACGGCGAAGCCTTCGTGGTCGACGCCGAACCCGTATCCCAAGCCCAGCTTGTCCGACATCATCACGACGTACGGAAGGATGGTGCTGAACAGGGTGCTCACGCCGTAGATGCAGCCGGCCGAGACGACGATGAGCAGCACGGAACGGCGCCGCAGCAGCGACAGGCTGATCAGCGGCTCGGGGATCTTCGACGCGGAGACCAGCCACGCGGCCAGCAGCACCACGCCGCCGATGAGCGCGACGAGCGTGCCCGGCGCGGACCAGCCCCAGGTGGGCCCGAAACTCACGCCCAGCAGGATGCCCGCGAGCCCGCCGCCGATCAGCACCGCGCCGACTATGTCGATGTGCGACCGGGTGCGCACCGGGGTCTCCGGGGTGCTGATCCGGACGAGCACGCCCATCACGGCGAGGATGATCGTGCAGAACCAGAACATGCTGCGCCAGCCGAAGTCGTCGATGAGCCAGCCGGCGAGGAACGGGGTGGGGATGGCGACCAGCCCCATTCCGGCTGTGGAGATGCTCACAGCCAGCGCGATGGTCCGCCGCGGGAAGACGTCGCGGATAAGCGAATAGGTGAGGAACAGCGGCGGAATGAGGAAGCCTCCGAGCGCGCGGCCCAGGATCATGATCCCGTAAGTGGGCGCCACCGCCGAGATGAGGAAGCCGACCGTCGCCACCGCGACGCACGCCAGCAGCACCTTCCGCTTGCCCACCATGTCCGCGGCCTTGCCCAGCAGCGGGGCGCTGACCGCGCCGACCAGCAGGAACCCGGTCATCATCCAAGCGGTCTGGTCCGTCTCATAGTGCTGGGAGATGGTCGGCAGCGCCATCGAGATCATGAGGTAACTGGCGCTGAGCAACTCCAGGATGAGCACCATCGACAGCAGAGAGAACCCCAGGCGCGGAGTCCAGCCCCCGTCCGGGGCGGCCGGGGCGGGCGTCAGCGGGGCGGTCGTCATCGTGGGACTCCTTGCGGGTGATCATCGGACACCTCGCCGGCCCCGGCGCGGAGACTGTTCGGCCGGGTCTGTCCGGCCGGCAGGCACGGGGACGGAGGTGGCCGCGAAAAGCGGCAGGCGTCACGATGCGCGTCGGAAGTGATCCGTGCCAGGCGGGTCCCACCCACCGGTATGCCCTGTGGCTTTAGGGGGTCGTTCTGTGGCGCGCGCGCATCATCCTCGTAGTGCGCCTGTTGCCCCAGCGTGTCGTGGGAAGCGGCGCGCAGCGCGGAAGCCGATCAGTGGCGTGCGGCGGCCGCTCGCTCGCCACCGACACGCACGGCGTCGCCGACGCTCACCGTCGCCGGCCGGAGCACGTCGGCGTAGATGCCGAGCGCGGGGGCGGGCGCGGTCCCGTAGCCGACGTCCAACCTGTGCCGGGTTGCGATCCGCCGCAGCATCGTCCGGTCGCGCGCCACCGTGCCGTGCTGGAGGGTCACCATGACGCACCGGCCGACGGGGATCGACGGGGCGAGACCCACGGCGCCGGCGTCCAGCGGTCCGGCCAGCCACGCGTCCTCCACGTATCCGTCGTCCCAGTCGTCTCCGCCGACGACGATGTTGGGCCGGAATCTGCGCATCGCCGCCCGGATCGGGGTGTCGTCGTCGACCAGCCGGCGCACGCTCGAGGTGGTGACGATGTGCACGGGGGCGAGGTCGTAGTAGCGACCGCGCCCGCCGCCGGTGGGCACGGCGCCGACGGGGACAGCGGACCCCGCGTCCTGCTCGGCCCGGGCCGACGAGTGAGCGATGGCCTCCTCCATGCCCTCATGCGTCTCGGGCGCCCATTCCATCTCCATGGCCATGCCGTCGGCGTCGGCGGCCGCCGCGAACTGCAACCGGAGCGGACGGCCGCACAGCGCGGAGAGGCGGGCGATGGTCGACGGGTCGTCGCCGGCCGATTCGACGCCGTCGGGCGTGGTGATACGCAGCGCGGCCGCGTCGGCCGGGTCGGCGGCGTCCGGATCCATGCGGGCGGAGCACTGCAGCAGCGAACCCCACACGCGGGTGCGCTTGGCGCTGGCGACGGTGCCGGTGGACTCGTCGACGATGGCCCATTGGTGGTCGCCTGCCAGACCGTCCCCGTCCACCAGCGCTCGGGTGAGGGGCTCGCCCCCGAGGGATTTGACCGGGTACCGCCATAACTCGCTGATGCGCATATGCTCCGCCGCCGAACCCATGTGTGATGACCTCCGTCCTCGCCGCAAGCCGGCACCAGAGGTACCTGCTGCGCGCACCGTATCCGCCGGATGGGCGTCGCGGCGTGTCGCATCCCACTGTCTTGACGAGCGCACTCACGAGCCCGGCCCGCGCACGCGGTGCGGCCGGAGGCTCCGTAGGATCGGCAACGCGTGGCGTGACCCGGCGCCACGCGCGGAGCGGAATCACCATGGAGAGGACAGCAGTGCTGCGCACCCACGAGGCCGGTTCCCTGCGAGCCGAGCACGCCGATTCGACAGTCACGCTCACCGGCTGGGTGGCGCGTCGCCGTGACCACGGCGGCGTGATCTTCATCGACCTGCGCGACGCCTCCGGCGTGGCCCAGGTGGTGTTCCGCGATAGTGCGGTGGCGGACGCGGCGCACCGCCTGCGTTCGGAGTTCTGCGTGAAGGTCACCGGCACGGTGGAGATCCGCCCTGAGGGCAACGAGAACCCGGAGCTGCCCACCGGTGCCATCGAGCTCGACGTCTCCGCGCTCGAGGTGCTCTCCGAGGCCGCGGCGCTGCCGTTCCAGCTCGACGACAACCCCGGCGAGGAGGCGCGGCTGCGGTACCGGTACCTGGACCTGCGCCGCGAGGGCCCGGGGGCGGCGCTGCGCCTGCGCTCCAAGGTCAATGCGGCGGCCCGGCGGGTGCTTGAGGGCCACGACTTCGTCGAGATCGAAACGCCGACCATGACCCGCTCCACCCCGGAAGGCGCACGCGACTTCCTGGTGCCGGCCCGGCTGCGCCCCGGCACCTTCTACGCGCTGCCGCAGAGCCCGCAGCTGTTCAAGCAGCTGCTCATGGTGGCGGGCATGGAGCGGTACTACCAGATCGCCCGGTGCTACCGCGACGAGGATTTCCGCGCCGACCGCCAGCCCGAGTTCACCCAGCTCGACGTCGAGATGAGCTTCGTCGATCAGGAGGACGTGATCTCCCTGGCCGAGCAGATCCTGACCGCGCTGTGGGCGGTCGAGGGCATCACGCTCGACGCGCCGTTCCCGCGCCTCACCTACGCCGAGTCCATGCGCCGGTACGGGTCGGACAAGCCGGATCTGCGCTTCGACATCGAACTCGTCGAGTGCGCCGACTACTTCAAGAACACCACCTTCCGGGTGTTCCAATCGGAGTACGTGGGCGCCGTGGTGATGCCGGGCGGCGCGTCGCAGCCGCGGCGCCAGCTCGACGCGTGGCAGGAGTGGGCCAAGCAGCGCGGGGCAAAGGGCCTGGCCTACGTACTCGTGCAGGAGGACGGGACGCTGGGGGGCCCGGTCGCCAAGAACATCACCGAGGACGAACGCGCCGGGCTGGCCGCGCACGTGGGGGCGAAGCCGGGCGACTGCATCTTCTTCGCCGCCGGCGCCACCAAGCCGATGCGCGCTCTGCTGGGCGCGGCCCGCGGCGAGATCGCCCGCAAGCTCGATCTCATCGACCCGGACGCCTGGGCGTTCGTGTGGGTCGTCGACGCCCCGCTGTTCGAGCCCGCGTCCGACGCGGCCGCCGAGGGCGATGTGGCGCTGGGCCACAGCTCCTGGACCGCGGTGCACCACGCGTTCACTTCGCCCAAGCCCGAGTTCCTCGACACCTTCGACACCGACCCGGGCTCGGCGCTGGCCTACGCCTACGACATCGTCTGCAACGGCAATGAGATCGGCGGCGGCTCCATCCGCATCCACCGCAAGGACGTCCAGGAGCGGGTGTTCGCGGTGATGGGCATCGGCGAGGACGAGGCTCGCGAGAAGTTCGGCTTCCTGCTCGACGCCTTCTCGTATGGCGCCCCGCCGCACGGCGGCATCGCCTTCGGCTGGGACCGGATCACGGCCCTGCTCGCCGGCGTCGACTCCATCCGCGAGGTCATCGCGTTCCCCAAGTCCGGGGGCGGCGTGGATCCGCTCACGGACGCCCCCGCGCCGATCACCTCCGAGCAGCGTGCCGAGTCCGGCATCGACTACGAGCCGGAACCGGATGCGGCCTCCGACTCCGACTCGGCAGCGGAAGTCGGCGAGGCCCACGCCGGAGCGGCCGCCGGGGGAGCGGGCGCCGGGGGCTGAGCCTCCGCCCTGCCGTCGGACCGCCTCGCCGCATGGCGGCGGGAACGGTGACGGGGCCCGCTGCGGAAGGTTCGGGGCGCTGGACCCGATTCCAGGGTAGCGTCGCAGGCGCGACGGCGATGAAATGCGTTCGGTACCGATTCGTGACCCGCGCCGACTATGTTTGATAGATGCCCGGCCGTTGCGGCCGGGTAGTTTGGGATGTGATGACCGCGACAATCGTAGACCGCATTCGGGATGGATGGCCTGACCCCGTGGACGAGGTGGTGGAGGCAGCCCAGGAGCTGCTCAAGCGGCGCACCGGTGCCGCAGTACGGCTGGTCGACGCGACGGACCTCGGCGGCGGCGGCGACACCGTCGTGCTGCGCGTGCGGGTGGCGGAGAATCCGTTCTCGCTGCCGCGCACGCTCGTGCTCAAACAGGTGCTCGGCGGGAACCGGCAGCTGGCGGACGGCCAGATCGACGAGTCGTTCCGGCGCGAGGCCGTCTCGTACCAGTTCTGCAACTCGCTGTCCGGTGCGCACCGCCCGGGTCCCGAGCTCGTCGCCTACGACCTCGACGCGCGCCTGCTGGTGCTCTCGGACCTCGGCGACGCGCCGGCGATGGGCGAGCTGCTCGCGCGCCGCGACGCGTCCGAGGTCACGCACTCGCTGATGGCGCTCGCGCAGTCACTGGGGCGCATGCACTCCAACACGTACGGCCGCCAGGACGACTACACCACTCTGCTGCACCGCACGCCGGGCGTCGACGAGGCGCACCCGCTCAACGCGCAGGCGGCGCGCGCCGCGGACGAGGTCCCCTCGATGCTGCAGGACATCCTCGCCGTCGCCGTGCCCGAGGACGTGCGGGCCACTGCGGCTCGCGGCCGCGAGCTGTTCGACGGCGGCCGGTTCCGGGCGTTCAGCACCGCGGACCTGTGCCCCGACAACATCCTCGTCAACGAGGGCGGGGTGAAGTTCCTCGACTACGAGTGGGGCGGGTTCCGCGACGCCACCCTCGACATCAGTTACGCCCTCGCGTCGTTCCCCACGTGCCTGTGCGCGCTGGAACTCAGCCAGGACCAGGTCGAGGAGATGGTCGAGGCCTGGCGCGCGGAGGTGGTCTCCGTGTTCCCGCAGCTGCGCGACGATTCGGTGCTGTATTCGCGGCTGCTGGCGGCCATGCTGCTGTGGCTCTGGCTGAGTACGTGGCTGTTCCTGGACGACGCCGGCGCGGACGTGCACGTCGACGAGGACGCCGAGGCGTGGCTGCGCCAGCACGAGCTCGCGGTGGGCCGGCGGACCGCGCTGCGCCGGCGCTGGTCGATCCTGGCGGCGTTCGCCGACAAACTCGGCGACAACGCCGTCGGCGACCACGCCCGGGCGGTGCTGGGGGCACTCGAAGAGTGACCGGCCGGAACGGGCGGCGCGGGGACGAGGACCAAGGCGGCGAGGTTCCCGGGCTTTTCGACGACGACGACCGATCCATGGGCCTGCCAGCGGCGGACGACGCCTCCGGACCGCGTCCGCCGGCGCCGGACCACAGCGCGCCGCTCGCCGTGCGGATGCGGCCGCGCACTCTCGACGAGGTGCTGGGGCAGCAGCATCTGCTGGACACGGGCGCACCGCTGCGCCGCCTGGTCGAGGGTGCCGGGGCGAGCTCGGTGATCCTGTACGGCCCGCCCGGTACCGGCAAGACCACGCTGGCCTCGCTGATCTCGTCGAGCACGGGGCGCCGGTTCGAGTCGCTCTCGGCGCTCTCGGCCGGGGTCAAGGAGGTCCGGGCGATCATCGACACCGCGAGGCGGCGCGCGGTGCACGGCACCCAGACGGTGCTGTTCATCGACGAGGTCCACCGGTTCTCCAAAACCCAGCAGGACGCACTGCTGTCGGCGGTGGAGAACCGTATCGTGCTGCTGGTGGCCGCCACCACGGAGAACCCCTCGTTCTCCGTGGTCTCCCCGCTGCTGTCCCGCTCGCTGGTGCTGCAGTTGCAGCCGCTGACCGCGGCGGACGTCGCGGCCCTGCTGCGGCGCGCGGTCGACGACGAGCGCGGCTACGGGGGCGCCATCACCGTCGACGACGACGCCGTCGACCACCTCGTCGCGTTGGCGGGCGGGGACGCGCGCCGCGCGCTCACCATCCTGGAAGCCGCGGCGGACGTGGCCGTCACCCGCGCGGGCACGGCGGACGGACCTGTCGCCGTGGACCTGAAGACGGTGGAGTCGTCGGTGGACCGCGCCGCTGTGCGCTACGACCGCGACGGGGACCAGCACTACGACGTCATCAGCGCGTTCATCAAGTCCATCCGCGGCTCCGATGTGGACGCCGCGCTGCACTACCTGGCCCGGATGATCGTCGCGGGGGAGGACCCGCGTTTCATCGCCCGCCGCCTCATGATCCACGCCAGCGAGGACGTCGGGATGGCGGACCCGACGGCGCTGCAAGCGGCGACGGCGGCAGCGCAAGTGGTCCAGCTGGTGGGGCTCCCCGAGGCGCGCCTGGCGCTGGCGCAGGCGACCATCCACCTGGCATCCGCCCCCAAGTCCGGCGCCGTCAACGGCGCCATCGCACAGGCGATGGCGGACGTCACGCGCGGCAAGGCCGGCATGGTTCCGCCGCACCTGCGCGACGGCCACTACAAAGGGGCCCAGGGCCTCGGCAACGCCGTCGGCTACAAGTACCCGCACGACGAGCCGTCGGCAGTGGTGGCCCAGCAGTACCCGCCGGATGAACTGGTCGGCGTCGACTACTACGAGCCCACCGCGCACGGCGCCGAGCGGGAGCTGCACGAGCGGCTCCCCAAGCTCCGCCGGATCGTGCGGGGCCGCTGACCGGCGGCGACGATGGCCGCCGCGGATCGCCGCGTGCACCGGCGTGGCGCCGGAAGACCGGGCGGTAAGCTGGATCCGGCCCGCGGCCGCCCTGTCGGCCGACGCGGGCACACGGCGGCAGCAGCACGAGACAACCGGCAGATTCGAAGGATTCCAGGTGCAGACCCACGAGATTCGCAAGCGCTTCCTCGACCACTATGTGAAGAACGGTCACACCGAGGTCGCCAGCGCGTCGCTGATCCTCGATGACCCGAACCTGCTGTTCGTCAACGCGGGCATGGTGCCGTTCGTCCCCTACTTCCTGGGCCAGCAGACCGCCCCGTACAGCCGGGCCACGTCCATCCAGAAGTGCGTGCGGACGCTCGACATCGAAGAGGTGGGCATCACCACCCGGCACAACACCTTCTTCCAGATGGCCGGCAACTTCTCGTTCGGCGACTACTTCAAGCGCGAGGCGATCACCTTCGCGTGGACGTTGCTCACGGGGACGCAGGACCAGGGCGGCTTCGGTTTCGACCCGGAGCGGCTGTGGGCCACCGTCTACCTGGACGACGACGAGGCGTTCGGCATCTGGCGCGACGAGGTGGGCCTGCCGGCTGAGCGGATCCAGCGCCGCGGAATGACCGACAACTACTGGTCGATGGGCATCCCCGGCCCGTGCGGTCCGTGCTCGGAGATCTTCTACGACCGCGGCCCCGCATACGGCGAAGAGGGCGGACCCGAGGCGGACGAGGACCGCTACATCGAGATCTGGAACCTCGTGTTCATGCAGAACGAGCGCGGCGCGGGGACCAGCAAAGACGACTACGAGATTCTGGGCCCGCTGCCGCGCAAGAACATCGACACCGGGATGGGAGTCGAGCGCGTCGCCTTCCTGTTGCAAGGCGTCGAGAACGTCTACGAGACCGACCTGTTGCGGCCCGTCATCGATAGGGCCGAGGAGCTCACCGGCCGCAAGTACGGCTCGGACGATGCATCGGACGTGCGGTTCCGCGTGATCGCCGACCACGCCCGCACGGCGGCGATGCTCATCCTCGACGGGGTCAACCCGGGCAACGACGGCCGCGGCTACGTGCTGCGCCGCCTGCTGCGCCGCATCGTGCGTTCGGCACGGCTGCTCGGCGCGCAGCAGCCCACCATGCGCGCGTTCATGGACACGGTGCGTGTGGCGATGGCGCCGTCGTACCCGCAGCTCGACACCGACTTCGAGCGCGTACGCAACGTCGCGGTGGGCGAGGAGACCGCGTTCCTCGGGACGCTCGCCTCCGGCTCCAAGCTCTTCGAGGACGTGGCCCGGCAGACGAAGGCGCAGGGCTCGTCTCGCATCGGCGGGGCCGACGCGTTCACCCTGCACGACACCTACGGCTTCCCCATCGACCTGACCCTCGAGATGGCGGCCGAGGCCGGCCTGGCGGTGGACCGCAACGGGTTCGCCGAGCTCATGGCCGAGCAGCGGGCGCGAGCCAAGGCCGACGCCCAGGCGCGCAAGCACGCGCACGCGGACCTGACGGTGTACCGCGAGCTGGTGGACGGGCACCCCACCGAGTTCACCGGGTTCGACGAACTCAACACCGAGGCGACCGTGCTGGCCCTCGTCCGCGACGGCGTGCGCGTGCCCACGGCCGTGACGGGCGAGCAGGTCGAGGTGATCCTCGACCGCAGCCCGCTGTACGCGGAGGCCGGCGGCCAGATCGCCGACGCCGGGGTGATCACCGCCGACGGCACCCGGCTCACCGTCGACGACGTGCAGAAGATCGCCAAGACGCTCTGGGTGCACAAGGTCACGGTCGATCGCGGCCAGGTCACCGAGGGCGACGCCGTGCTGGCCCAGGTGGACTCGTCCTGGCGTCACGGCGCCACCCAGGGGCACTCGGGCACCCACATGGTGCACGGCGCGCTGCGGCAGGTGCTCGGGCCCAACGCCGTCCAGGCCGGTTCGCTCAACAAGCCCGGGTACCTGCGCTTCGACTTCCACTGGCAGGGCGGGCTCAGTGGGCAGACCCGCCAAGAGATCGAGGACGTCTCCAACGCGGCTGTCGGCGCCGACCACACCGTCAACACCATCGAGACCTCGCTGGACAAGGCGAAGGAGATGGGGGCGATGGCACTGTTCGGCGAGAACTACGGCGACGCTGTCCGGGTGGTGGAGATCGGCGGCCCGTTCTCGATGGAGCTGTGCGGCGGCACCCACGTGGCGCACTCCTCGCAGATCGGCCCCATCACGGTGCTCGGCGAGTCGTCGGTCGGCTCGGGCGTGCGGCGCATCGAGGCGTTCGTGGGCACCGAGTCGATGCAGCACCTGGCGCGGGAGCGCGCCCTGCTGCAAGGCGTGGCCACGCTGCTCAAGGTGCCGTCCGAGGACGTGCCCGGCAGGGTGGAAAACCTCATCGAGCGGCTCAAGACCGCCGAACGCGAGGTGGAGAGGTCCAAGAGCGCCTCGCTGGCCGCCTCCGCGGGGCCGCTGGCGGACGCGGCCGAGCGCGTGGGCGCGGTGCTCCTGGTGGCGACGAAGGCGCCCGGCGGCGTGGGCGGGGGCGCGCTGCGCGCGCTCGCGGCCGACGTCCGCGGGCGGCTCGGCGACGCCGCGTCGGTGGTGGTGCTCTTCGGGGAGGACGGCGGCAAGGTGCCGTTCGTCGTCGCCACCTCGGGTGCGGCACGCGACGCCGGGATCAAGGCCGGCGACCTGGTGAAGACCTTCGCCCCGGCGATAGGCGGGCGCGGCGGCGGCAAACCCGACCTGGCGCAGGGCGCGGGCACCGACCCCGGCGGCATCGACGCGGCGGTGGCCGCGCTGCGGGCGGAGCTGACCGATCGCTGATCCGGCGCCCGCCGCGGGCTGGCGTCGCGGCAGGCGGCTCGCCATCGACGTCGGCGCGGTGCGCATAGGCGTGGCGTCCTGCGATCCCGACGGGATCCTCGCCACGCCCGTCGAAACTGTGCCGCGCGCCAAGAAGAACCATGCGCAGTCGCCGGACGTCCGCCGCATCGCCGCACTCGTGGACGAGTACGAGGCCGTCGAGGTGATCGTGGGGCTACCCCGGACGCTCCGCGGCACCGAGGGCAAGGCCACCGCGACGGTGCGCGCGTTCACGCGTGTCCTCGAGGCCGCCGTCGCCCCGGTGCCGGTACTGTTCGCCGACGAGAGGTTCAGCACGGTCACCGCGCAGCAGGCCCTGCACCGCAGCGGAGTGGACACGCGGCGTGGCCGGTCGGTGATCGACCAGGCCGCCGCCGTCGCGATACTGCAGGATTGGCTCGAGCGGGCCAAGGCCGCAGCGGCGGACGGACTTCAGACGGAGCTATCGGACTGCGACGGAACGGACGATGTGGAGGACGGCCTGTGACGGACCACCACCTCAGCGGGGCGGACGACCCGCACGCGGACGGCGACGCGGGGGCGTCCGGACCGCACCACCGGCACCGCGGTGAATACGTGTGGCCACGCGACCGGGTGGCCCCCCGGTACATCGGCGGCGCACCGGACGGCGGCGAGGAGACGGGCGCGGGCCGCGACGAGGACGAGGGCAGGCCGCCGCGCCGCCGCAGCGCCCGGACTCCGAGCCGGCACGCGCGACGCCGCGCCGGGCAGGCCGACCAACGGCGCCGGCGGCGGAGCACCGTGTTCGCGCTGGTGGGGCTGGCGGCGCTGATCGTCGTCGCGTTCATCGGGGGCAAAGCACTGCTGGGTTCGTTCTTCGGCGGCCCGCCGGACTACTCCGGCACCGGGGAGCAGGGCGTCGTCGTCGAGGTGGCGTCCGGGGACAGCACCACCGCGATCGCCAACACCCTCTACAACCGGGGCGTGGTCAAGAGTGCGCAGGCCTTTCTCGACGCCGCGCAGGGCAACAGTGCGATGAGCACGATCCACCCGGGCTTCTACCAGGTGAAGACCGAGATGTCCGGCGCGTCCGCCGTCGAGCAGATGACTTCGCCGACGGGGCGCGTGGGGGACGTCATCATCCCCGAGGGCCGGCAGCTGGCCGACATCACCACGGTGCAGGGCGACAACACGCCCGGCATCCTGCGGCTCATCTCGAACGCCAGTTGCATGGACGACCACGGTTCCCGCGACTGCATCACCGTCGACCAGCTCTCCCAGGCGCTCGCAGCCTCCGACCCGGCCCGGATGGGCATCCCGTCGTGGGCGGTCGACAGGGTGCGGGCGGTGCCGGATCCGCAACGCCGCTACGAAGGGCTGATCATGGCTGGCAGCTGGAACTTCAACCCGACGGACGACGCCGCCGCGGTGCTGCGCACGATGTTCACCGAGTCGGCGGCCGCTTTCGAGGCGGGCGGGATCTCCGACGCCGGCGCCCGCACCGGGCTGAGTCCCTACGACACGCTCGTCGCGGCCTCGCTCATCGAACGCGAGGCGCCGCCGGACGACTACCCCAAGGTGTCGCGGGTGATCCTCAACCGCCTGGCCAAGGGGCAGATGCTGCAGTTCGACTCGACGGTCAACTACGCGCTCGACCGGCAGGAGGTGGCGACCACCGACGCCGACCGGGCGCGCACGACGCCGTGGAACACGTACGCGATGGAAGGGCTGCCCGCCACCCCCATCTCCGCCCCCGGCAAGAAGGCGCTGCACGCGGCGGAGAACCCCGCGCCCGGCGACTGGCTGTACTTCGCCACGGTCAGCAAGGACGGCACCACGCTGTTCACCGAAAGCTACGACGAACACCTGGAGAACATCAAGAAGGCCCAGGCCGCGGGGGTGCTCGACAGTGGACGTTGACCTGCCCCGCAAGGCCGGCGTCCTGGGCCGCCCCATCGCCCATTCGCGGTCCCCACAGCTGCACCTGGCGGCATATCGCGCGCTCGGCCTGACCGGTTGGACCTACGAGCGCATCGAGTGCGACGCGGAGGCGCTGCCCGGCCTGGTGGGCGCGCTCGGCCCGGAATGGGTGGGGCTGTCGGTGACGATGCCCGGCAAGTTCGCCGCGCTCGCCGTCGCCGCCGAACGCACCGCGCGGGCGGAGCTCGTGGGCGCCGCCAACACGCTCGTCCGGGTGCCGGCCGGGTGGCGGGCGGACTGCACCGACATCGACGGGGCGGCCGCGGCGCTCGACGAACTGGCCGTACCGCAGGGGGACGCGCTGGCCGGCTCCGCCCCGACGGTGATCCTCGGCGCGGGCGGCACCGCGCGGCCCGCCGTCGTCGCCCTCGCCGACCGCGGC
>NZ_JAENKO010000070.1 GCF_016599145.1 Tomitella cavernea
CGACGGGGCACCGCCCGGCTTCGGGGCCGCGGGCTTGGCCGCAGGGGCCGCGCCCTTCGCCGGCGCAGCCGGCTTCGGCCCCGACTTCACCGCCCCGTCTGCGGCCGCGCCGCCGGCGGGCGTATCGAACGATTGACGAAGCCGCCGCGCGACGGGCGCTTCCACCGTCGACGAAGCGGACTTGACAAACTCGCCCTGGTCCTTAAGACGGGCGAGAACTTCCTTGCTTGTGACACCGAGTTCTTTAGCCAACTCGTGCACGCGGGCCTTGCCTGCCACTACTCTCCTCACTTGTGAGGCCGAGCGGCTCAGGCCCGCACGACCCCGGGTTACGGATGGACGTTCATCGCTGGTACTTCACGGTGTGCTCATGAGTTTCAGTCAGTCCTTCTCAAGAGGTCCTTCTTCTTGCCGCCGCGGCCGCGGCGGAACTCCTCCGCCCCGGTCACCCGGCGCCGAATGCCCGCGGGGTTCCACGGTCACCGACCGTCCGCCCCGTCGCGCACCGGCGTCGTGTGCGCCATGTACTCGACCAGCGGACGCGTGTCCGGGTTTCCCCGCACACGCAAGGCCCGGGCGAATGCACGCCGCCGCTCCGCGGCGCGCATGCACTCCCAGGTGGGATGGATCCACGCTCCGCGGCCCGGCAGCCTGCGCCGCGGGTCGGGCACGACGCTCGCCGCGGCCGCGTCATGCGGAGCGCTCACGCCTGCCTTCGCCTCCCGCCCCGGACGGAACACCACCCGGAGCAGGTCGGACCTGGACTCGCGGCCACGACACCCCACACAAGTGCGCACCGGTGCGGCGCTACCGCCGCTCCGGTGCCGTGCTTCCATGCCGAATCGGGCCATCAGTGAGTCTACCGCTCCGGATCGGTCAGAGGCGAACCCGGCTCGGATCCGCGTGCCCCGCCCCCCTGCGGACCGGCAGCCGGCGACGCCTCCGGCTGCTGCGCGCCGCCGGCCGGTACCGCCGGCTCGGCGTCGCTGCGGATGTCGATCCGCCACCCGGTGAGCCTGGCGGCCAGTCGGGCGTTCTGCCCCTCTTTTCCGATCGCGAGGGACAGCTGGTAATCCGGGACGACCACGCGCGCCGCCCTCGCCACTTCGTCCACCACCGTCACCGAGACGACCTTGGACGGCGACAGTGCGTTGCCGACGAACACCGCCGGGTCCTCGTCGTAGTCGATGATGTCGATCTTCTCGTCACCGAGCTCGCGCATGACGTTGCGCACCCGCTGCCCCACCGGGCCGATGCACGCGCCCTTGGCGTTGAGACCGTCGGCCGTGGCATACACGGCGATCTTCGATCGGTGCCCCGCCTCCCTGGCCACGGAGAAGATCTCGACTTCACCGCGGTCGATCTCCGGGACCTCCAACGCGAACAGCTTGCGGACGAGATTCGGGTGCGTGCGTGAGAGGGAGATCTGTGGGCCGCGCTGCCCGAGGGACACGCCCACGACGTAACACTTGATGCGGTCGCCGTGCTCGTACGTCTCGCCGGGGACCTGTTCCGCCTGCGGGAGGATGCCCTCCACCGCGCCGGTGTCGTCGCCGATGCGCACGACGACCATGCCGCGCGCGTTCGCCGCGGAGTCACGCTGCACCACTCCGCCGACGATCTCGCCCTCGCGCGCCGAGAACTCCCCGTAGGTCTTCTCGTTCTCCGCATCCCGCAGCCGCTGCAAGATCACCTGCCGGGCGGTCGTCGCCGCGATACGGCCGAAACCCTCGGGGGTGTCATCCCACTCCGAGACCAGGTTGCCGTCGTCGTCGGCCTCTTTGACGAGGACCCGCACCGCGCCCGTCTTCTCGTCGATGTCGATGCGCGCGTCCGGGTGCGCACGGGTGTCGTGCCGGTCGGCCGTGTGCTTGTACGCCGTGAGCAGCGCTGTGCGCAGGGCGTCGAGGATCGCGCCGCGGGGGATCTCCTTCTCCTGCTCGAGCGCGTTGAGCGCACCCAGATCGATATTCATTTGTCCTTCTCCTTCGCTGCAGTGCCCGGAACCGCCCGCTGCGGGCCGTCGGGCGCCGTATCCGCCGGCCCGCCGGAAAGCGCGATCTCCCGCGGATCCGGCTTCGAGAACTCCACCTGCACGACGGCACTGACGACTCGGTCCAGCGCGATCCGCCGCACTGCCGGACCGGCGCGGTCGGGGATCACCAGATCCACGACGGCGGGATCCTGCGCGGTGTCCAGGACTCCGACGCGTCCGATCAGCTTCTCCTCTTCCGTGCGCACCTCCGCGCGACGTCCGCGGGCACGCCGCCAATGCCGGGGCAGTGTCAGCGGGCGGTCGACACCCCGTGAGGTCACCTCGAGCGTATACGGGCTCCGCCCCGTGTCCGCACCGTCGAGCACGCCGGAGACCAGGTCGGTGAACTCCACCACATCGTCGAGCGACAGGCCGTGCTCCGAGTCGAGGACCACGCGCACCACCGACTTGGCGCCGGCGGCGGTGACCTCCACGTCCTCCACCTCCGCCCCGTCGCGCCGGACGGGCTCGGTCAGCAGCGCCATCACCTGCTCGCGTGTCGGGACCGGCATCGTCTCGTTCTCCTCACTCGATACGCGCCGCGGCCGCCCGTCCGGGTTGCCGCGTCCCGCGATCACATGCCGGACGCGGACGCGGCGGCGCGGTACACGCTACGGGTGTCCAGACTATCGCGCCAATACTGGCAGACTGTCCCGCGTGCGTCTGCTTCCCACACGAACCCCGCGCGGCACCGCCGGCACCCCCGGCGCCCCGTCGCCCCACGTCACCGCCCCTGCGCACCGGGGCGCCGGGGTCCTGGAACCGGCCGCCACGGTGTCGAGACGGTCCCTGCTGCGCACCTCGGGCACGGTGATGCTCGGCGGTGGCGCCCTCGCCGTGGTGGGCGTCACCACCGCCGCGTGCACCGTCGGCTCCCCTGCGCCGGAGGTGGATCCGCTCCAGTCTCTCGCGGATCAGGCCGGTACCGACGCCGCCTACGCCGCGCGGCTGACGGCCGCGGACCCGGACCGTGCACAGGCATTGCAGGAGATCGCCGCCGAGCGACGAGCGCACGCGGACGCGCTCACTGCCGAGATCCACCGCGCGGCCGGAACCACCCCGGACACCACCGACGCGACCACGACCGTCCCCGCTTCCGACCCCTCAGCGCCGCTCGCGCCGCCGACGCTCGACGGGCTGCGCGCGCAGCTCGCAGACTCCCGGCGCTCCGCCGCGGACGCGGTACCGGACCTGACCGGATACCGCGCCGGCCTCGTCGGCTCCGTCGGCGCTTCCTGTGCCGCAGAACTGAAGGTGCTGATCCCGTGACCGAAACCCCTGCCGCCACAAGCGCCCCCGCCGCCGCCTCGGCCGTGACGGACCCCGCGCGGCTCACCGACGCCGACATCGCCGCACTGACGGCCGCTTTGGGCGCCGAGGACGCCGCGCTGTACGCGTACGGCACCGCCACCGCTTTCGCGCGGCCCGACCGTCTTCCACAGATCGCCGAGCACGCCGCCGCGCACCGCGCCCGGCGCGCGGCGGTGATCGGGATCCTCACGGCCGCAGGCGCGCCGGTACCGCCGTCCGCCGCCGGCTACACACTGCCGTTCCCTGTGGACGACCCGGTGTCCGCGGCCCGCCTCGCCGTCGTGGCCGAGCACGATTGCGCCGTCGCCTGGCGCTCCGCGCTGGAGCACGCGGACTCCGCCGGGGTTCGCGACTTCTCCGCCACCGCGCTCGCGGACGCCGCGGTCCGGGCCGGAAAATGGCGCGTGGCGCTGGGGACCGTGCCCGCGACGGTGGCCTTCCCCGGCACGCCCGAAGCCTGAGGCGCTGCCGTCGTCAGAGGCGCCGCAGGCCATGATCCCGGACGCCGCGGGCCGCGTCACCGGCTCCGAAGACTAGCGGCCTATCGCGGCGCGGATCTCCGCGGCGGCCTGCTCCGCCGGGACCGTGCGGGTCTCGCCGCTCATCCTGTCGCGCAACTCGACCGTGCCTTCGGCCCAGCCCCGCCCCACCACGACGACGAGGGGCACGCCAAGCAGCTCGGCGTCCTTGAACTTGACGCCCGGCGAGGCTTTGCGGTCGTCGAGCACCAGAGTGACACCGGCCGCGTCGAGACCGGCGGCGAGTTCTTCGGCGCCGACCTTCGCCTGCTCGTCCTTGTTCGCTATCACCAGGTGCACGTCGGCCGGGGCCGCTTCCGCCGGCCAGCGCAGACCCTTGTCGTCGTGATGCTGCTCCGCGAGCACCGCCACCAGCCGCGAGATCCCGATACCGTACGAACCCATCGTGGGCCGCACCGGCTTGCCGTTCTCGCCCAGCACATCCACTGCGAAGGCGTCGGTGTACTTGCGCCCCAGCTGGAAGATATGGCCGATTTCGATGCCGCGCGCCGCCCGCAGCACCCCGCCTCCGTCCGGCGACGGATCGCCGTCTCGCACGTCGGCCGCCTCGATGGTGCCGTCGGAGGTGAAATCACGGCCGGCCACCAGGCCCACCGCGTGCCGCCCGTATTCGTCGGCGCCGGTGATCCACCGGGTGCCCTCCGCGACGCGCGGATCGACCAGATACCGCACCCCGTGCTCGGCCAGGGCCCGCGGCCCGATGTAGCCGCGTACCAGGAACGGATGCGCCGCGAAGTCCCCGGCGTCGAGCATCGCCACCTCGGCGGGCTCCAGCGATGCCTCGAGGCGCTTGCCGTCCACCTCCCGGTCGCCGGGGACGCCCACCGCCAGCAGCTGCCACTCGCGGCCCGGCTCACGCACCTTGACCAGGATGTTCTTGAGCGTGTCGCCTGCGGTCACGGCACGGCCGTACTCGTCCGCGACGCCGCCCGTCCCGTTCGCCCAGTCGACGAGGGCCTCGATGGTCTCCGTGCCAGGGGTGTCCCTCACCAGCGCCGCGGGGGCGTCGTCCCATGCGAGTGCGGGCGGCGCGGGAGTGGTCACGGCCTCGACGTTGGCGGCGTACCCCGTCTCGGCGCAGCGCACATAGGTGTCCTCGCCGGCCTCGCTGACGGCAAGGAACTCCTCGGATGCGCTGCCCCCCATAGCGCCCGAGGTGGCCGAGACGATGACGTACTCGACGCCAAGGCGGTCGAAGATCCGACGATACGCCCCCCGGTGGGCCTGGTATGACGCGTCCAGTCCCGCGTCGTCGAGGTCGAACGAGTACGAGTCCTTCATGACGAACTCACGCCCGCGCAGGATCCCGGCGCGGGGCCGCTCCTCGTCACGGTACTTCTCCTTGACCTGGTACAGCGTGACCGGGAAGTCCTTGTACGAGCTGTACTCGCCCTTGACCGTGAGCGTGAACAGCTCCTCGTGCGTGGGGCCCAGCAGATAGTCGGCGCCCTTGCGGTCCTGCAGCCGGAAAAGGGCGTCGCCGTACTCGGCCCAGCGGTTGCTGGTCTCGTAGGGGTGGCGCGGCAGCAGCGCGGGCAGCGAGATCTCCTGCGCGCCGATGCCGTCCATCTCCTCGCGGACCACCTGCTCGACCCTGCGCAGCACCCGCAGGCCCAGCGGAAGCCACGAGTAGACGCCCGGTGCGATCCGGCGCACGTATCCGGCGCGCACCAGCAGCTTGTGACTTGCGACCTCGGCGTCGGCGGGATCGTCGCGCAGGGTGCGCAGGAACAGGTGGGACAGGCGAATGATCACGGGTACTCAGCCTAGTAGGCGTGCGCACGGGCCTCGCATCAGCCACCGGCGCGCCTCCGGGCGCGACGGCCGGTGCACTATCGTCATCACTCGTGTTCGTGCTCCTGCCCCCGTCCGAGACCAAGGCACCCGGCGGCGACGGCCCCGCCCTGGACCTGTCCACGCTGTCCATGCCCACCCTGTCCGACACCCGCAAACGCCTGGTCACCACCCTGGTGGAGCTGGCTGAGGATCCCGACGCCGCGATGGCGGCGCTCAAGCTCGGCCCGCGGCAGGCCGGGGAGGTCGAGCGCGACCGGCGGCTGTGGGAGTCGCCGACGATGCCGGCCCTCGACCGCTACACGGGCGTGCTGTTCGATGCGCTCGACGCGCCGTCGTTCACTTCCGCTCAGCGCCGCCGCGCCGCCGCCCGCTTGGGCGTCGGTTCGGCGCTGTTCGGTGCGCTGCGCGCCGGCGACATGATCCCCGCTTATCGGCTCTCGGCCGCGTCGCGGCTGCCGGGGATGGGCACGCTGGCGGCGCAGTGGAAGCCGGACCTCGCCGAGGCGATCCGCGCGGCGGCGGACGACGGTCTGATCGTGGACCTGCGCTCGGGCGGATACCGGGCCCTGGGCCCGGTGGCCGAGGCCGTGACAGCGACCGTGCTCACCGAGATGCCGGACGGCACCCGCAAGGTGGTGAGCCACTTCAACAAGCATCACAAGGGACTGCTGGCCCGCTCACTGGCCACCGCGCCGACAGCGCCGTCCGACCTGGACGGCGTGGCCCACGCCGCGGAATCCGCGGGCATGCGCGCGGAGATCACGGGCGCACGCGAGCTCGCCATCATCACGAACTGACGGCACGCACCGCCAGACGGCACCCACGACCATGCCGGCGCCCCGCCGATCAGGCTCCGGACTGTGCCCTCTCGCCCGCGCGTGCGCCGACGTCGACGACCGGGCCGATCACGGTGACCGCCGGCGGCCGCACCCCGGCCTCCTCAGCGCGTTGCGCGATCTCCGCCAGCGGCGCCCGCACCACCCGCTGGTGCGCCGTCGTGCCCTCCTGGATGATCGCCGCGGGCGTGTCCGCGGGTCGCCCGGCCGCGATGAGCGCCTCCGCGAACGCCGCCAGCCTGCGCACGCCCATGAGGATCACCACTGTGCCGGACAGCCTGCCCAGCGCGTCCCAGTCGACGAGCGAATCGGCATGGCCGGGGGCGAGGTGCCCGCTCACGACCACCACCTCGTGAGCCACGCCGCGATGCGTCACCGGCACATCCGCCGCCGACGGCACCGAGAATGCGCTGGTGATGCCGGGGACGACGGTGACCGGGACGCCCGCGTCCGCGCAGGCCAGCAGCTCCTCGAACCCGCGGCCGAACAGGTAAGGGTCGCCGCCCTTGAGCCGCGCCACGAACCGCCCGGCGCGGGCATGCTCGATCAAGAGCGTGTTGATGTGCTCCTGCTGCATCGACCGCCCGTACGGGAGCTTGGACGCATCGACCACCTCGGTGCCCGGCGCCAGCTCCGCGAGCAGTTCGGCGGGGGCGAGGTGGTCGGCGATGACGACGTCCGCGCGTGCGAGCAGCCGCCGCCCGCGCACGGTGATCAGCTCGGGGTCGCCGGGGCCGCCGCCGATCAGCGCCACCCCCGCGGCCATCGGTCCTTCGCCCACGGCGGACAGGCCCGACTGCATCGCGCCGCGCAGCGCCGTGCGCAGGGCGGCCGAGCGGCGGTGGTCGCCGTGCGCCACCACGCCGACGGTCGCGTCGCCGTGGCGCGTCGTCGCGGGCGTCACCGCACTCCCCTGCGCCCCGGCATCCGAGCGCACGCAGAAGATCCGGCGCTCCTCCGCCTCGGCGGACGCGGCCTGGTTGGTCACGGAATCGTCAGTGGCCACGATCACGTACCAGGCGCCGGCGAGGTCTCCGTGGCGGTATCCGCGCGCCTCGTGTCGCACGCGCCCGGCCGTGGCAAGCGCCTCGACGGCGGCGGTCACCTGCGGCGAGACCACCGTCACCAGCGCGCCCGCCTCGAGCAGCAGCGGCAGCCTGCGTTGGGCCACCGAGCCACCGCCGACCAGCACCACCGGCCGGCCCCGCAAATGCAAACCCGCGAGGTAGGCCGGGGCGGTGGACGCCGCGACCAGCCGGGTCACCGCATCACCGCACCCGGGGCCACCAGCGCCAGGGCTGTCGGAACCGGGGCCGTTTGCCCCGAAAGCACCGTCCGCGGGCACCTGACCGTCAGACACCGGCGGGCTGCGCCGGCACAGGCGACGACGCGTCCAGCTGGAGCGCGGAGTCGGTCCACTTCCAGACCTCGTCGAACAGGGCCTTGTCGTCCGCAAGCGACACCCCCAGCGACGGCACCATCTCCTTGAGCTTGGACCGCCAGCCCGCGTACCGCTGGGGGAAACACCGCTCGAGCACGTCGAGCATGGCGTGCACCGCCGTCGACGCGCCCGGGGAAGCGCCCAGCAGGCCGGCGATGGTGCCGTCCGCCGAGTTGAGGACGGCGGTTCCGAACTCGAGCGTTCCGCCCATGCCGTTGCGCTTGATCACCTGTACGCGCTGGCCCGCGGTGATGAGCTCCCAGTCCTCGGACCGCGCTTCGGGCACGAAGGCGGAGAGCGTCTCGATGCGCCCCTCCTCGGACTTGGCGAGCTCGCCGATGAGGTACTTGGTCAGGCCGAACTCCGTCAGCCCCACGCCGACCATCGACATGAGGTTGTTCGGCTTCACCGACAGCGGCAGGTCGGTGAACTTGCCGGCCTTGAGGAACTTCGGCGACCAGCCCGCGTAGGGGCCGTACAGCAACCCGCGCTTGCCCCCTATCACGCGCGTGTCCAGGTGCGGCACGGACATCGGCGGCGCTCCGACACCGGCCTTGCCGTACACCTTGGCGGCGTGCTGGGCGATGAGCTCGTCGTTGTTGCAGCGCAGGAACTCACCGCTGACGGGGAATCCGCCGTACCCCTTGGCCTCGGGGATGCCGGACTTCTGCAGCAGCGGGAGCGCACCGCCGCCCGCGCCGACGAAGACGAACCGGGCGTTGATCGAGTACTCCTCGCGGCTGCGCAGGTTGCGCACGCCCACCTTCCAGCTTCCGTCGGAGAGCTGCTTGAGCCCCGTCACCTTGGACCCGAAGGTGAGCGTGGCGCCCTCGCGGCCCAGGCTCGCCAGCAGCTGCTTGCTGAGCGCACCGAAGTTGACGTCGGTGCCCGCGTCGGTCCAGTTGATGGCGACCGGGTCGGAGAAGTCGCGTCCCCGCGCCATCAGAGGCAGGCGGCGCGAGAATTCGTCCTCGCTGGTGGAGAACTCCATGCCCTGGAACAGGGGGTGCCCGGCGAGGGCCTCGTACCGCTTGCCCAGGTATTCCACGTCGTCCGCACCGTGCACGAAGCTCATGTGCGGGATGGGGTTGATGAACTCACGCGGCTCCGGAAGGATGCCGCGCTCCACCGCGTAGGACCAGAACTGGCGCGAGATCTGGAACTTCTCGTTGACGCCGACCGCCTTGGTGATATCCACCGAGCCGTCCGCCGCCTGCGGGGTGTAGTTGAGTTCGCACAGCGCCGAATGGCCGGTGCCCGCGTTGTTCCACGGATCGCTGCTCTCAGCGCCGGCGGCGTCGAGCTTCTCGACGAGCGTGATCGACCACTCAGGCTGCAATTGCCGCAGCAACACGCCCAACGTCGCGCTCATGATGCCCGCCCCGACGAGGACGACGTCGGTCTTCACTCCTTGGGGGCTGCGCCTTGCACCTGAGGGATTCGCCACGGGAACTCAACTTCCTCGGTCTGTGTGAGACATGGATCTTCTCCGAGGTTACTCGGGGGTCGCCGCCATACCGAACCGGACCACACCCGTGGAGCGACCATCGTCACCTCCGGCGCGGGGGCCCACGCCGATAGCCTGAAGCCATGACGTCCCCCGCGTGGCACCGTGACGTGCTCGGCCCCGGCTTCGAGGCGCTCAGGATCCCCCTGGGCGACGACCCCGACGGTGAGGGCGAGATCACTGCGACCCTGGTACGCTGCAACCCCGCGGAGTTCGACGCTCCGGCCGCCGATGCCACCGCACCCGACACGGGGCGCGCCGTGCTGTACGTGCACGGATTCACCGACTACTTCTTCCAGCGCCACCTGGCCGAGCACTTCACGGCCCGCGGCGTCGCGTTCTACGCCCTGGATCTGCGCAAATGCGGGCGCTCCCTGCGCCCTGGCCAGACGCCGCACTTCGTCCGCGACCTCGCGGTATACGACGAGGAGCTCACCGGCGCCCTCGCGCGGATCCACGCGGACACCGGCGCACGGGTGCTGCTCATGGGCCATTCCACCGGCGGGCTGATCCTGCCGCTGTGGCTCGACCGGATGCGCCGCGATGCCGCACCCCCGCCCGCACCGGTAAGCGGACTGGTGCTCAACAGCCCGTGGTTCGACCTCCAGGGCCCGCCCTACCTGCGTTCGGTGGGCACCGTCGCCGTCGACGTACTCGGACGCACACGCCCGACGACGGTCATCCCCACCGCGCTGTCCGAGGTCTACGGCGCCGCGCTGAGCGCCACCCATGGCGGTGAGTGGACCTACGACCTCGACTGGAAGCCGCTGACCGGCTTCCCGGTGACGGCGGGGTGGCTGCGGGCCGTGCGCCACGGGCACGCCCGCCTGCACCGGGGTCTCGACGTCGGCGTGCCGTCGCTGGTGCTGCGGTCGACGCGCAGCGTGTTCACCACCATGCCGTCTCAGGCGACGCGCTCCGCCGACACCGTGCTGGACGTCGACCAGATCGCCCGC
Organism: Tomitella cavernea; assembly: GCF_016599145.1. Taxonomy (GTDB): domain Bacteria; phylum Actinomycetota; class Actinomycetes; order Mycobacteriales; family Mycobacteriaceae; genus Tomitella; species Tomitella cavernae. The sequence goes on from NZ_JAENKO010000070.1 coordinate 10,423, forward strand.
TGGTCGGGCTGCCTGGGCGGGCAGAACACCGTCGTGCCCATCGACGGCGCGCTGCACGACGTCTTCCTGTCCTCGCCCGGCGTGCGCGCCCACGCCTTCCGCGTACTCGACCGCTGGACCGACGCAGTCCTGCCCGGAGCAGGTTCCGTCGATCCGGACCGCATCGCCCTCGGGGCCGCCCCGGCCCCTTCGGACCACCACGACAGCCACGAACACACAGAGGAGAACGCCCGATGACCGACCCCGCCCCGTCCTCCGCAGACCCCGCCGGCGCCGAACACTTCGACGTCGCGGTGATCGGCACCGGTTCCGGGAACACCTTCCTGGACGAGCGCTACGCCCACCTGAAGGTCGCGCTGCTCGAGGAGGGGGTGTTCGGCGGCACCTGCCTCAACGTCGGCTGCATCCCCACGAAGATGTTCGTCTACGCCGCGGACGTGGCCGAGACCGCCCGCGGCGCCGCACGCTACGGGGTGGACGCCCACGTGGACGGGGTGCGCCGCGCGGACATGGTCGGCCGGATCTTCGGCCGCATCGACCCGATCTCCGCGGGCGGCCGCAAGTACCGCGTCGAAGACTGCGACAACGTCACCGTATTCGAGGGGCACGCGCGGTTCGTCGCCCCCCGGACCCTCGACACCGGCACGGGCAGGATCGTTACGGCCGACCAGATCGTGCTGGCCACCGGGTCGCGCCCGATCATTCCCGACGCGATCGCCCGCTCCGGAGTGGACTACCTCACCAACGAGGATGCGATGCGTCTCGAGGCGGCGCCCGAGCACATCATCATCGTCGGCACCGGGTTCATCGCCGCCGAGTTCGCGCACATCTTCTCGGGACTGGGCTCGCGGGTGTCGATCATCGGCCGCAGCGGCCGGATGCTGCGCCACCTCGACGACGAGATCTCCGCGCACTTCACCGGCCTCGCCGGGCGGCGGTGGGACCTGCACCTGTCGTCGCCCGTGCGGTCGGCCCGGCGGCGGACCGACGGCACCGGGGCGGAGGTGGAGCTCGACGACGGCACCCGGCTGTCGGGTGACGCGCTGCTGGTGGCGACGGGCCGGGCCCCCAATGCCGATCTCATCGGCGCCGCCGCCGGCGGGATCGACCTCACCGCCGACGGCCGGGTGCAGGTGGACGAATATCAGCGGACCACCGCCGACGGCGTCTTCGCGCTGGGCGACGTGTGCTCGCCGCACCAGCTCAAGCATGTCGCCAACCACGAGGCGCGCGTGGTGGGCGACAACCTGCTGGCCGAGCGTGCCGCCGGCGGGCGGCCCGCGGAACTGCGCGCGGCCGACCACCGTTTCGTGCCGTCGGCGGTGTTCACCCACCCGCAGATCGCGGCCGTCGGGCTCACCGAGGCGCAGGCGCGTGCACAGCACGCGAACGTCACCGTCAAGGTGCAGCGCTACGCCGACGTCGCCTACGGCTGGGCCATGGAGGACGACGAGGGGCTGTGCAAGGTGATCGCCGACCGCGACACCGGCGCGCTGCTGGGCGGGCACATCATCGGCGCGCAGGCCTCCACGCTGATCCAGCCGCTGATCCAGGCGCTCTCCTTCGGGCTGGGTGCCGCCGAGATGGCGCACGGGCAGTACTGGATCCACCCCGCTCTCACCGAGGTGGTCGAGAACGCGCTGCTGGGCCTGGAGCTCTGACCGCGGATCCCCGGGACGGCGGGCGCCGTGCAACGGCCGGCGTCCGCCTGCGCCTCACCAGGGGTTGCTGCGCAGGATGATCTCGGTGGCCAGCCCGGCCGCCAGTGCCTCGCCCCACTGTGCGGCGTCCCCGGGCTGTGCGGCGTCCCCGGGCTGCGCGGTGCCCCGCGACTGCGCCCCGCCCCCGGCCGGCTCCACGACCCGGAAGTCCGAGTAGACGTGCCGCCCACTGGCGTACGCCTGCACCCGCGCCTCTGCGGTGGTGAGCACCAGCGTGGTCGCCACGTCCACGGCCGGGCAGCCCTGATCGAGCACCGCGCCGTCCACGTCCGCGACGGCGGGGTGGCCGCCGTCGAGCACCACCAGGCTGCTCACCCGGCCGAAGTGCCGTGCTGCCGTCTCCCACGCTGCCGGCGCCGCATCGCCGATCCCGACGAGGTTCACCCAGTGCAGACCGAGCTGGTCGAGTGCCGACGCCACCTCCTCGTGCGTGGGGGCCGGGGCACCCGTGTCCCATACGAAGCTCTGCAGGCCCGAGGCCTCCAGCCGCTCGGTCAGCGGCGCGATCCGCGGTACCGGAGCGCCGTGCGCCGCGCCCGCGAGGATGAGCACTCCGGGCGCGCCGTCCGCCCCGCCGACGATTACCGTGCGGGGCTGCCCGCTGATCGTGATGCTCCGTTCGGTCATGGGAGACCACGGTACGCGGTGACAGCCTGCCCGGGGGCATGTCCCGGCGTGCGGCGCGCCACTCCGGCACACGCTCCGGATCCGTACCGCGGGCGCCGGTCCACCGCTGCCGGGCGCGCACGCCCGCAGCCGTCAGGACAGCGTGAGGATCTCCGCGCCGGAGTCCGTGACCACCAAGGTGTGCTCGAACTGCGCCGTCCACGAGCGGTCGGCGGTGACCACGGTCCAGCCGTCGTCCCACATCTCGTAGTCGACCCCGCCGAGGGTGATCATCGGCTCGATGGTGAAGGTCATGCCCTCTTCGATCACGGTGTCCACGTTCGGCTCGTCGTAGTGCAGGACCACCAGGCCGTTGTGGAAGGTGGGGCCCACCCCGTGCCCGGTGAAGTCCCGGACCACCCCGTAGCCGAAGCGGTTTGCGTAGGACTCGATGACCCGGCCGATGATGTTGAGCTCCCGGCCGGGCTTGACGGCCTTGATCGCCCGCATGGTGGCCTCGTGCGTGCGCTCGACGAGCAGCCGCGCCTCGTCGTCCACCTCGCCCGCGAGGAAGGTCGCATTGGTGTCGCCGTGCACGCCGTGAATGTAGGCGGTGACGTCGATGTTGACGATGTCGCCGTCGGCGATCACCGTCGAGTCGGGGATGCCGTGACAGATGACCTCGTTGAGCGAGGTGCAGCACGACTTGGTGAATCCCCGGTACCCGAGCGTGGACGGGTAGGCGCCGTGGTCGCACATGTACTCGTGGGCGATGCGGTCGAGCTCGTCGGTGGTGACCCCCGGCGCCACGGCGGCGCCCGCCTCCGCCAGCGCCGCGGCGGCGATCTTCGAGGCCGTGCGCATGGCCTCGACGGTGTCCGCGTCCTGCACCCACGGCTCGCTGCCCTCGCGCGCGGTGGGCTTCCACGCGTACTCGGGGCGCTCGATGCCGTTGAGGACGGAGCGTACGGGGGTGGGGTCGCCGGGGGTGAGCGGTGCGCGTCGGGCCATGGGCTCGAGCCTATCGCCGCGCAGCGGTGGCGGGCGCACCGGACGCTCCGCCACCATGGGATCCGTGACCGACGTCCCCCTCGTGCGCAAGACCTCCACCACGCTGTCCGACGGCCGAGCCCTGCACTATTTCGACGACACCGAGCCGTACTTGTCCGGCCGCGCCACCCGCGCTCTGCACGATCCGCGGCCCCCGTCCCCGCGCGCCGCCCCCGGTGGCCTGCGGTGGGATGCGCGCACCGGCGACTGGGTGACGATCGCGTCGGCCCGCATGGACCGCACCCACCTCCCCGGGCCGGGGGAAAACCCGCTGGCCCCGTCGACCGCCCTGCGCAGCACCGAGATCCCGGCGCACGACTACGACGTGGTGGTGTTCGAGAACCGGTTCCCCGCGCTTCCCCGTTGCGAGGTGATCTGCTACTCGTCCGACCCGGCGGCCACCGTCGGCTCGCTGCCCGCGCGGCGGATGCGCACGGTGATCGAGGCGTGGGCGGACCGCACGGCCGTGCTGGGCGCGGCGGACGGGGTCGAGCAGGTGTTCTGCTTCGAGAATCGCGGCGTGGAGACGGGCGTGACGCTGACCCACCCGCACGGGCAGATCTATGCGTACCCGTTCGTGCCCCGCGAGGCCGCAACGGTGCTGCGTCGCGCGCGCGAGCACCGCACGGCCACCGGCGGGAACCTGCTGCGCGAGCGAATGCTCGGCGAGCTCGACGCCGGCACCCGTGTGGTGGCGTCCGGACGGCACTGGGCGGCCTACGTGCCGCACGCAGCACGCTGGCCTGTGGAGGTGGAGGTGGCGCCGCTGCGGGACGTGCCGGACCTGTGCGCGCTGGACGACGACGAGCGCGCCGAGTTGGCCTTCCTGTATCCGGAGCTGATGGCGCGGCTCGACCGGTACTTCAGCACCGCCGACGGCGCGCCGATCCCGCTGCCGTACATCGCCGCCTGGTACCAGGCCCCCACCGCCGCCGACGACGGTGACTTCCGGCTGCACCTGCGGATCATGTCGATGCGCCGCTCCCCCGACAAGCTCAAGTACCTGGCCGGATCCGAATCGGCCATGGGCGCGTGGATCAACGATGCCGTCCCCGAGGAGATCGCCGCCCGCCTGCGCGAGGCGGCGCGATGACGCCCGCCGGCCCG
>NZ_JAENKO010000071.1 GCF_016599145.1 Tomitella cavernea
CCCGCCGCCGAGGGCGCGCGGCGCGCCGACGCGCTGTTCCGCCGGAAGTTCGGCGACGCGCCCGACGGCGTCTGGTCCGCGCCCGGCCGGGTGAACCTGATCGGCGAGCACACCGACCACAACGGCGGACTGTGCCTCCCGATCGCCCTCGGACACCGCACCTTCGTCGCGCTGCGCGCCCGCGGGGACGGCGCGGTGCGCGTCTTCTCCGCTCAGCACCCGGACGGCGGGCCCGCGACGCTCGCCGCCCCGGTCACGCCCCAGCGCGCGGCCGCCCGGACCGGCTGGCCGGCCTACGTGTTCGGCGTCGCCGCCATGCTGCGCACACGCGTCCCCGCCGCCTTTCCCCCGGCGGGCCCCCGTCCCCCGACCACCGTGCCGGGTGCGGACATCGCCGTGGACTCGAGCGTGCCGCAGGGCGCGGGCCTGAGTTCCTCGGCTGCCCTGGAATGCGCTGTGGCGTGTGCGCTGGCCGCCGCGGCGGGCGCGGACATCGACGAACCGCACCTGCGCCGCACCCTCGTCGACGCCGCCCGGGCCGCGGAGAACGAGGTCGTCGGGGTGCCGTCGGGCGCGATGGACCAGTCGGCCTCGCTGCTGGCGGCCGCCGGGCACGCGCTGCTGCTCGACGCCGCCGACGGAACCGCGACGCCGGTCCCGTTCGATACCGCGGCGATGGGCGCGTCCCTGCTGATCGTCGACACCCGCACGGCGCACGCCCTCGTCGAGAGTGGCTACGCGACCCGCCGCGCCGAGTGCGCCGCCGCGGAGCGCGCCCTAGGGTTGCCGACTCTCAGCGGAGCAACCGATGCCGACGTCGCGGGGCTCGCCGACCCGCTCCTGCAGGCCCGTGCGCGGCACGTGCTCACCGAAAACGCCCGGGTGCGCGCGTTCGTCGAGGAGCTGGCGGCGCCGGTGCCCGCGCCGCAGCGGCTGGGCGCCCTGCTCGACGCCTCGCACGCGTCTCTGCGCGACGATTTCGCTGTATCCACCGGCGAGCTCGACCGCGCGGCGGCCGCGGCGCGGAAGGCCGGAGCGTTCGGCGCCCGCATGGTGGGTGCGGGATTCGGCGGCGCCGTACTGGCACTCGTGCCCGCGGACGGCGCGGCGCGCATCGCCGGGCGGATCACGGGCGCCTTCCGCACGGCCGGCCTGCCCGACCCCGCCTGCTACCTAGCGCACCCCTCGGCACCGGCCCGCAGGGAGGCGTGATGGTCCAAGTACATGAAGGTCCAGGTACGTGATGGTCAAGCCATGTACCCGTCGGGCAGTCCCAGGAACATCTCGCGCACCACCGCGACCGCGTTGTCGGAGCTGCCGCCGCCGACGATCAGCGACGCGAAGGCGATGTCCCCGCGGTACCCGGCGAACCAGGCGTGCGACCCGCCCTCATACTCGGCCTCACCGGTCTTGCCGTACACCTCGCCCTGGTCGGCGATGCGCGATCCGGTGCCGCTGGTGACCACCTGGCGCATCATCAGCCGTAGGCCGTCCACCATCTCCGGGGTGATCGGCTCTCCGGCGTGCTCCACCGTCGTGGGGTGTCCGCTGATGAGCTGCGGCACCGGCGTGGAGCCGTGCGCCACGGTCGCCGCCGACAGCGCCATGCCGAAGGGGGTCACCAGGTCGCGACCCTGGCCGAAACCGTCCTCGCTGCGCTGGACGATGTCCGCGGCAGGCTGGATCCGGCCGGTCAGCGTCGTGATGCCGTCGACGCCGTAGTTCACGCCGATGCCGTACATCGCGGCGGCGTCCGGCAGCGCATCGGCCTGCATGCGGCTCGCCAACTCGGCGAAGGTGGTGTTGCAGCTGGCCGCGAATGCGGTGCGCATCGGCACCGTGCCCAGCGCGAAGTGCGCGTAGTTGGGGATGGTGCGCGTCCCGATCGTCACCTCTCCCGGGCACGCGAGCATGGTCTGGGGCGTCGCCAGCCCCTCCTCGATGGCGGCGCCCGCGGTGACGATCTTGAAGGTGGAGCCCGGCGGGTACAGGCCCTGCAGCGCGATGGGCCCCTTCGCGTCGGCCGCATCGTTCTGCGCCACCGCGAGGATCTGGCCCGTGGAAGGCTGGATCGCAACGAGCACCGCCGGCTTGCCGGTGATCCCGACCGCCGTCTGCGCCGCCATCTGCACCGACTTGTCCAGGCCCACGCGGACCGCGGGCGCGGGCACGGGGGCGGTCTCGGTGAGCACGTCCACCACCGCACCGTCGCGATTGACGCTCACCACCCGCCAGCCTGGCGTGCCGTAGACGTCGTCGCGCACCACCGATTCCAGGTTGCCGACCACGTCGTTGGCGAGCAGCGGGTCCGTGGGGATCAGGTCCGGCTGCTCGGACAGCGCCACCCCCGGCAGCGCCTCCAGTTGCGGCCGCAGCGCATCGGCCTCGTCGGACGTCAGACGCGTGATCGCGTAGTTCCCGTCCAGCGAGGACGCCTGCTCCGCGATGGACTGGGCCGACACCGACGGGTCGGCGGGCTTGAGCAGGCGTTCCAGCGCGGACGCCGTCGCCCCCAGCGCGCGGCCTGCCTCCGTCGCGGACACCAGCACCTGCACGCTGATCCCCGGTTCCAGCACCGGCGCGCCGTCGTGCCCGATCACCGGCGCGCGCGGTGCCGCGATGGTGCGCAACGACATGGTCTGGTCGCCGCCCAGCCCCGGGTTGACGGCGGCAGGCGCCCACCGCACCGCCCAGTCGCCCTGCGTGCGCACCAGGGGCAGCGTGCCCGTGTACCGCCAGACCCGCCCCTGCGGCAGCGTCCACTCGTAGGTGTATTCGGCCCGCGCCGTCGCCCCCTCGGTGCGCACCTCCCCGATGGAGGCGGTCATCGACTCGGCCTGCAGTCCGTCCCACGCCGCCGCGAGTCCCGCGCGCGCGTCGTCGGGCGCGTCGGTCTGCGCCGCGGCACGATCCACGTCGTCGTCCGCGAAGCCTGCCGCGAAGTCCCGGGCCGCCGAGCCCGCCGTCTCCGGACCGTCCGCGCACGCCACCGACCCCAGCAGCACCAGTACGGACGCGGCGCACGCCCCGGCCAGCCGGACACGCAACACCCGTCGGGGGCCGGCCGTCCGGCAGCGGTGAACAGTCATCGCGGCAATGATAGGACGCCGCGCGCCGCGGCACGGATCCGCCGCCGGGCGCCGTCAGTCGATGAGGACCGTCGCGAACGTCGCCACCTGCCGGAAGCCGATCCGGGCGTAGGAGGCCCGGGCGGGCGCGTTGAAGGAGTTGACGTACAGGCTGGGCGTCCGCCCGGCCGCGCGCAGTTCAGCGCACACGGTCGCCGTGCCGCGGGTGCCGAGGCCGCGGGCGCGCTCGCCGGGCCGCACCCACACGCCCTGGATCTGCCCCACCTTGTCGGAGTACGAGCCCACCTCGGCCTTGAACAGCACCCGCCCGTCGGCGATGCGCGCCCAGGCGCGGCCCGCGCGGATCGTGGCGGCGACGCGCTCCCGGTATCCCTGGCCGCCGTCATGCAACCGCGGATCGATGCCGACCTCCTCGATGAACATGGCGACGGCGGCCTCCAGGTACGGCGCGAGGTCGTCCATCGTCACCCGCCGTACCAGGGGGTCCGGTGTCACCGCCGGCGCCGCGTCGAGCGCGAGCAACGGCTGGTCGGAACGGACCTCGCGCGCAGGACCCCAGCGCGATTCGAGCACCGCCCACATGGGGATGGCAAGCTCGCTGCGCCCCACCAGCGAGGTGCACAGGCGCGGCCCGCGCAGCGCCCGGTCAGCGAAGGCCTCGATGTCGTGCCGGGTGCCGACGAGTGGCACGAGATTGCCGCCGGAAAAGCACAGCGCCCGCTCCGGGCCGCCCCGGGTCCACATTTCGCCGCCGAGGGCGCTGCGCCCGAGGCCACGCTGTTGCACCCGCGCGGCGATCATGCATGCCGCCACCGGGTCCGCGCCGAGGGCGCGCACGACCGCATCACGTTCGCGCGTCCCCAGCACTCTGGTCCCCAGCAGCTTCAGCACCGGCCCACTCCGCCGCTCGCGTGCGGGCCGCCCGTCCGTTCGGACGGCCCCGTCCTGTCAACATTGCCACGCGCGGAGTCGATCCGCCCGCAAACCCCGCCCTGACGTCGCGGTAAGGCGACGCGATGCGTTCAGGACACCGTGACCGACGGCCCGGCGCCCGCTACTGTGCCGTCTTCAGCGCCGTCGCCCATCTCCTCGGCGATGCGCATGGCCTCCTCGATGAGCGTCTCGACGATCTGCGCCTCCGGCACCGTCTTGATCACCTTGCCCTTGACGAAGATCTGGCCCTTGCCGTTGCCGGACGCCACACCGAGGTCGGCCTCGCGCGCCTCGCCGGGGCCGTTGACGACGCACCCCATCACGGCGACGCGCAGCGGTACCTCCATGCCTTCCAGGCCCGCCGTGACCTCGTCGGCGAGCTTGTAGACGTCCACCTGCGCGCGGCCGCAGGACGGGCACGAGACGATCTCGAGCTTGCGGGGGCGCAGGCCCAGCGACTGCAGGATCTGGGTGCCCACCTTGACCTCTTCGACCGGCGGGGCGGACAACGAGACGCGGATCGTGTCGCCGATCCCCTGCGACAGCAGGGCACCGAACGCGACGGCCGACTTGATGGTGCCCTGGAACGCCGGGCCCGCCTCCGTCACGCCCAGGTGCAGCGGGTAGTCGCACTGCTCGGCCAGCTGCCGGTAGGCCTCGACCATCACCACCGGGTCGTTGTGCTTGACCGAGATCTTGATGTCGTGGAAGCCGTGCTCGGCGAACAGCCCGGCCTCCCACAGCGCCGATTCGACCAGCGCCTCCGGCGTCGCCTTGCCGTACTTCTTGAGTAGACGCGGGTCCAGCGATCCAGCGTTGACCCCGATGCGGATCGGGACGCCGGCGTCCCCGGCCGCCCGCGCCACCTCGCCGACGCGGCCGTCGAACTCCTTGATGTTGCCGGGGTTGACGCGGACCGCCGCGCACCCGGCGTCGATGGCGGCGAAGATATAGCGCGGCTGGAAGTGGATGTCGGCGATCACCGGGATCTGGCTCTTGCGGGCGATCGCCTCGAGCGCGTCGGCGTCCTCCTGCCGCGGGCACGCCACCCGGACGATGTCGCACCCCGACGCCGTCAGCTGGGCGATCTGCTGCAGCGTGGTGTTGACCTCGTGCGTCTTGGTAGTGGTCATCGATTGCACGGACACCGGGTAGTCGCTGCCCACGCCCACGCTGCCCACGTGCAGCTGGCGCGTCGCGCGGCGCGGAGCCAGCACCGCGGCCGGCCCGGACGGCATACCGAGACCCACGGGGCTCGTCACAACTATCATCCTCTCGATGGTGAGCACCTGCGCTCCGGCCTGATCCGCCGGGGCTCTGCTCCGATTGTCCTCCACTGCGGCCCCGGGCTCCACGGTCGCCCGCGATGGTGACCTTCGCCACGGGCGGCGGCACGCTCGGCGCGGTCCGGATCGGGCCGCTCAGAACACCCGGATCGGGTTGACGATGTCCGCCGTCACCGTCAACAGCATGAACCCGCCGAGCACCACCGCTATCGCCAGGGTGACCGGCATGAGTTTCATGTAGTCGACCGGGGCTCCCGCCGCCTTGCCCCGCAGCCTGCGCACGGCGTCGCGGATCTTCTCGTAGATCACCACGGCGATGTGGCCGCCGTCGAACGGCAACAGCGGCAGCACGTTGAGCAGCGCGAGGAAGAAGTTCAGCTGCGCCAGCAGAAGCACGAACGGCTGCCACAAGTCGCGTTCGACGAACTCGCCGCCGAGCCTGCTGGCCCCGACGACGCTCATCGGGGTCTCGTCACTGCGCTGGCCGCCGAAGATCGACTCGACCAGGTTGGGCACGCGCGAGGGGAAGTCCAGCAGCGCGTTCCAGCTGAGCACGGCGATCTCGCCGGTGAACTCGAGCGACCCGGGCACCGCGGTGAGCGCGTTGAACTGATCCAGCTCCGCGACCGACCGCCCGGCGCCGATCGCGCCGACGGTCTCGCTGCGCTGCGCGCCGGTGGACGGGTCGGTCACCTGCCGCTGCACCTGCTCGACCTGCACGGGGATCGTCAGCGTCTCGCCGTCCCGCTCGACGACGAACGGCACCGTGCCGGAGCTGTCCCGCACGGCCGCGACGAGGTCCGGCCAGGTCTCCACGGCGGTGCCGTCGATCCTCTTGACCACGTCGCCGGATTCGAGCCCGGCCTGCTGCGCCGGTCCGGTGCCCGTGCACGGCACCAGCGTGCCGTCGGCCCGTTGCACCGGCGACGAGCACGACAGTGCGCCCAACTTCGTCTGCGGGGCGTTGATCTGCGGCAGCCCCGAGCCGAGCGCCAGCCCGTAGATCAGCACGAGCCCGATGAGGATGTTCATCACCACGCCGGCGAGCATCACGACGATGCGCTTCCACGCCGGGAATCGGAACATGGCCCGGGCCGCCTCGTCGGGCGCGAGCTCGTCCATCGCCGTCATGCCCGCGATGTCGCAGAACCCGCCCGCGGGCACCGCCTTGAGCCCGTACTCCGTCTCCCCCCTGCGGAAGGAGAAAATCTTGGGTCCGAAGCCGATGAAGTAGCGGCGGACCTTCATCCCGAACATCTTGGCCGCGCCCAGGTGCCCGAACTCGTGCAGCGCGATCGAGACGCCGATGCCGAAGGCGAACAGGATCACGCCCAATACGAAATCCACTGCCCGTCAGCCCCCCTGCCCGACCAGGCCGGCGGCGCGCCCGCGCGCCCACTGCTCCGCAGCGAGCACCTCGTCGACGCCGGCCGGATCGGCCGCCCACCGGCCGCCCTCAGCGAGCACCTCGGCCACCGTGGCGACGATCCGCGGGAACCGGATGCGGCCGGCCAGGAACGCGGCCGCCGCCTCCTCGTTGGCCGCATTGAACACGGCCGGCATGCACCCGCCGGCCACACCCGCGCTGCGCGCCAGCTCCACCGCGGGGAAGACGTCGGCGTCGAGCGGTTCGAACTCCCAGGTGGAGGCGGCGGTGAAGTCGCACGCCGTCGCCGCGCCGGCGATGCGCTGGGGCCAGCCCAGAGCCAAGGCGATCGGCAGGCGCATGTCCGGCGGGCTGGCCTGCGCGATCGTCGAGCCGTCGTGGAAGGTCACCATCGAGTGCACCACCGACTGCGGGTGCACGGTGACCTCGATCCTGTCGTAGGGCACGCCGAAGAGCATGTGCGCCTCGAGAAGTTCGAGGCCCTTGTTGACCATCGTCGCCGAGTTGAGCGTGTTCATCGGGCCCATCGACCACGTGGGGTGGGCGCCGGCCTGCTGGGGCGTGACGTCGGTCAGCTGCTCCGCCGTCCAGCCGCGGAAAGGTCCGCCCGACGCGGTCAGCACGAGCCTGTCCACCTCCTGCGCACGACCCGCACGCAGGCATTGCGCCAGCGCGGAGTGCTCGGAGTCGACGGGGACGATCTGCCCCACCGCCGCGGCGGCCAGCACCAGCGGGCCGCCGGCGATGAGCGACTCCTTGTTAGCCAGCGCCAGGCGCGCACCGGTCTCCAGCGCCGCGAGGGTGGGCCGCAGCCCCAGCGAACCGACGAGGCCGTTGAGGACCACATCCGCCGGGACGGAGCGCACCAGCTCCTCCGCCGCCGACTGACCCGACCGGACGGGGAAGCCCACGACATCGGCCAGACGGGCCGCCGCCGCGGGGTCCGCCACGGCCACCTCCCGCACCCCGGTGGCGCGGATCTGCCGGGCCAGCAGCTCGACGTCGGTGCCGCCGGCGGCGAGGCCCACCACCTCGAACCGTCCCGCAGCCGCGGAGATCACCTCAAGCGCCTGGGTGCCGATGGAACCGGTGCTCCCCAGGAGCAGTACACGCGTTCTCGTCACCGCACCATTGTTCCCGACGCCCCGCCCTGCGGCCACCTCCGGGCCCGGCGCGCGCTCCCCGCGGGCCGGGCCCGTCGGTGACGACCCCCTGTCGTACCGGGGCCCGGAATGTGCCAGGATTGGGGCCGACACAGTGAAACCAGGAGGTTCGACCGTGGCCACACAGCAGCAGGTGCATCCCTCCCTCGAGAAGGCCATCGAGGAATCCCGCGTCGACCCCGCGGACGAGCCGTCGGTCGGCTGGGGCTGGCACGGCCAGGCCACCAAGACCTTCCGTATCGCCGGCTGGTTCTTCGCGCTGTTCCTGCTCCTGATGATCTTCAACAACATCGAGACGGCGACGGCAATCATCTACCTGTGCGTCTCCGCCGCGGTCGTCGTCGGCTTCCTGCTGATCGACATCTACACGCGGCACAACCGCTGGAACCGCTGAGCGGCCGCAACGCCCTCGCAGGACCGGCCCCGGTGCATCCGGGGCCGGTCCTCTTTGTTTTTCCTACTTCTTCTTCTCTACTTCTCGGTCGCAGCGAGCTGGCCGCACGCGGCGGCGATCTCCTGGCCGCGCGTGTCGCGCACCGTGCAGGACACCCCCGCCGCGCGCACCCTCCGCACGAACTCGCGCTCGACGGGCTTCGGGGCCGCATCCCATTCGCTGCCCGGAGTGGGGTTGAGCGGGATCAGGTTCACGTGCACGAGCGACCCGAGCGCGGCGCGGAGCTTCTTGCCCAACAGATCAGCACGCCACGGCTGGTCGTTGACGTCGCGGATCAGCGCGTATTCGATGGACACGCGGCGTCCGGTGCGGTCGGCGTAGTACCGGGCCGCGTCGAGCACCTCCGCCACCGACCACCGGTTGTTCACCGGGACGAGGGTGTCGCGCAGCTCGTCGTCCGGGGTGTGCAGGGACACGGCCAGCGTCACCGACAGGCCCTCGTCCGCGAGCTTGCGGATCGCCGGGGCCAGCCCCACCGTCGACACCGTCACCGACCGTTGCGACAGCCCGAAGCCGTCCGGCGCGGGCTCGGTGATCCGCCGGACCGCGGCCACCACCCGCTTGTAGTTGGCCAGCGGCTCCCCCATGCCCATGAACACGATGTTCGAGAGCCTGCCTGGTCCGCCGTGCACCTCGCCGTCGCGCATCGCCGCCGCGGCTGCACGGACCTGATCGACGATCTCCGCCGTGGACAGGTTCCGGTCGAGGCCGCCCTGCCCCGTCGCGCAGAACGGGCAGGCCATCCCGCACCCCGCCTGGCTGGAAATGCACAGCGTCGCGCGGTCCGGGTACCGCATCAGCACGCTCTCGAGCAGGGTGCCGTCGCCCGCCCGCCACAGGGTCTTGCGCGTGGTGCCGTCGTCGCAGGCGATGTGCCGCACCGCGGTGAGCAGCGGCGGGAACAGGGCCTCGGAAACCGACTCGCGCATCGCCGCCGGCAGATCCGTCATCTCGGCCGGATCCGCCACGAGACGGCCGTAGTACTGGCGGGCCACCTGATCCGCACGGAACTTCGGCAGACCCAGCTCCCCCATCGCTGCCCGGCGACCGTCGGCGTCCAGATCCGCCAGGTGCGTCGGCGGAAGCCCGCGCCGCGGCGCCGAGAACACCAGGCGGACGGGCGTGCTGCCGCCCGCCGCGCCGGGACTGTCCGTCGTCGGCTCCGCCGGACCCGGGGCGGCGGACTGCGCGTCCTGCGTGGATGGATGCTGCGTGCGACCGGCCATGATCACCGATTGTCCCAGATCGCCGGCAGAATCGCCGCCTCGCCCCGTGTGACATCCGACCCGCCGGGTGCGCCGAGAACCGTGCGCGCGGTGCCGCTGTGGGGGATCATCGGGGCATGAGCACCGACGACCAGTACGGCACACCGTCCACGCCGTCGACGGGCACCGACGCTTCCCCGGCCGGCGCCGACGAACGGCAGGCCGCAGCGCACACGCCCGCTGACGGCGCCACTGCGACCGCCGACACCACCGCGTCACGCTCGTCCAAGCAGGGACGCAAGCGCGTCGACTTGGCGAAGAATTCGCGCACGGCACGCGCTTGGGTCGCGTGGATCGTCGGCGCGATCATCCTGATCTTCCTGCTCATCTTCATCATCCAGAACTCCGACTCGACCCCGGTCCAGATTTTCGGGTGGGAGTTCTCACTGCCGCTGGGAGTGACGATCCTGCTCGCCGCGATCGGCGGCGCGCTCATCACCGCGCTGATCGGCGCCGCGCGGATGCTCCAGATGCGCCGGGCGGCGCGCAAACAGCGCTAAACGGCGACACGACCCTCGCGGACCACCCGTCCGGCCACGGGCTCCCGTCCGTGGCCGGACGGGTGACGGTCAGAACGCGAGCCCCAGCACCACCCACACGGCCACGGCCGACGGCAACGCCGAATCGAGCCGGTCCATGATCCCCCCGTGTCCGGGCAGCAGCGCGCCCATGTCTTTGATGCCCAGGTCCCGCTTGAACTGCGATTCCACCAGGTCGCCGAGCGTCGACGTCACCACGATCACGGCCCCGAGGATCGCCCCGATCCACCAGGCCTCACCGAGGATCAGCGTCACGGTGAGCACTCCCCCGACGACGCCGAAGAGCAGCGATCCGCCCAGTCCTTCCCACGACTTCTTGGGGCTGATGGCAGGGACCATCGGATGCTTGCCCAGCAGCACCCCGGCGGCGTAGCCCCCCACATCCGAGCACACCACGCCGATCATCAGGCAGAGCACCTTGCCGGCGCCGTTGTCGCCGTCGAACACCAGCAGCGCGCCGATCGACGCGAACAACGGTATCCATGCGGCGACGAAGACGCCCACGGCCATGTCGCGCGTGTAGTTCCGGGGGGTCGCGTCCAGGCCGGCGCTCACCAGCCGCCAGATCATGAGGACGAGCACCGTCACAGCGAATGCGCCGAACGTCGCGGATGCGCCGTACGGCCAGGTCAACCAGATCATCGCCTGGCCGCCGATCAGCAGCGGAACCAGCGGCACGTCGATTCCGCCCTGGCGCAGCCGCTCGCACACTTCCCACGTGGCGATCGCGGCGGCGACGGCGACGACCGCCACCCAGGCGGTGGGCGCGAACAGCAGCACGCAGATGATGAGCGCGCCGAGCGCGACCCCGACGCCGATCGCCGCGGGAAGATTGCGCCCCGCCTTCGACGGCCGCTTGTCCGGCTGCTGCTGGGTGGCTTCGCCGCCTGCCGTCACTGGGCCTCCTGGTGTGGTCTCGTGGTCACGCATGTCGTCGAACCGCCCCGCTCACGTCGCGCCGATGGCGGGACCGCCCGGCGCCCGCCGCGGTCAGACCTCCAGAAGCTCGGATTCCTTGTTCTTGACCATCTCGTCGATCTGGCCGACGTACCGGCCCGTCGTCTTGTCGAGTTCCTTCTCCGCACGGGTGACGTCGTCCTCGCCGGCGTCGCCGTCCTTCTGGATCCGGTTGAGCTCGTCCATCGCCTTGCGGCGCACGTTGCGCACCGCGACCCGGGCCTCCTCGGCCTTGGCCTTGGCCTGCTTGACGAACTCGCGGCGGCGCTCCTCGGTGAGCTGGGGGACCGAGACCCGGATGATCGTGCCGTCGTCGGTGGGGTTCACGCCCAGGTCCGAGTTGCGGATGGCCGTCTCGATCTTGCCGAGCATCGATACCTCGTACGGCTTGATGACGACCATGCGCGGCTCCGGCACCGATATGCTGGCGACCTGGGTGATCGGGGTCGGGCTTCCGTAGTATTCGACGACCACACGGGAGAACATGCCGGGGTTCGCCCGGCCGGTGCGGATGGAGCCGAGATCATCCCGGGCGACCTCGATCGCCTTCTCCATCTTCTCCTCGGCCTCGAAGAGAGTTTCGTCGATCACGGCATTCCTCCGTCGGTTATGGGTCTGCACCGGGCGCAGGCCGGCACTGTCACTGCGCCGGTCTGCGGTATCCGTCCGGCAAAACTATCGCGCCCCGGCCGCGCCGGGGTATCGGCGGTCACGAACGCACCAATGTACCGATCTTCTCACCTGACACGGCCCGCGCGATATTGCCCTCCGTCAGGAGGTTGAACACCAGCAGCGGCATGGCGTTGTCCATGCACAGACTGAACGCCGTCGCATCCGCGACCTTGAGGCCGCGTACGAGCGCCTCCTCGTGGGTGATCTCGTCGTACATCGTCGCGTCGGGATCCTGGCGCGGATCCGCCGAATACACCCCGTCGACGGACTTGGCCAGCATGACCACCTCGGCGCCCACCTCGAGCGCCCGCTGCGCGGCGGTGGTGTCGGTGGAGAAATAGGGCATCCCCATGCCGGCGCCGAAGATCACGACCCGCCCCTTCTCCAGGTGGCGGACGGCCCGGCGCGGGATGTACGGCTCGGCCACCTGCCCCATCGTTATGCCGGTCTGCACGCGGGTGTCGATGCCACGCTTCTCCAGGAAGTCCTGCAGGGCCAGCGAGTTCATCACAGTTCCGAGCATGCCCATGTAGTCCGAACGCGATCGTTCGAGGCCGCGCTGCTGCAGTTCGGCACCGCGGAAGAAGTTGCCGCCGCCGATCACCACGGCCACTTGCACTCCGTCGCGTACGACCTCGGCGATCTGCGTGGCCACAGCCTCGACCACATCGGGGTCCAGGCCCACTCGCCCGCCGCCGAACATTTCGCCGCCGAGTTTGAGCAGCACGCGGCGGTAGCCGTTGGGGTTGTTCGCCATGTTCAGTCCTGACTTCCTCCCGGCCCCGCGGACCGTCGAATGCGCAATCCCACCGGATACGCCGGGACGGGACCGTCCGCGGACCACAAAGGCCCGGGACGGTCCCGCCGGCGCATCGTCATCGGCTGCAGCCGATCAGGCCTGCCCCACCTCGAAGCGGTGGAAGGCCGTGACCTCCGCGCCCGACTCCGCGAGCACGGCCTTGACGGTCTTCTTCGAATCCGACACGGACGGCTGCTCGAGCAGCACGACGTCCTTGAAGAACCCGTTCACCCGGCCCTCGATGATCTTGGGCATCGCCTGCTCGGGCTTACCCTCCTCGCGGGCCGTCTCCTCAGCGATCCGGCGCTCCTTGGCGACGATCTCCTCGGGCACCTCGTCGCGGGAGGTGTACTTGGCCTTCATGGCCGCCACCTGCATCGCGGCACCACGCGCGGCCTCCGCGGCCGCGTCGCCGTCGCCGGTGTACTGCACGACGACGCCCACCGCCGGCGGCAGGTCGGTGCTGCGGCGGTGCATGTACACGGCCACCTGCCCGTCCAGGGAGGCGACGCGACGCAGCTCCAGCTTCTCGCCCAGCTTGGCCGACATGGCCTGGACGACCTCGCCGACGGTGCTGCCGTCCAGCGGCAGCGCCTCGAGGGCAGCGACGTCGGCCGGACGCGCCTCCGCAGCGGCGGCGACGACCTTGTCCGCAAGCTCCTGGAACTGCTCGTTCTTGGCGACGAAGTCGGTCTCGCTGTTGAGCTCGATCAGCACGCCGCCCTTCTCGGCGACGAGCCCCTCGGCCGTGGCGCGCTCGGCACGCTTGCCCACGTCCTTGGCGCCCTTGATGCGCAGGAACTCGACGGCCTTGTCGAAGTCGCCGCCGTTCTCCTCCAGTGCCTTCTTGCAGTCCATCATTCCGGAGCCGGTGAGCTCCCGGAGCCGCTTGACATCAGCGGCGGTGTAGTTCGCCATCGAGGCGAGCCTCCTCGGTGATTGGGCCCTCGGCCGGGCCGTGCGGGTCTCTACTGCTGGGCGTCGGCCGGGGCCTGCGCCGCCTCTTCGGCGGGCGTGCCGGCGGCGGGGGCGGCCTCGTCGGTGGCAGCCTTCTCGGCGTCACCGGCGGCAGCCTTCTCGGCGTCACCGGCGGCAGCCTTCTCGGCGTCACCGGAGAGCAGCTCCTGCTCCCACTCCGGCAGCGGCTCGCCTGCCGCGGCCTCCGGCTTGTCGTCGCCGGCGTTGCGGGCGGCGCGCGACTGCACACCGTCGGCCGCGGCCGTGGCCACGACCTTGGTCAGCAACGCGGCGCTGCGGATGGCGTCGTCGTTGCCCGGGATGGGGTAGTCCACCAGGTCCGGATCGCAGTTGGTGTCGAGGATGGCGACGACCGGGATGTTGAGCTTGCGCGCCTCGGAGACCGCGAGGTGCTCCTTGTTGGTGTCGACGATCCACACTGCGGACGGGATCTTCGCCATGTCGCGGATGCCGCCGAGCGTGCGCTCGAGCTTGTTCTTCTCACGCGTGAGCATGAGGATTTCCTTCTTGGTGCGCCCCTCGAAGCCGCCCGTCTGCTCCATCGTCTCGAGCTCCTTGAGACGCTGGAGGCGACGGTGCACCGTCTGGAAGTTGGTGAGCATGCCGCCGAGCCAACGCTGGTTGACGTACGGCATGCCGACGCGGGTGGCCTCCGCGGCGATGGACTCTTGCGCCTGCTTCTTGGTGCCGACGAACAGGATGGTGCCGCCGTGGGCGACGGTCTCCTTGACGAACTCGTACGCCTTGTCGATGTACGTCAGCGTCTGCTGCAGGTCGATGATGTAGATGCCATTGCGGTCGGTGAAGATGAACCGACGCATCTTGGGGTTCCACCGGCGGGTCTGGTGCCCGAAGTGGGCGCCGCTGTCGAGCAGCTGCCTCATAGTCACTACGGCCATGGTGATGCCATTCCTTTGTTCACGGTTGCCGCGGCGACCGGCCGGTCGCCGCCCTGGCGCCCGCGGATCCACCGAACCCGCGTCGGACGGACCTGACATCCGTCCGCAGTGCGGGACCGTCGGCGGTCCTGGTACCGGCACCGGGGTGCCGGGGGTGCGGACGCGCGAAGTCAATCCGCCCGGGGACGGATCGCCGGTCCAGTGTACGTCGTCGGGGCCCCCGCAAAAAACCGAGTCCGGCCGGGCGCCGGTTGTCAACCGATCCGGTGTTCGATGGGGACTGCGGACCGGTTGTCCACAGGTGCGCCCGGCGGCGCCGCCGGGCGGCGCCCGCACCGTCCACACTGGGCGCATGCC
>NZ_JAENKO010000072.1 GCF_016599145.1 Tomitella cavernea
CGGCGGCGGGTTCCGCGGCCGCGGCCGCGGTGGGCGCGGCAACACCGCCGGGGCGTTCGGGCGCCCGGGCGGCGCACCGCGTCGTGGCCGCAAGTCGAAGCGGCAGAAGCGCCAGGAATACGACTCGATGCAGGCGCCCTCCGCAGGCGGTGTCAGGCTTCCGCGCGGCAACGGCGAAACCATCCGGCTCGCCCGCGGCGCGTCGCTGTCGGACTTCGCGGACAAGATCGACGCGAACCCCGCAGCACTCGTGCAGGCGTTGTTCAACCTCGGCGAGATGGTGACGGCGACCGCGTCGGTGGCGGACGAGACGCTGGAGCTGCTCGGCTCCGAGATGAACTACGTCGTCCAGGTCGTCAGCCCCGAGGACGAGGATCGCGAGCTGCTCGACAGCTTCGACCTCACCTTCGGGGAGGACGCGGGCACCGACGAGGACCTCGAACAGCGTCCCCCGGTGGTCACCGTCATGGGCCACGTCGACCACGGCAAGACGCGGCTGCTCGACACGATCCGCAAGGCCAACGTGGGTGAGGGCGAGGCCGGCGGCATCACCCAGCACATCGGCGCCTACCAGGTGGAGACCCACCTGGAGGGCAACGACCGCGTCATCACCTTCATCGACACCCCGGGCCACGAAGCGTTCACCGCCATGCGTGCCCGCGGTGCGCAGGCCACCGACATCGCGATCATCGTGGTGGCGGCGGACGACGGTGTCATGCCGCAGACGGTCGAGGCGATCAACCACGCCCAGGCCGCGGAGGTGCCCATCGTCGTCGCGGTCAACAAGATCGACAAGGAGGGCGCGGACCCGGCCAAGATCCGCGGCCAGATGACCGAGTACGGGCTGATTCCGGAGGAGTACGGCGGCGACAGCATGTTCGTCGACATCTCCGCCAAGCAGGGCCTGAACATCGACGAGCTGCTTGAGGCCGTGCTGCTGACGGCGGACGCGTCGCTGGACCTGCGGGCCAACCCGCACATGGACGCCCAGGGTGTCGCGATCGAGGCGCACCTGGACCGCGGCCGCGGCCCGGTGGCCACCGTGCTCATCAAGCGTGGAACGCTGCGCGTCGGCGACTCGATCGTCGCCGGCGACGCCTACGGCCGCGTGCGCCGCATGGTCGACGAGAACGGCGACGACGTCGCCGAGGCGTTGCCGTCGCGTCCGGTCCAGGTGGTGGGCTTCACCTCCGTGCCGGGTGCCGGCGACAACCTGCTGGTGGTCGATGAGGACCGCGTGGCCCGGCAGATCGCCGACAAGCGCAACGCGCGCAAGCGCAATGCTCTCGCCGCGCGCGGCCGCAAGCGCATCAGCCTCGAGGATCTGGATTCGGCGCTCAAGGAGCACAGCCAGCTCAACCTGATCATCAAGGGCGACAACTCGGGCACCGTTGAGGCGCTCGAGGAGGCACTGCTCGGTATCGAGATCGACGACGAGGTGCAGCTGCGGGTCATCGACCGCGGCGTGGGCGCGGTGACGGAGACCAACGTCAACCTCGCCGCCGCCTCGGATGCGGTGATCCTCGGATTCAACGTGCGCGCAGAGGGCAAGGCCACCGAGCTGGCCAACCGCGAGGGCGTGGATATCCGGTACTACTCGGTCATCTACCAGGCGATCGACGAGATCGAATCGGCGCTCAAGGGCATGCTCAAGCCGGTGTACGAGGAAGTCGAGCTGGGCAAGGCGGAGATCCGCGCGATCTTCAAGTCGTCCAAGGTCGGCAACATCGCGGGTTGCATGGTCACCGAGGGCAGCGTGCGCCGCAACGGCAAGGCCAGGCTGGTCCGCGACGGGGCGGTGGTCTCGGAGAACGTCACCATCCAGTCGTTGCGGCGTGAGAAGGACGACGCCACCGAGGTCCGCGACGGGTTCGAATGCGGCATGACGCTGTCGTACTCGGACATCAAGGTGGGCGATATCATCGACACCTACGAGCTTCGGGAGAAGCCGCGCGACTGATCGGCGGTAGAGCACGGGACCGGTGCGGGTGGCGCGAGGCGCGGCACCCGCACCGGTGCGTTCCCGGGCGGGGCCCGGTCGACCGCCGACGGCGTCGGCGTAGTGCTTTCGTCGCGCCCGGAGTGGAACATCAAGGACCCGGAGTGGAACATCAAGGACACCGCGGTCGCGGCGGCGGACAGTGCCGCCGGCGTTCCGGCGGTGCAGGTTTTCAGCGCAGGAAGGGTGAGGGTGATGGCAGATCACGCACGTGCCAGGAGGCTGGCGAAGAGGATCGGCGCGATCGTGGCCACTGCGATCCAACACGAGGTGAAGGACCCGCAGCTCGAATACGTCACCATCACCGACACGCGGGTCACCAACGACCTGCACGACGCGACCGTCTACTTCACCGTGCGCGGTGAGTCGGTGGACGCGGAGCCCGACGTGCAGGCGGCCACCGAGGCTCTGGAACGGGCGAAGGGGCAGCTGCGCACGCTCGTGGGTGCAGGCACAGGTGTGCGATTCACCCCCACGCTGTCGTTCGTGGCGGACACGGTCCCGGACACCGCCCGGCGCATGGAGGAGCTGCTTGCGCGGGCGCGTGAGGCCGACGAGGCGGTGGCGCGCGGCGCGGTCGGTGCGCGCCCGGCCGGTGACGCCGACCCGTACCGCCGCACCGTCGGCGAAGACGCCGAAGACGCCGCGGACGGCGCCGGCCCGGCCGGCGACGCGGGCTGAGCCGTGTGCTCGGAGGTGGCGCGGCCGGTGGGGGCCGACGACGCGGCGCGCTTGCTGCGCTCGGCGTCCTCCGTCACGGTGCTCTCGCACGTCAACCCGGATGCGGACACGATCGGCAGCGCGCTGGCGCTGGCGGTCGCGCTCGAGCGTGCCGGAACACCGGTGCGCGCGTCATTCCCGGCGCCCCACCGGCTGCCCCGGTCGTTGACACTGCTCCCCGGGACGCACCTGCTGTGCCCGCCGGAGGAGGTCCCCGCGGATAGCGCGGTGGCGGTGGCGGTCGATTGCAGCAGCAGCGACCGCCTCGGTGAACTCGCCGGTGTGCTCGACTCGTCCGGCACCGCGCTCGTGGTCGACCATCACAGCACGAATACGGGATTCGGCGACGTCGCGGTGGTCGACCCGCAGGCCCAGTCGACCACCGTCATCGTCGAACGGATCCTGCGCGCGTGGGGCACGCCGGTGGATGCCGACATCGCCCAGTGCCTCTACGCCGGGCTCGTCACCGACACGGGTGGCCTGCGGCGGGCCGACACCGCTTCGCTGCGCCTGACCGCCGACCTGCTGGAGACCGGGTTCGACGGCCCTGCGTTGCTGCGGGGCCTGATGGACTCGCACCCGTTCGCCTGGCTGCCGATGCTCGGCACGGTTCTGGCCCGCGCGCGCCTGGATCCGGAGGCGGTGGGCGGTCGCGGCATGGTCCACACGGCGATCCACCTCGAGGACGCCCGCGGTGTGGAATGGGAAGAGGTGGAAAGCGTCATCGACATCGTGCGCACCAGCGACGAGGCCGAGGTCGCCGTGGTGCTCAAGGAACGGCCGTCGAACGACGATGCCCCGCGCGGCCTGTGGTCCGTGTCCCTCCGGTCCCGGGGGACGGTCGACGTCGCCACGGTGGCGCGGGGACTGGGCGGGGGCGGACACCGTGCGGCCGCGGGCTATCCGGCGGCGGGCTCGCAGGACGACGTCCTGGCGGAACTGCGTGCAGCCCTCGGCCGATGAGCCCGACGCCGCGGGCGCATCGCCGACCACGGATGTGCACAGCGGCGGAGTCGCCGGCGGCGTGACCGAGCGCGGCCCCGGCCGAGTCACCGTCCGCCGGTTCCTCGCTCTCGCTCTGCCGGCGCTCGGCGTGCTGGCGGCCGAGCCGCTGTACCTTCTGCTGGACGTGGCGGTGGTGGGCAGGCTGGGAGCGGACGCGCTGGCCGGGCTCGCGCTGGGCGCGCTGGTACTGAGCGTCGTGGGCAGTCAGCTGACGTTCCTGAGCTACGGCACCACGGCGCGGGCGGCGCGCCTGTACGGCGCGGGCGACCGCGCGGGGGCCGTGGGGGAGGGCGTGCAGGCCACGTGGCTGGCAGTCGGCGTCGGCGTGGTCCTGGCCGCCGCGGTGTTCGCGTTGGAAGGGCCGCTGCTGCGGCTGCTGGCCGGAGACGCCGCCCTCGCCGGCGACGCGGTGCTGTGGCTGCGGATCGCCATCCTGGGCGTGCCGGCGATCCTCGTGTCCATGGCCGGAAACGGCTGGATGCGCGGGGTGGAGGACACCGTCCGGCCGCTCGTGTGCGTGGTCGCCGGGTTCGCGGTCTCCGCGGTGCTGTGTCCCCTGCTCGTGTTCGGCGCAGCCGGGATGCCGGATCTGGGGCTGGCCGGTTCGGCCGTGGCCAACCTGGTCGGGCAGACGGTGGCGGCCGCAGCATTCCTGGTCCTGCTGTTGCGGGAACGGCGGGTGGTGGGCATCGGTCTGCTTCCGCGGTGGACGGTGATGCGCGCGCAGGCGGGCATGGCGCGCGACCTCATCCTGCGCAGCCTCGGCTTCCAGGCCTGCTTCCTGTCCGCGGCGGCCGTAGCGGCGCGGTTCGGCGCACCGTCGCTCGCGGCCCACCAGGTGGTGCTGCAACTGTGGAACTTCCTCACGCTCGTCCTCGACTCGCTGGCCATCGCGGCGCAGGCGCTGGTGGGCGCGGCGCTCGGCGGCGGCCGCGTGGCGGGCGCCCGTGCGCTCGCCTGGCGAATCACACGCTGGTCGGCGTTGCTTTCGGTGCTGTTGGCCGCACTGTTCGCGGCGGGGTACTCGGCGGTGCCGGCGGTGTTCACGGACGACCCCGCGGTGCTCGGCCCGATCGGGGACGTGTGGTGGCTGTTCGTGGCTCTCATCCCGCTGGGCGGCGTCGTCTTCGCGCTCGACGGCGTGCTGCTCGGCGCCGGGGACGCGCGGTTCCTACGCACGGCCACGCTCCTCGGCGCGCTGGGCGGCTTCCTGCCGATCATCTGGGCCTCCCTCGCTTGGGACTGGGGCCTGCGCGGCATATGGTGTGGGCTGGTGGCATTTCTGGTGGTGCGGCTCGGCGCGGTCGTGGCCCGGGCGGCGTCGGGCAGGTGGGCGGTGCCCGGAACGGCCCCGGCGTAGCCCGCCGGGGCAGATGCCGCCGACCGGGGCGGGGACGCGCATGCGTATCGGGGCGGTCGCGGCGCATCGCACACGAGACTTGAAGCATGGTGAACGGAGGAGGACGCGTGGGGCGTTTGCTCGCGGTCAGTGATCTGCACGTGGGCCACCGGGGCAACAGGCAGGTGACGGACGGGCTCCGGCCCGGTACGGACGACGATTGGCTCATCGTCGCCGGCGACGTGGCCGAGCGCACCGACGAGGTGGCCGAAACCCTCGGGTTGTTGGCGGGCAGGTTCGCCAAGGTCATCTGGACGCCCGGCAACCACGAGCTGTGGACCACCGCCAAGGACCCGGTACAGCTGCACGGGGTGGACCTGTACGAGCGGCTGGTGCGCGACTGCCGGGAGATCGGCGTCGTGACCCCCGAGGACCCGTATCCGGTGTGGGAGGGCGACGGCGGACCGGTCACGGTCGTGCCGATGTTCCTGCTCTACGACTACAGCTGGCTGCCCACCGGTGCGGCGGACAAGACGGCGGGGCTCGCGGAAGGCCGTGAACGCGGCGTGGTCGCCACCGACGAATTCCTGCTCTCGCCGCAGCCGTACGCCACCCGGGAGGCCTGGTGCGCGGCGCGTGTGCGCGAGACGAGGCGCCGCCTCGACGCGCTGGACCCGGAACTGCCGACGATCCTGGTCAATCACTTTCCGCTGGTGCGCGAGCCCACGCACGTTCTCATGCACCCCGAGTTCGCCATGTGGTGCGGCACCGATGAGACAGCGGATTGGCATCGGCGCTACCGGGCGGTGTGCACGGTCTACGGGCACCTGCACATTCCGCGCACCACATACTACGACGGCGTGCGGTTCGAGGAGGTGTCGGTGGGGTACCCGCGAGAATGGCGCCGGCGCGGCCTGCAGGAGCCGGTCCTGCGTCAGATCCTCCCTGAACCGCAGTACGGCCCCGGCGACCTCAACAAGTGGGGCGGCCACTTTCCGGTCAGTGCGCGCCAGGAGGCCGAGTTCGAGCGGCTCAAGGCGAGGCTGCGCGGATGATCGACGCGATCCTGCCGGGGGGAGTCGAGGCCGCCGAGCTGTTCGCGGACCCGCCGGACGTCACACTGTTCCCCGAGGAGGAGCAGCAGATCTCACGCGCCGTGGCACGCCGCCGCGCCGAGTACGCGAGCGTCCGCCACTGCGCTCGCACGGCCATGGGGCGGCTCGGCGTGGAGCCCGTCGCCCTGCCCAAGGAAGACAAGGGCGCGCCGCGCTGGCCGCGGGGCATCGTCGGCAGTATGACGCACACGTCCGGGTATCGCGCCGCCGCACTGGGGTTCGCGCTGCAGGTGCGGTCGGTGGGCATCGACGCGGAACAGAACGGTCCGCTGCCGGACGGGGTCCTCGCGTCGGTGAGCCTGCCCGCGGAGCGGGACCGCATCGAGCGTGACTCCGGCACGGTCCCGCAGGTCCGGCTGGACAGGCTGCTCTTCAGCGCCAAGGAGGCCACGTACAAGGCGTGGTACCCGCTGACCCGGCGGTGGCTCGGGTTCGAGGACGCCGACATCACCGTCGCGGCCGACGCTCAGGCCGTCGAGGGCGGCGCCGTGACGGGGACCTTCCGCTCGCGCATCCTCGTGCCGGGGCACACCGTCGACGGGGGACGGCTCGACACGCTCGACGGGCGGTGGATCGCGGCCGATGGGCTGGTGGTCACCGCCGTCGTCGTGGTGTAATTCTGCGCTGTGTCCAAGCGTGGGAAATCTCAGGCGAGTCTGGCCGACGCCGGGCTCGTCATCGTCGACAAACCCGAGGGGGCGACGAGTCACGACGTGGTGGCGCGGTGCCGCAAGGCGTTCACCACGCGTCGCGTAGGCCATGCGGGAACGTTGGACCCGATGGCGACGGGCGTGCTCGTCATCGGGATCGAGCGCGCCACCAAGCTGCTCGGCCTGCTGGCGCTCGCCACCAAGTCCTACACCGCCACCATCCGGCTGGGCTATGCGACGAGTACGGACGATGCGACCGGTGACCGCGTGGGCGGCGCGCCGGCACACGGCGTGGGCGGCGCCGACTACGAGTCCGCGGCACAGCGGTTGCGGGGGACGATCCAGCAGGTCCCCTCCAGCGTGTCTGCCATCAAGATCGGCGGGCGGCGGGCGCACGCGCTGATCCGGGACGGCGCGGACGTCTCCATCCCCGCCCGGCAGGTGACGGTGCAGCGCTTCGATATCGTCGCCGAGCGCCGCAGCGGCGACGTGCTGGACCTCGATGTGGAGGTGGACTGCAGCTCCGGGACCTACGTGCGCGCACTGGCCCGCGATCTTGGTGCCGCGCTGGGCGTGGGCGGGCACCTCACCGCGCTGCGGCGCACCCGGGTGGGGCCGTTCCGCGTCGAGGACGCGCGCCCGCTCGCCGACGTCCAGGCCACGCCGTCGATCGGGCTCGGCATGGACGACGCCGTCCGCACGGCCTTCCCCCTGCGCGACATCTCGGCGGCGGAGTCCGAATCGATCAGCCAGGGGCGGTGGCTCGAGCCGGTGGGGATGAAGGGCACCTACGGGGTGGTCGACCCGGACGGACGCGTGATCGCGCTGGTCAAGGAGAGCGGGCGGCGCGCCGCCTCGGTGATGGTGGTGCGCCCGGCGACGCTGCGGTGACCGTGATGCTGCGGTGACCGGCCCGGGCCGAGTTATCGGGACGGGTGCGGATCCGCCGGTTGCTGCACCAGCCAGATCGCGTCGGCCGCAGGGCGGCCCAGCTCGACGGTGCGGCCGGCGCCCGCGTCGCCGGGGCCGTGCACCCGCACGGAGATCGTGCCGGCGAAGTCGCGGTGTTCGAGGACCCGGAGCACGACGCCGGGCGCGATGCCGAGCCCGTCGAAGTAGCGGAGCATGTCGGGGTGCTCGTCGGAGATGCGGGTGATCGACCCCGACGCGCCGCCGGCCAGGTCCGTCAGCCGCAGGCCGGGGATTCGCGGCAGGGTTCCGTCCGCCCGGGGGATGGGGTCGCCGTGCGGGTCGCGCTCGGGATGCCCCAGCTTGGCGTCGATGCGGGAGACCAGCAGATCCGACACCGCGTGTTCGAGCACCTCGGCCTCGTCGTGCACCTCCGCCCAACTGTAGTCGAGCTCGCGCACCAGGAACGTCTCGATCAGCCGGTGGCGGCGGACCATCGCCAGCGCCGCGGCGCGGCCGGCGGACGTCAGCGTGATCGCGCCGTAGCGCACGTGGTCCACCAGATGTTGGTCGGCGAGTCTGCGCACCGTCTCCGACACCGTCGACGCCGCGGATCCCAACCGCTCGGCGAGCAGCTTCGTGGACATCGGCTCGTCGTCCCATTCGGTGGCCGTCCAGATGACCTTCAGGTAGTCCTGTGCCACGGGCGTGAGGGCCTCGACGCGCGCCCGCGCGGCGGGGTCGGCGGGAGCGGGTGCATTGGCGTCGTCGGTCATCGGAGTCGAGCCTATGCGGTGGCGGCGCGCGTGCCCACTGCAGGCCGCAGGAGCGGCGGTCGCGGCCCGACGTAGGATTCGTGCCGTGTTGAAGTGGCGAGGACTCGACGACATCCCCGCGGACTGGGGCCGCTGCGTGGTCACGATCGGCGTGTTCGACGGAGTGCACCGCGGGCACCGCGAGCTGATCGGCGCCGCCGTGGAGGCGGCGCGGCGGCGCGGCATCCGTTCGGTGCTGATGACGTTCGACCCGCACCCGTCCGAGGTGATCCGGCCCGGCAGCCACCCCGCACAGTTGAGCACCCTGGCCCGCCGCGCCGAACTGGCGGGCGAGCTCGGCATCGACGTGTTCTTCGTGCTGCCGTTCAACCAGGAGCTCTCGAAGCTGTCGCCCGAGCGCTTCGTGCACGAGCTGCTGGTGGAGCGCCTGCACGTCGCCGAGGTCGTGGTGGGGGACAACTTCGGGTTCGGGCACAAGGCGGCGGGCGACACCGCGGCGCTCACCGAGCTCGGCGAGCGCTTCGGGTTCACCGTCCGTGGCGTGCCGCTGCTCTCGGAGGACGAGGTGACGGTGTCGTCGACGTACGTGCGCTCGTGCGTGGCGGCGGGCGACGTGGAGGCCGCGCGTGCGGCGCTGGGGCGCCCGCACCGGGTCGAGGGCGTGGTGGTGCGCGGGCAGCGGCGCGGACGCGACCTGGGCTATCCGACGGCGAACGTCGACAGCGCCCCCTTCACCGCGATCCCCGCCGACGGCGTGTACGCCGCGTGGTTCACCCGGTACGGCTACGACACCGGCGGTGACGCGCTCGCGGCCGGCGTCCCCTACCCTGCCGCGGTGTCGGTGGGGACCAACCCCACCTTTTCGGGGCAGGTCCGGACGGTCGAAGCCTTCGTCCTGGACAAGGACGTCGACCTGTACGGCCAGCACGTCGCCGTCGACTTCGTCGCGCGGATCCGCCCGATGGAGCCGTTCGACTCGGTCGAGACGCTCATCGAGGCGATGGGCGGCGACGTGGAACGTGCGCGCACGGCGCTCGCCGCCGACGGCGCCCCGGGGTAGGCGGGAGAGCGGGCTGAGCGGTCCGGCGTGCCGGATGGGGCAGGCCGGCGCGGTGGTAGACTCCCACGCTGGCGTGGCTGCGGTTCGCGGTGGCTGCGCCGCCGGACCGTGCGTGGGGTCCCGGATCGCCCAGGCCGGAGGCAGGGGAGTGCGGGGACGTCGCGGCAGTCCGGCCTCACGTGCGCGGACCATAGTGATCAGGAGCATCTCCGTGGCATTGACCACCGATGAGAAGAAGCAGGTCCTTACCGAGTACGGCCTGCACGGGACGGACACCGGGTCGCCGGAGGCGCAGGTCGCGTTGCTGACCAAGCGCATCGTCGGGCTCACCGAGCACCTCAAGGAGCACAAGCACGACCACCATTCGCGTCGTGGCCTGCTCCTGCTGGTCGGCCGCCGTCGCCGCCTGCTCAAGTACCTCCAGCAGGTGGACATCAACCGGTACCGCTCGCTGATCGAGCGCCTGGGGCTGCGTCGCTGAGCCGCCCCGGCCGGATCGTGTAGGCCGCGGGCCCGTCGCCGCATGGTGGCGGGCCCGCGGTCGTGCGCGCCGTCCCCGGCGCGCCGTCCCCCCCGCAGAGGCGTCGGTGGTAACGTCGGACCAGGTTCGGCCGGTTTCCGGCACGTGCCGCGTCCGGGTCCGTCCCACCAGGCACGCCTGATCGCGGAATTTCCGCCGTCAGCAGTCGGTGGCGGAGTCGGTCGGTCCGGTTCGCCGGAATCCGGATCACCCGGTTCCGGCAACAGCCGGTGCCGGGTATGCGGCGAACGGACCCGGAAGTTGTGGCCGCTCGATGACGAGTCGGCCTGGATACGCTACGAGCCGACGACAATTTCATCGACCGAATACTGACCAACAGCGCTGACGCCGACCGGGCAGCCCGGCCGCACGGTCCCCACGGGGAGCGGGCGGTGGCGGATGCCCGCCGCGGGGAGGGATTCTCCGCGGCACGGCGCACACCGGCTTTCCGGTTCGCCGGATCCGACCGGTTCGCGTGCGGCTGGTCCTCGGTAGTGGCCGCCGGAAGCGACGCATCGCGCGCCGGGCACGGGCCGGGCACCCGCTGCCCGCCCCCCGGAATGCGCGCAGCACCCTCCGACGGCTTCGATCGACGACCTCCGCTCCGACCGCACCGGGTGCTCGGGATCCGACGTACGGCATCCGGCACGCAGCATCCGGCGGCGCAAGCGCAGCATCCTGTCCACCGCACGCATAGAGCCGGCGGGCGGACACCACACGAGAAGAGAGTTCATGAGCGAAAACGATTACCTCGATGAGGGCGTGTACGAGGCGACCGCCGTCATCGACAACGGGTCCTTCGGCACCCGCACCATCCGCTTCGAGACGGGTCGGCTGGCCAAGCAGGCCGCCGGCTCGGTCGTGGCGTACCTGGACGAGGAAACGATGCTGCTGTCGGCCACCACGGCCTCCAAGCAGCCCAAGGACAACCTCGACTTCTTCCCGCTCACCGTGGACGTCGAGGAGCGGATGTACGCCGCGGGCCGCATCCCCGGCTCGTTCTTCCGCCGCGAGGGCCGCCCGTCCACGGACGCGATCCTCACCTGCCGTCTGATCGACCGCCCGCTGCGCCCCACCTTCACCGAAGGTCTGCGCAACGAGATCCAGGTCGTCATCACGGTGATGAGCCTGAACCCGCAGGACCAGTACGACGTGGTCGCCATCAACGCCGCGTCCGCGTCGACGCAGATCGCGGGCCTGCCGTTCTCCGGCCCGGTGGGCGGCGTGCGCGTCGCGCTCGTGACCTCCGAGGCCAACCCGGCCGGACAGTGGGTCGCGTTCCCCACCGTCGAGCAGCTCGGGAGCTCCGTGTTCAACATGGTGGTCGCGGGCCGCATCGTCACGCCCGCCAGCGGGTCCACCCCGGCGGACGTCGCGATCATGATGGTCGAGGCCGGCGCCAGCGACCACGCGATCAGCCAGATCGAGGCGGGCGCGCAGGCGCCCAACGAGTCGGTCGTCGCCCAGGGGCTCGAGGCGGCCAAGCCGTTCATCGCCGAACTGTGCCGCGCCCAGCAGGAGCTCGCGACGTCGGCGGCCAAGCCCACCGGCGACTACCCGCTGTTCCCCGCGTACCAGGACGATGTCTTCGCCGCAGTGGAGACCGCCGCTGCGGACAAGCTGTCGCAGGCGCTGACCATCGCCGGCAAGCAGGAGCGCGACGACCGCACCGACGAGATCAAGGCGGAGCTGCTCGAGGCCGTCGGCCCGCAGTTCGAGGGCCGCGAGAAGGAGATCGGCGCCGCGTTCCGGTCGCTCACCAAGCAGCTGGTGCGCCGCCGGATCATCACCGACCACTTCCGCATCGACGGCCGCGGCATCACCGACATCCGTTCGCTGTCCGCCGAGGTGGCCGTGGTGCCGCGGGCGCACGGCAGCGCGCTGTTCGAGCGCGGCGAGACGCAGATCATGGGCGTCACCACGCTGGACATGGTCAAGATGGCCCAGCAGATCGACTCGCTGGGGCCGGAGAAGTCCAAGCGGTACATGCACCACTACAACTTCCCGCCGTACTCCACCGGTGAGACCGGACGGGTCGGCTCGCCCAAGCGCCGTGAGATCGGTCACGGCGCGCTCGCCGAGCGGGCGCTGATCCCGGTGCTGCCCAGCGTCGAGGAGTTCCCCTACGCCATCCGCCAGGTCTCAGAGGCGCTCGGTTCCAACGGGTCCACGTCCATGGGCTCTGTGTGCGCGTCCACGCTCGGCCTGTTCAACGCGGGCGTGCCGCTGAAGGCACCGGTCGCGGGCATCGCGATGGGCCTGGTGTCCGACGCGGTCGACGGCGAAACTCGTTACGTGGCGCTCACGGACATCCTCGGCGCCGAGGATGCCTTCGGCGACATGGACTTCAAGGTCGCGGGCACCAAGGACTTCGTCACCGCCCTGCAGTTGGACACCAAGCTCGACGGCATCCCGTCGCAGGTGCTGGCGGGTGCGCTGACCCAGGCCAAGGACGCGCGCCTGACCATTCTGGACGTCATGGCCGAGGCCATCGACGGCCCGGACGAGATGAGCCCCTACGCGCCGCGCGTCACCACGGTCAAGGTCCCGGTGGACAAGATCGGCGAGGTGATCGGGCCCAAGGGCAAGATGATCAACTCGATCACCGAGGAGACCGGCGCCAACATCTCCATCGAGGACGACGGCACGGTGTACGTGGGCGCCGCGGACGGCCCGTCGGCGGAGGCGGCGATCGACAAGATCAACGCGATCGCCAACCCGCAGCTGCCCAAGGTGGGCGAACGCTTCCTCGGCACTGTGGTGAAGACCACCGCGTTCGGCGCGTTCGTCTCGCTGCTGCCGGGGCGCGACGGCCTCGTGCACATCTCCAAGCTCGGCCAGGGCAAGCGCGTGAACAAGGTCGAGGACGTGGTGAACGTGGGCACCAAGATCCGCGTGGAGATCGCCGACATCGACAACCGCGGCAAGATCAGCCTCGTCCCCGTGGATGAGAACGACGCCGATCAGCCGGCCGACGCGGCGACAGCGGAGGCCTCCGCTGAGTAGCACGATGACAGACGCCCTGAGGGGCCTCCCGGGCGATGACCGGGAGGCCCCTCAGGGCGTTCGGCGAACGGTCCTGCCGTCCGGTTTGCGCGTGGTCACCGAACGGCTGCCCGGCGTCCGCTCCGCTGCGGTGGGGCTGTGGGTGGGGGTCGGCGCGCGGGACGAACGGCCGGACGAGGTGGGCGCGGCCCACTTCCTCGAGCATCTGCTGTTCAAACGGACGCCCACGCGCACCGCGCAGTCGGTCGCGGTGGAGATGGATGCCGTCGGCGGAGAACTCAACGCGTTCACCACCAAGGAGTACACCTGCTTCTACGCCCACGTGCTGGACGAGGACGCCGCGCTGGCCATCGACGTCGTCGCCGACATCGCGTTGCGCGGCGCATGCGACCCGGCCGACGTGGACCTCGAGCGCGAGGTGGTGCTCGAGGAGATCGCGATGCGCGAGGACGACCCGGAGGACCTCGTCGGCGACCTGCTCGTGGAGGCGGTCCTGGGCGGGCACCCCCTTGCGCGGCCGGTCATCGGCTCGGCCGAGTCGATCGAGTCGATGACCGCCGAGCGGGTCCGCGCCTTCCACGGCGAGCGGTACCGGCCGCGGTCGATGGTGCTGTCCGTCGCCGGGAACATCGACCACGACGACATCGTCCGCCGCGCCCGGGCGGCGACCGGCGGGGACGCGGCGGCGGCCGCCGCCCCGGCGCCGATCCGATCCGGCCGCGCCGCGGCG